>NZ_JCAFRY010000003.1:0-301217 GCF_059368675.1 Stenotrophomonas sp. YJH_SMC_120
ACCCGATCCCATCCCGAACTCGGAAGTGAAACGCAGCTGCGCCGATGGTAGTGTGGCTCAAGCCATGCGAGAGTAGGTCATCGCCAGGGTTTACACCCAAAACCCCGCTGCTCACGCAGCGGGGTTTTTCTTTGTGCGCAGTAAATGCGGGTAGTGCCGGCCGCTGGCCGGCACCCGATGGCATTACATCACCCGGTAGATCCACGCCATGCGTGGATGCCCTCTGCGAGGAGCCAAGGCGCCAACCAAGGTTGGCCGCTACCAACAGCAGGCCCGCACAGCAATCGATTGCCGGGCAGCAGCCGGCAACTTTGTGCGCGGTAAACACCGGGTAGTGCCGGCCGCTGGCCGGCAACCCGATGGCATTACATCGCCCGGTAGATCCACGCCATGCGTGGATACCCCCTGCGACGAGCAGCGGTGCCAACCAAGGTTGGCCGCTACCAACAGCAGGCCCACACAGCAATCGGTTGCCGGCCAGCGGCCGGCACTACCAGGGGCAGGTCACGCATAAAAAGACGGCGCCCTGCGGGCGCCGTCCTGATCAAACTCGAATGGAAGGTCCGGATCAGGCGACCCGCGAGACCTCGAGCGGTTCCTGCTGGCGGAATACCGAGACTGCTTCGGTCAATGTGCCGGCCTGGTTCTGCAGCTCGCGTGCGGCAGCGGTGGCTTCTTCCACCAGCGCCGCATTCTGCTGCGTGGCCTGATCCATCTGCACCACTGTCTGGTTGATCTGCTCGATACCGATCGACTGCTCCTGCGACGCCGCGGATATCTCGCGCATCAGGTGGCTGACATCCTCCACGCCGCCGACGATTCCCTGCATGCGCTGGCCGGCATCGGCCACCAGCTGGGCACCTTCGCCCACCTGCCGGCCCGCTTCGTCGATCAGCTTCTTGATCTCCTGTGCGGCCGCCGCCGAACGCTGCGCCAGCACGCGCACCTCGCTGGCCACCACGGCAAAGCCTCGGCCCTGCTCGCCGGCGCGTGCCGCCTCCACCGCTGCGTTCAAGGCCAGGATATTGGTCTGGAAGGCAATGCCGTCGATGACGCCGGTGATGTCGCCGATCCGCTTCGAGGCACCTTCGATGGCCTGCATGGTATCCACCACCCGCTGCATGGCCGTGTTGCCGTCACTGGCAGCGTTCTGCGTGGAGGCCGCCAACGCACTGGCCTCACGCGCATGGGCGGCGTTCTGGCGCACGGTGGCGGTCAGTTCCTCCATCGATGCTGCGGTCTCCTGCAGGTGCGCGGCCTGGCGCTCGCTGCGCTCGGACAATGCGCCGTTGCCGGCCGCAATCTCGCTGGCGGCGGTACTGATCGACGCCGCACATTCCTGGATGCGGCCGACCATGCGTGCCAACTGCCCGGCCGTGGCATTGGCATCGCGTTGGATGGCAGCGAAGGCGCCGTGATACTCGCCGTGCATGCGCCGATCCAGATCGCCGTTGGCCAGTGCCGAGAGCATCTGCCGCACTTCGTTGACGGTGCTGCCGAGCGTATCGAGCAGCTGGTTGATGCCACCGGTCAGGCCATCGAGGAAGCTGGCGCCTTCAGTGGCCTGCAGGCGCTGGTCGAGGTCACCGGCCGCTGCCGCTGCGACGATGCCGGCCACGGCATTCTCCAGCGCGAGCTCATGGGTGCGGTCATGCCATTCCACGGCGAAGCCCAGGCGCACGCCCTGCGCGTCGAACACCGGTGTGACCACCTGCGCGAAGTGCACCGGGCCGATCTGCACCTTGCCGTTGTGCGCTACCTGCAGGCCGTTGAGGATCGCGCGGATGCGGTCCGGGTTGGCGTGGAAACGATGGATGCTGCTGCCGACCAGGCGCTCGGCGTCGAAATCGGGGAAGGCCTGTCGCAACGTCGCCTGCTGGTTGCGCAGCAGTGCCACCACCGAGCGGTTCACGTAGCGGATCACATGGTCGTTGTCGGCGATCATCATCGCGGTGCGCGAGGCATCGAGGGCCTGGCGGATCTGCGCGTTCTCGGCATGTGACGCGGCTTCGCGCCCACGCTGGGCCTGCACGTGGCGTGCAGTGTCGGCCAGGGCATGGGCCAGTGAACCCGGCGCATAGGCGCCGGTATCGGCATGCGCGCCAAGATCGGCACCGGTGGCGATATCGCGTGCGAGCGCGGCAAGCCGACGCGGGCCGTGGCCGAGGGCCTCGGTCTGCTGCCGAAGGCGCAGTGCGACCTGGCCGAGGAACAGGGTCAGGCCCGCGAGCATGCCGGCCTGCAGCAGCGTCGGCCACAGCGCGGCACCGCCCTGTAGCGGTGCCAGCAGGGCGAGGGTACCGACGCCACCGGCCAGCCACACCGGAAGGCGATCGCGATGGCCCAGCAGCACGCCCAGCAGCAGGGCAATCGGCAATGCCGGTGACAGGCTGATGATCGCGCACAACACAGCCAGCTGCAGCGACAACAGCAACGCCAGACCGTTGCGGGCGACGGCCCGGCCCGCCTGGGCCCCGCCCAACCACGCGGCTGGCAGCACGGCGACGGCCGCCAACGCGGCAGCCTGCACCTGCGGGCCGCGCAGGGCCAGCGCCAGGCCAGCCAAGGCCAGTACCGCGCTGCCGATCAGCAGGCGGCGGTCAGCGCGGTGCGCGAGCTGCTGCAGGTGCGGCAGACGGGCGGTATCGGGGGGACGGGAGGATGCAACGGACATCGGCGACTCCTGGATCAGCAGACGACAACGGCCACGCCGCGGCGCACGCAGGAGTGCGTGACCAGGGCGCGAGCCGGGAATTCGGGGAATGCGACGCGATCAGCGACGCGGAGACGGGACACCGCGGCCACATCCTGTGGGTGACGGTGCAATGGAGCAGGCATGCGGACTTCCTTGCAGAACCAGACACACGCCGCAGGCCCGACCGGACCTGCGTGCTGCGGACGCAGGGGACCGCAACTGATGTATCGGCCGCAGACGCGCAGAGTGAAGCGCGCGGATACCTTTGCTCAGCCCGCGTTGTCGTTGCTGAAGAAGCGCAGGATCACGCCTGCGATCTGTTTTGGATCTTCCATGTGCAGGTGATGGTTGCCGGGAAACACCGCCAACCGCCCATCGCGCAGGTGCTGCAGGCGATCGCTGCGCATCGGCTCGGGGTAGTAGGACTGCGCTGGCGTGGCATAGATCACCTGCGTCGGGCAGGCGATGGCCTGCAGCAGGTTGTCGATCTGGCCTTCGCTGAGACGGATCGCAGTGGGCAGCATCAGGCGCGGATCGCTGCACCAGCGGTAGCCACCCTCGACCGGTTCCACGCCGCGCTCGACCAGCAGCCGTGCACAGTGCTCGCTGAGCTGGTTGGTCATCATCCGTGCGCGGATCGGCGCGGCGAGGTCGGGGAACACGCGCAGCTGCTTGCGTGCCAGCGCCCGCGTCGCGTTCACGTGTTCGCGCAGGCGATGCGCGGTGTCCTCTTCGGGGCCACGCAGGCCACCGAGTGCTTCGATCGCCACCAGGCGCTCGACGCGGTCACTGACCGAGGCGGTGAGGCTGGCGATGCCGGCGCCCATCGAATGGCCGAGCAGGTTGAAGCGGTCCCAGCCCAGTGCATCGGCGACGTCAAGCACGTGGCAGATCGCGGCGGCCGTGGTGTAGCTGGCACCGGCCGGCAGATGTGCACTGTGGCCATGACCGGGCAGGTCGATGGCAACCAGCTGCAGCGACGACAGGTGCGGCGCCAGCGGCACGAAGCTGGCCGCGTTGTCGAGCCAGCCGTGCAGGGCCAGCACGCGCGGGCCATCGCCGTGGTTGCGCAGGCCGGCGACGCGCGCGCCACCGACCTCCAGTTCAAACGGTTGCAGACTCATGCCAGCGAGGCCACGGCCAGCCGCGCAAGCGCGCGTGCGTGCTCCGGTTCGGCGTTGAGGCAGGGGATGTAGCGCATCGTCGCGCCGCGCTCGGCCAGTGTTTCGGTGAAGCCCATGGCGACCTCTTCCAGCGTCTCCAGGCAATCGGTGGCGAAGCCGGGGCACACCACGTCGATCTGCTTCACGCCGGATTCGGCCAGCGCCCACAGGCTGGGCTCGGCATATGGCTGCAGCCAGCGCTCGCGGCCGAAACGCGACTGGTAACCCATCTGCCACTCGTCCCTGCCCAGTTCCAGCGCCTTGGCGATGGCCTGTGCGCTGGCCTCGCAGCGCTGCGGATACGGATCGCCGGCATCGGCCAGGCGCTGCGGGATGCCATGGAAGGAGAACATCAGTGTCTGGCCGCGACCGTGCTGTTCCCAGTAGCGGCGGATCGAGCCGGCCACGGCCTCGACCCAGCCCGGATCGACCGAATAGTCGCGCACCAGGCTGACGGTCACGCCAGGATTGCGGCGCCGCCAGGCATCGACGCGGTCTTCAACCGAGGCAGTGGTGGTGGTGGAGTACTGCGGATACAGCGGCAGCACCACGATGCGGCGCGCACCGTCGGCTGCCAGGCGGTCGAGCTCGCTGGCCAGCGCCGGTTCGCCGTAACGCATCGCATGGCGCACTGTCAGGGTCGGCAACAGGGCCTGCATCGCCTGCGCCAGCTGGCGCGTATGCACCATCAGCGGTGAGCCGTCGGGCAGCCAGACCTGGGCGTACTTGGCCGCCGAACGACTGCTGCGCAGGGGCAGGATCAGTCCGCGCAGCAGCGGCTGCCACAGCAGTGGCGGGATCGCGACCACGCGGCGGTCGGACAGGAATTCAGCCAGGTAACGGCGTACGGCGGGGGCCGTCGGCGTCTCGGGCGTGCCTAGGTTGACCGCCAGCACGGCGGTATCGGGTGCGTCGAGCATGGGCGGTATTGTCGCCGATCCGGTGTCGCGCCGGGATGCAGGGTTCGGATTGCAGGCATAGCGCGCATCAATGTGAGCAGGGAACGCTCATTGGGGATTCATGACAACGCTACTAATTTCAGTCACTTGCTATATCTTCCTATGGACTGACTTCTGGAGCCTGCCATGCGTCGCCCGATCCAAGCCCTGCTGATCGCCGCCAGCCTGCTGTCCAGCCAGGCCATGGCCGGGCCGCAGGAAGACCAGCGTGCGCGCAATGCCGTGCGCGTGCTGGCTGAAATCCAGGAAATCCCTGAACAGGGCATTCCGGATAAATTGCTGGACGAAGGCCGCGCGGTCATCGTCATTCCCGACACGATCAAGGCCGGTCTGGTCATTGGCGGCCGTCGTGGCCACGGCCTGATGTCGGTGCGCATGCCCAACGGCGCCTGGTCCAACCCGGTGTTCGTGAAGCTCACCGGCGGCAGCATCGGCTTCCAGGCCGGCGTGCAGTCCTCCGATGTGGTGCTGGTGTTCCGCAACGACCGCAGCTTGGACAACCTGGTCAACGGCAAGTTCACGCTGGGTGCCGACGCTGGCGTCGCCGCCGGTCCGGTGGGCCGCAACGCCGCCGCGGCCACCGACGGCCAGCTGAAGGCCGAGATCTGGTCCTGGTCGCGCGCCCGCGGCCTGTTTGCCGGCGTCGCGCTGGATGGCGCGGTGCTGCAGATCGACGATGCCGCCAATCTGGACGCCTACGGCAGCAACACCACGCCGCGGATGATCTTCGAAGGCCGCGCCGCCGGTTCGCCGTCGATGGATGTGGTCGCCTTCCGCGATCGCCTGGAAGAGGCCACCTACGCGGCGCGCAACAACCGCAGCGGCAACGGCGGCAGCGCGCCGCGCCCGGCTGCCGCCCCGGCAGCTGCCCCGGCGCCTGTTCAGGCAGCACCGGCTGCGCCGGCTGAGGCCACCACCGCGCCGCTGCAGAACGTGCCGCAGACCCCGCCGCCGCAGCAGCAGGGCTTCCAGCCGGTGAATGACGGCGAGATCCGTACGGAAACGCTGGGCGGAAACTGACTTTCGTCACGCGCGCCGGCTGACAGCCGGTGCGCTATGCTCGACAGCCTGATCACTAACGTAACGAGCGTCTTTATGGGCAGTTTCAGCATCTGGCATTGGTTGGTCGTGCTGGCCATCGTCCTGCTGGTTTTCGGCACCAAGCGCCTGACCAGCGGCGCCAAGGACCTCGGTTCGGCGGTCAAGGAATTCAAGAAGGGCATGCGCGACGAGGACAAGCCGAACGCGCAGCTGGGCGATGAGTCGCGCAGCCAGGACGCCTCGCGCACCGCGCAGGACGAGCACGACCGTAACGCTCGCTGATCCGGAGCGGTTGCGGTGTTCGATATCGGCTTCAGCGAACTGCTGGTGATTGCAGTGGTCGCCCTGGTGGTGCTCGGTCCCGAGCGCCTGCCCAAGGCGGCCCGCTTCGCCGGCCTGTGGGTGCGTCGCGCCCGCAATCAATGGGATTCGGTGAAACAGGAACTGGAGCGCGAACTGCAGGCCGAGGACATCAAGCGGCAAATGCAGGACGTGCGCCAGGGCATGCAGGACGCCGAGAACCAGCTGCGCGCCAGCGGTGAAGCGATCCGTCGCGAAGCCCAGCAGGCGCAGCAGCAGGGCGATGACCTGGTGCAGCAAGTCCGTGCACCGGCGCCCGCGGATCTGCCGCCGCACATGAGCGCCGCGCCCGATGCCGTTGAACCAGCGCAGGACGGTGGTGCCGCCGAGCCGGTTTCGGCCGCGCCCGCTGAAGCTGGTACGCCGCCGCCGGCGCAGAGCCCGGAGCGCCAGCCATGAGTGAACAGGATTTCGGCGAGAGCTCGCTGGTAGAACACCTGGTGGAACTGCGCGGCCGGCTGGTGCGCGCATTGCTGGGCCTGGGCGTGGTGCTGCTGGCGCTGCTGCCGTTCACCCAGAAGCTCTACAACGCGCTGGCCGAACCGCTGGTTTCGCAGCTGCCGAACGGGCAGACGATGATCGCCACCAACCCGGCCGGTGCCTTCTTCGCACCGCTGAAGCTGACCTTCTTCGTCGCGTTGTTCGTGGCGGTACCGTGGCTGCTGTACCAGCTGTGGGCGTTCGTCGCGCCCGGTCTGTATGCACGCGAGAAGCGCCTGGCGGTGCCGCTGCTGGTGTCATCGGTGCTGCTGTTCTACACCGGTTGCGCCTTTGCGTATTTCCTGGTGCTGCCGGCGGTGTTCCACTTCCTCACCACCTTCAGCCCGGACGTGATCGCAATCACACCGGATGCGAATGCCTATCTGGACTTCGTGCTGGCGATCTTCTTCGCCTTTGGTGGCAGTTTCGAACTGCCGGTGGCGATGGTGATCCTGGTGCTGCTGGGCTGGGTGACGCCGCAGCAGTTCAAGGAAGGCCGCGGCTACGCGATCGTCGGCATCTTCGTGCTGGCGGCGGTGCTGACCCCGCCGGACGTGGTGTCGCAGCTGATGCTGGCGATTCCGATGTGCCTGCTGTACGAGCTGGGCATCCACGCCGCGCGCTGGCTGGTGCCGTCGTCGGTAGTGAAGAAGCCCGCCGCCTGAAAGACAAAAAGGGGACGGAGGGGATTAAGTCGTTAAAGGCAAAAACGACTTAATCCCCTCCGTCCCCTTTTCTATCCACGCATGGCGTGGATCTACCTGCGTTCTGGTCAGGCGTGGAACACGTCGCTGGAGGTCGGCGTGGTCGGGATCGGCGGCGCCGCGCGGCTGCCGCGGTGCACGAACATCTGCTTCCACGCGGCGTAGACCGCGCCGACATACAGCGGCATCAGCACCGTGGTCAGTACCAGCTGGGCGATGAAGGCGGCGGCCAGCGGGCCGCCGATCAGCATCGCGATCTGGATCACGATCACGAACAGGATGTACATGCAGAACGCGGCGATCAGGCCGAGTGCGGCGAACACGATCATCGCGCCGATGTTCTCGATGCAGCCCTGCAGGCTCAGGCGCAACGCGTGCATGCCGCTCTGCTTGTCGAACACCACCAGCGCCGGCTGGGTGAACATCGCCAGCGACAGCGCGACCGCACTCAGGAACACCAGCAGCATCCACAGCGCGATGCGCTTGGCCGGCAGGTTGGCAACCAGCGCGGCGGCATCGTCCGGCTTGATCTGCTGGCCACTGCGGCTGATCTCTTCCATCTTGGTCATGACCTCGCTGAAGGCGGTGAAGCCCTCGCGGCCGATCATCAGGAACAGCAGCGCGCCCAGCAGCAGCACCGCCAGCACCTGGATCGCCAGCGGCACCAGCAGGTGGCTGACGCGGTGGTCGCGGATCGGCTGCAGCAGGTGCGAGGCCAGGCCCGGGCGGCCTTCATCGATCTCGCCCACGGCATACAGCATGCCGCCGAACATGATCGGTGAAATGGCCAGCGTCATAAGCTGCACGGCCATGCCGGCGGCGCCGGGAATCAGCGTCGACAACAAGGTGACCACCCAGCTCACTAGCAGCCAGGTCAGGCCGATCCGGGCCAGCTGCAGCGGCGCACGCCGGTACAGGGAGAACGTATCCAGCAACCACTGGGCGCCCGCCGAAGCCGGCAGCTTGCGAATCTCTTTCATGGACATCCGGGAAGGACAGGAGGGGGCCGGGCGGCTGCCCGTGCCGCCGATTATCCCTGTTTTGCCACCGGCTGGGCTGAAGACAGCCGTGCCTGGCGGACGAAGCGCCGCAACAGCTGGCGGGCCAGCGGCGCGGCGCTGACCGCGCGCTCGATGCTGCGGGCGCAGCCGCCGTGGCGGCCGATGCAGTCGGCGCGGGCACGCACGTAGCCACGCATGTGGTGGGTGGCGAACTCCGGATGGAACTGCACGCCCCAGGCCTGGCGGCCCCAGCGGAAGGCATGGCAGCCATCCAGCGGTGAACGGGCCAGCACCTCGGCACCATCGGGCGCGCGCAGCACGGTCTGCAGATGGGTGGCATGGGCGGCAAAGTGCTGCGGCAGGCCCTGGAACAGCGGGTCCTGCGCGGCCTGCGGCTGCAGTTCCAGTTCGATCGTGCCGGACTCGCGGCCGGCCGGGTTGTAGGCCACCTCGCCACCCAGCGCATGTGCCAGCAGCTGGTGGCCGTAGCAGATGCCGAATACCGGCAGGTCGTCGTGGGCGGTCTGGCGCAGCCACGCGGCGCTGCGCTCGCTCCAGTCGGCATGGTCGGTGACGAAGGCGGCCGAGCCGGTCACCAGCACGCCGGCGAAGGCATGAGGGTCGGGCAGGGCGCCACCGTGCTCGACATCGACCACCACCGTCTCGTGTTCTTCCAGCCCGGCGGCGACGCGGATCCAGTGCGGAAAGCGCCCGTAGCGGCGCAATGACGGCACCGGTCGGCCGGTTTCAAGGATCAGGAACGGGGCTGGGTTCATCCGGGGGCGGCAGCACTGACAGGACTTCCTCGATTGTAGTCAGCCCCTGCGCCACCTTTTCAAGCCCGGCCTGGCGCAGGGTTCGCAGCCCTTCAGCCCGCGCGGCACGGGTGAAACCGGCCAGGTCCATGTCGGCGCGGATCTGCCCGCGCAGCCGCGAACCCAATGGCAGCAACTCATACAGGCCGATGCGGCCGAGGAATCCGGTGCGCCGGCATTCCAGGCAACCGACCGGCCGACAGGGCGTGGCGGCATCTGGATATGCAGCATGGCTATCAGCCAGCACCGCCCAATCGGCCGCGCCGAGGCTGTGCGGCTGCTTGCAGTGCGGGCACAGCGTGCGCACCAGGCGCTGGGCGAGGATGCCGTTGAGGGTGCTGGCCAGCAGGTAATGCGGCACGCCCAGGTCGAGCAGGCGGGTGACCGCCGAGGGCGCGTCGTTGGTATGCAGGGTGGACAGCACCAGGTGGCCGGTCAGCGAGGCCTGCACCGCCATCTGTGCGGTCTCCAGGTCGCGGATCTCGCCGATCATGATGATGTCCGGGTCCTGCCGCAGCAGGGTGCGCACGCCGCTGGCGAAGTCCAGGTCGATGTTGGCCTGCACCTGCATCTGGTTGAACTCGGGCGCGATCATCTCGATCGGATCCTCCACCGTGCACACGTTCACGTCCGGCGTGGCCAGCCGCTTCAGCGTGGAATACAGGGTGGTGGTCTTGCCCGAGCCGGTCGGGCCGGTGACCAGCACGATGCCGTGCGGGCGCTCGACCAGCGCATTCCAGCCGGCGGCCTCCTGCGGGCTGAAACCGAGCTGGTCGATGCTCTTGAACGCGGCATCCGGGTCGAAGATGCGCATCACGCACTTCTCGCCGAAGGCGGTGGGCATGGTCGACAGGCGCATCTCGACCTCGCGGCCACCCGGCGAGCGGGTCTTGATGCGGCCATCCTGCGGGCGCCGGCGCTCGGCCAGGTCCATGCGGCCCAGCACCTTGATGCGGCTGACCACGGCGGTCATCACCGCTGGCGGTATTTCGAACACCTTGTGCAGCACGCCGTCGATGCGGAAGCGCATGCGCCCCATCTCGCGGCGCGGCTCCAGGTGGATGTCCGAGGCGCGCTGTTCGTAGGCGTACTGCAGCAGCCAGTCGACGATGTGCACGATGTGCTGGTCGTCGGCATTGACGTCGCCGGTGCGGCCCAGCTCCACCAGCTGCTCGAAGCTGGGCAAGGTGGTGCTGGCCTCGCCGCGCACATCGCCACGGGCGCCGCGCACCGAGCGGGTCACCCCGTAGAACTCCATGGTGTAGCGGTGCAGGTCCAGCGGGTTGACCACCGCCAGCTCGATGCGGCGGCGGGTCAGGTGCTGCAGGTCACGACGCCATTCCTGCACCAGCGGCTCGCTGGTGGCTACCAGCACGCGCTCGGCATCCACCGCCAGTGGCAGGAAGCGATGGCGGCGGGCGTAGGCATGCGACACCAGCGCGGTCACCGCAGCGACGTCCACCCGGGTCGGGTCGATGCGCAGGTAACGGCTGCCGGTGCGCTGCGCCAGCCACTCGGTCAGGCGTTCCAGGGTCAGTTCGCCGCCGCCGGTGGCGGCCAGCTTGAGGTTGGACAGCAGTACCAGCGGATGCACTTCACTGGCGTTGCGCGCGCCCTGTGCGGAAAACCGCATGCGCTCGCGGTCATGCTCGGCCACCAGCCCATCGGCGGTCAGGGCCGAGGCAATCTGCTCGAAATGCAGCCGTCCCCAGGGCAGTGGGACGCCGTCCGCCTCGCCGGGCGTGCCTGCCGGCAGCCGATGTTCCATCTGCCTGCTCCTCCCGGGTACGGAATGCCCCGCAGGTCGGCCGTTATACTAGCGCACCCCCTTGCCGGCCAAGACTCGTACGCATGTCCGCGACCCCGACCGTTCCGATCACCTTCCAGGGCCTGATCCAGACCCTGAACCAGTTCTGGGCCCAGCAGGGCTGCGTGCTCATCCAGCCGCTCGACCTGGAGGTGGGCGCCGGTACCTTCCACCCGGCCACCTTCCTGCGTGCGATCGGTCCGGAAGGCTGGAATGCGGCCTACGTGCAGCCGTCGCGGCGCCCGACCGATGGCCGTTACGGTGAGAACCCGAACCGCCTGCAGCGCTACTACCAGTACCAGGTGGCGATGAAGCCGGCGCCGGACAACATCCAGCAGCTGTACCTGGATTCGCTGAAGGCACTGGGCATCGATCCGCTGGTGCACGACCTGCGCTTCGTCGAGGACAACTGGGAATCGCCGACGCTGGGCGCGTGGGGCCTGGGCTGGGAAGTCTGGCTCAACGGCATGGAAGTGACCCAGTTCACCTACTTCCAGCAGGCCGGTGGCCTGGAATGCCGCCCGGTGCTGGGCGAGATCACCTACGGTCTCGAACGCCTGTGCATGTACCTGCAGAACTGCGACAACGTCTACGACCTGGTCTGGACCTACGGTCCGGACGGCCAGCCGGTGACCTACGGTGACGTCTACCACCAGAACGAGGTGGAGCAGAGCACCTACAACTTCGAATACGCCGACGTGGAAGAAATGTTCCACCGTTTCGACGCCTGCGAGCGTGAGGCGCAGAAGCTGGTGGAAGTGAACCTGCCGCTGCCGGCCTACGAGCAGGTGATGAAGGCCAGCCACACCTTCAACCTGCTGGATGCGCGCCGTGCGATCAGCGTGACCGAGCGCCAGCGCTACATCCTGCGCGTGCGCGCGCTGGCCCAGGCGGTGGCCAGGGCGTACTACGAGCAGCGCGAGAAGCTGGGCTTCCCGGGCGCGAAGAAGGCCTGACGGTCCTCCCGCACCGACCCGCTTTTCATCAACTACCCGGGGCGCCGGACGCGTTGCGCGCTGCGCCCCCACCACAGGATCGAACCGATGAGCCAACTGTCCCCCCTGCTGATCGAACTGGGCACCGAGGAACTGCCGGTCAAGGCGCTGCCGGGCCTGGCCCAGGCGTTCTTCGACGGTGTCGTCGAAGGCCTGCGCAAGCGCGGCGTCGCGCTGGAACTGGACGATGCGCGCCCGCTGTCGACCCCGCGCCGACTGGCCGTGCTGCTGCCGGGCGTCGGCCTGGAACAGCCGGAGCAGCACAGCGAAGTGCTGGGCCCGTACCTGAACATCGCGCTGGACGCCGAAGGCCAGCCGACCAAGGCGTTGCAGGGCTTCGCCGCCAAGGCCGGGATCGACTGGACCGCGCTGGAGAAGACCACCGACAACAAGGGTGAGCGCTTCGTGCACCGCGCGGTGACCCCGGGCGCGAGCACCGCCAGCCTGCTGCCGGAGATCCTGCACGAGGCGATCGCGGCGATGCCGATTCCCAAGCCGATGCGCTGGGGCGACCACGCCTGGGGCTTCGCGCGCCCGGTGCACTGGCTGGTGCTGCTGCACGGCGCCAACGTGGTCGAGGCCGAACTGTTCGGCCTGCAGGCCGGCCGCGTCAGCCGTGGCCATCGCTTCCACCATGACCAGGCGGTGTCGCTGGCGCAGCCGCAGGACTACGTTGAAGCGCTGCGCGCCGCGTTCGTGCTGGTCGACCCGAGCGAGCGCCGCGCGCGCATCGTCGCCGAGGTCGAGGCCGCTGCGGCCAAGGCCGGTGGCAGCGCCCGCATCACCGACGACAACCTGGAGCAGGTGGTGAACCTGGTCGAATGGCCGTCGGCGGTGCTGTGCAGCTTCGAGCCCGCGTTCCTGGCGGTGCCGCAGGAAGCGCTGATCGAGACGATGGAGATCAACCAGAAGTTCTTCCCGGTGCTGGATGCCGCAGGCACGCTGACCGAGAAGTTCATCGGCATCGCCAACATCGAATCGAAGAACGTGGCCGAAGTGGCCAAGGGCTACGAGCGGGTGATCCGTCCGCGTTTCGCCGATGCCAAGTTCTTCTTCGACGAGGACCTGAAGCAGGGCCTGGTGTCGATGGGTGAGGGGCTGAAGACGGTGACCTACCAGGCCAAGCTGGGCAGCGTGGCCGACAAGGTGGCGCGCGTGGCTGCATTGGCCGAAGTGATCGCACCCCAGGTTGGCGCCGATGCCGCGCAGGCCAGGCGGGCTGCCGAACTGGCCAAGAACGACCTGCAGTCGCGGATGGTCAACGAGTTCCCGGAGCTGCAGGGCATCGCCGGCCGCCACTACGCCGTGGCCGGTGGCGAATCGGCCGAGGTGGCGCTGGCCATCGACGAGGCCTACCAGCCGCGCTTCGGTGGTGATGACATCGCGCTGTCGCCGCTGGGCAAGGTGCTGGCCATTGCCGAGCGCGTCGACACGCTGGCCGGTGGCTTCGCCGCAGGCCTGAAGCCGACCGGCAACAAGGACCCGTTCGCCCTGCGCCGCAACGCGCTGGGCCTGGCCCGCACGATCATCGAAAGCGGCTTCGAGCTGGACCTGCGCGCGCTGCTGGCCAGCGCCAACGCCGGCCTGGCCGCACGCAACGTGCAGGCCGACGTTGGCGAGCTGTACGACTTTATCCTCGACCGCCTGAAGGGTTACTACGGCGACAAGAACGTGCCAGCCACGCACTTCAATGCGGTGGCCGAACTGAAGCCTGTCTCGCTGTATGACTTCGACCGCCGCCTGGACGCGATCGGCACCTTCGCCGCGCTGCCGGAAGCCGAGGCGCTGGCTGCGGCCAACAAGCGCATCCGCAACATCCTCCGCAAGGCTGAAGGCGACATTCCGGCCCAGATCGACCCGGCGCTGCTGCAGGAAGACGCCGAGCGCGCGCTGGCTGAAGCGGTCACCGCGGCCATCGACGACACCGGCGCCAGCCTGCATCAGAAGGATTACGTGGCGGTGCTGGCGCGCCTGGCTCGCCTGCGCCCGCAGGTCGACGCGTTCTTCGATGGCGTGATGGTCAATGCGGAAGATCCGGCGCTGCGTGGCAACCGCCTGGCGCTGCTGACGATGCTGGGCGAGCGCCTGGGCAAGGTGGCAGCGATCGAGCATCTGTCGAGCTGATGCCCGTATCGGTAGTGCCGGCCGCTGGCCGGCATTGCCACCGCGCATCGCATCGACCTGTGGATTGCCGGCCAGCGGCCGGCACTACCGGAACACTGTCGGCGGATGTCCATCGGGATCATTGCCGGCATCGCGCAGGATGCCGGCATCCTCGCCTGCGATCACGAGGATCGCCCCAAAGGCGCGTATTTTGACCGCCACTTAACAACCGATCCCGAATGACGTGATGCATTTCGCATCGTCACCTTCGGTCGGTATGCTGTGCCGCATGCAGCCAAAGAAATACGCCCTGCCGCTGATGGTCCTGTCGCTGGCCGCCACCTCCGTGGCCCACGCGCGCGGCACCATCGACAAGGTGGACATCAAGGGATTGGACAAGGGCGACGACGCCGCAATCATCGAGAACATCCAGGAATCGCTGTCGCTGTACGACACGATCGGCAAGGAACAGGGCGAATCGCGCCTGGAGTACCTGCTGTCACAGGCCGAGCGGCAGACCCGCCAGGCACTGGAACCCTTCGGGTACTACAACCCGGTGATCAAGGTCGAGGCGCCGCGTGAGGACGAGCATGTGCGGGTGCTGATCCATGTCGACAAGGGCACCCCGGTGACCGTTCGCCGTGAGCACATCGACATCACCGGGCCGGCGATGTATGACCAGTACCTGCAGGATGACCTGGCCGCATTCAAGCCCCGCAAGGGCCAGCGCTTCGAGCACACGCAGTACGAAGCCAGCAAGATCACCATCACCCGTCGCCTGGCCGAGCGTGGCTACTTCGATGCCGACTACACCCAGCGCCAGGTGCAGATCACCCGCGCCGACAACGCAGCCGACATCGACCTGACCTGGGACAGCGGCCGCCGCTACAACATGGGGCCGGTGCGTTTCGAGCAGGATTACTTCGTCGACAAGCTGTTCGACCCGCTGGTGTACTGGGAACAGGGCAGCTACTTCCACGAGGGCAAGCTGGACCGGCTGCGCGAGTCGCTGACCAAGCTGGACTACTTCAGCGTGATCGACATCCAGCCACGGCCCGACCAGGCCGATGCCAACGGCGAAGTGCCGGTGGATGTGAAGCTGACCCGCGCCAAGCGCACCATCTATACCGCGGGTCTGAGCTATGGCAGCGAGAGTGGCCCGGGTGTGCGCGGCGGCATCGAGCGGCGGTTCCTGAACAACCGCGGGCACAAGATGAACACGCAGCTGGACTATGCGCAGAAGCGCAAGAGCCTGGTGACCAGCTACCGCATCCCCGCCTTCAACTGGCTTGACGGCTGGTACACCTTCGCCGCCAGTGCGTATGACGAGCAGACCGATTACATCGACCTGCGCAACTTCAAGCTGATCGCCAGCCGCAGCGGCGAGATCAACGAGCACTGGACCGCGATCGCCTCGATCAACGCACTGCGCGAGCGTTGGCGCTATGCCTCCGGCACTGAATTCACCGATGCCGTCTACAACACCTCGACGCTGGTGTACCCGCAGATGGTTGCCGACTACGTCAACGTCGACGACGAGATGTTCCCGCGCAAGGGCATCAGCGGTACTGCGACGATGCGCGCCGGTGTGGAGGGCGCGGGTTCGGACACCAGCTTCGTACAGGCCAACGCCGTGCTGCGCTGGTACATCCCGGTGGGTGAAAGCAACCGCCTGATCCTGCGCGGCGAGGGGGGTACCACCTGGACCAGCGATCTGGTGGCGATGCCGCCGAGCCTGCGCTACTTCGCGGGTGGTGACCGCAGCATCCGCGGTTACGCCTACCGCGAAGTCGGCCCGCGCACACCCAAACCCGACAAATACGCGCTGGGCGCCAAGAACCTGGTGATCGGCTCGGCCGAGTACGAGCACTACTTCAATGGCGGCCCGTGGGGCGCGGCGGTGTTCGTCGATACCGGCAGCGCATTCGACAACACCATTGATCTGCACACCGGCGTCGGCTTCGGCGTGCGCTGGAAATCGCCGGTGGGCCCGGTGCGCGTGGATATCGCGCATGGCCTGAACAATCCGGATTCGCAGTTCCAGCTTTACCTCAACATCGGAGCGGACCTGTGAGCACGCCCGCACCCACCCCGAACACGCCGCCGCCGCGCGTGCGTTTCTACCGCCGCCGCCGCTTCTGGGCGTGGTCCGGCGTGGGCGTGATCGGCCTGGTGCTGCTGGCGTTGCTGGCGGTGTACTGGCTGCTGCAGACCGTGGCCGGCCGCGATGTGCTGCTGGCACAGGTGGTGGCGCGGCTGCCGGTGGGCGCCAGCTTCACCTGGGACAAGGTGGACGGCCCGGTGGCCGGTCCGCTGACCCTGTACAACGTCGACTTCCGCTACGACGACATCCATTTCCACGCCGAGCGCGCGCACCTGGAGCCGGACCTGCGCCCGCTGCTGGGCCGCAAGCTGCTGCTGGACAAGCTGGAGCTGACCAACGCGACGCTGAACCTGGCCAAGAGTGACGAGCCGTTCAAGCTGCCGTCGTGGCCCGATTCGCTGCCGCAGATCGAAATGCCGCTGGCGATCCAGGCCGATGCCATTGCCATCGACGGCTTCCGCATCAGCCAGGCCAACGAGCCGGTGATCGACATCAGCCGTGTGCGGGGTGGCATCGAGATCGCCAACGGCGAGCTTCAGGCGCACAAACTGGTCGTGGACAGCGACATGGGCAATTTCACCGCCCAGGGCCGCTACATCCCGGCCAAGGACTACGACACCGACGTGACCGTCACCGCAGTGTTGCCGGCCCCGCGTGGGCGTACCGCAGCGACGGTGGGGCTGGTGGCACGCGGTGACCTGGCGCACATGGAAGTGGCCGTAGCCGGGCGCGCGCCGAAGCCGCTGCACGCGATGCTGGTGTTCGATGGCCGCACCGATCCGAGCTGGAGCGCCAGCATCCGCAGCGACGAACTGGATCTGGCGCTGCTGTCGCCGGCACTGGCCAGCTCGGCGATCGCACCACTCGCACTGGACTTCACCGCGGCTGGCAAGGGCGGCAACGCCAACCTGCGTGGCAAGGTGAAGCAGGGTGATCAGGAGCTGGAGCTGGCACCGTCGGTGGTGTCGCTGCAGGACCAGGTGCTGAAGGTGTCGCCCCTGCTGGTGAAAGGGCTTGGCGGTGAGGCACGGCTGGAAGGCACCGCCGACTTCAGCCAGGAAGACCAGCAGAAACTCAATTTCTCGGTGGTCGCCCATGACCTGACCTACGTGCCGGCGCCCGATCCGAACACGGCCGGCAGCGCACCGGTGCCGGTCACCCTGAAGGAAGCGCGCTTCGGCCTGGCCGGTACCTTGAAGGCGTGGGCCGCGATCGGCCGTGCCGATGTCGAACGCGAAAAGCAGAAGGCACAGCTGCAGTTCGACGTACGCGGCAATGACCAGGCCGCGTCGATCCACCAGCTGCAGGCGCAGACGCCGGGTGGGCAGCTGCAGGTGGAAGGCCAGGTGGCGTGGGCACCGCAGCTGGACTGGGATGCCAAGGCCACGCTGAAGGACTTCGACCCCGGCTATTTCGTGCCGGGCTGGAACGGCCGCCTGTCCGGCAACCTGGCCTCCAAGGGCCGCCAGCTGCCGCCGCCGGCAAACGCGCCGCCGGGCACGGCCGGCACGCTGGAAGCCACCGTCGACCTGCCGTCGCTGAAGGGCATCCTGCGCCAGCGCAATCTCGACGCACAGGGCAAGTTCGCGCTGCAGGGCGCGCAGGGCCAGGGCGATCTAAAGCTGTCGCTGGGCAGCAGCCGGGTGACCGCGTCGGGCAAGGTGGGTGATCGCCTCGACATCGACGCGCGTTTCGAACCGCTGCAGCTGAGCGATCTGCTGCCCGGCGCCGATGGCGGCCTGCGTGGACAGGTACAGGTGAAGGGCCCGCGCGATGCGCCGGACATCACTGCCGACCTGGTCGGCAACAACCTCAACTGGGACGGCTACGGCGCCGAGAGCGTGAGCATCAAGGGCCACCTGCCATGGCGCGGCGACAGCGGCACGCTGGCGGTGCAGGGCCAGCAGGTCAACGCCGGCATGCTGCTGGAACGCTTGAACGTGGATGCGCAGGGCAGTGTCTCCAACCTGCGCCTGGCCGCGCAGACCCGCAACGAGATGGGCGCTATCGAGCTGCAGGGCAGCGTCCGCCAGCAGGGCGCGCAGTGGCGCGGCGAACTGGCGTCGCTGCGTATCGCACCGGTGAAGGGCGATGCCTGGTCGTTGCGTGCACCGGCGGCGTTCGCGATCAACGGCAGCACCTACACCCTGTCCGAAGCCTGCCTGGCCGCGGCCAGCAGCGGCGCGCTGTGCGCACAGGCCAACTGGCCGCGTGAGGGCCTGGTGGTGCGCAGTGATGCGCTGCCGCTGGCGCTGGTGCAGCCGTGGCTGCCGCCGCAGTCCGGCCGCCGCATCTACCTGCGTGGCGATGTCAGCCTGGACGCGCAGATCCGCCCGCGCGGCAATGCCTGGGAAGGCCATGTAGAGGTGCGCTCGAAGGAAGGCGGCGTGCGCCTGGGCGAGAACCGCAACACCGTGGGGGATACCACCCGCGGCGAGCTGGTGCGTTATGACCAGTTCTCGCTCAAGCTCGACATGACCCCGGCCAGCATCAAGGGCTACCTGGGCATGGGCTTCCAGGGCAACGGCTTCGTCGATGCCAGGATGCAGACCGGCTGGGAGGCCAGTGCGCCGCTGAACGGCGAGCTCTACCTCAACATGTCGCGACTTTACTGGCTGGAGCTGTTCTCGCCGGACATCGTGCGCCCGACCGGCCTGATCGAGGGCCACGTCAGCCTGCGCGGTACGCGCGGCCAGCCATCGCTGGGCGGTGACGCCCAGCTGAGCAACTTCAAGGGCGAATTCCCCGCGCTGGGCCTGACCTTCGACCAGGGCAAGGGCAGCTTCGTGGCCCAGCCCGACGGTTCGGCAAAGATCATCGCGCAGGCCAACTCGGGCCAGGGCACGCTGTACGTGGATGGTGGCCTGTCGTGGTTTGGTGATGCACAGCCGCTTCAGCTGAAGATCCACGGCGAGAACGTGCTGCTGTCCAACACCAGCGAGCTGCGCATCGTCGCCAACCCCAACCTCGACTTCACCCTGGCCAAGGCGGCGATGGAGCTGCGCGGCACCGTGCACGTGCCCGAGGCCGACATCGATCTCGAACGCCTGGATCGTGGCACCTCGGTGTCCGAGGACGTGGTGGTGCTGGACCCGGCCGACCCGGAAGAGTCGCGCACCTCGCCACTGGACATGGACCTGACCGTCAGCCTCGGTGACAAGGTGAAGATGACCGGCTTCGGCCTGAAGGGCGCACTGACCGGCAAGATGCAGGTCTGGGCCAAACCTGGTCGCGAAATGACCGCCAATGGCGGGCTGGAAGTGAGTGGACGCTACAAGGCGTATGGGCAGGACCTGACCATCACCCGTGGCAACCTCACCTGGAACTACAACGCGGTGTCCGACCCGCGCATCAACATCCGTGCCGAGCGCCGGATCGGTGATGTCACCGCCGGCATCGACGTGACCGGGCGTGCACAGCAGCCGCGCGCGGACGTGTGGTCCGAGCCGGCGATGTCGCAGTCCGAGGCACTGGCCTACCTGGTGCTGGGGCGCAGCCTGACCGGTGCCAGCAGCGACCAGGCCCAGCAGGTCAACGCGGCCTCGGCGGCGCTCTCGGCTGGCAGCGGCCTGCTGGCGTCGCAGCTGGGCGCCAAGCTGGGCCTGGACGATGCCGGCGTGAGCCAGTCGCGCGCGCTGGGCGGCTCGGTGATCGGTGTTGGGAAGTACATCTCGCCCAAGCTGTACGTCGGCTACGGCGTGTCGCTGGTCGGTGCCGGTTCGGTGATCACGCTGAAGTACCTGCTGCGTCGCGGCTTCGACGTGGAAGTGGAGTCGAGCACGGTGGAAAACCGTGGTTCGATCAACTGGCGGCGGGAGAAGTAACCCGCCGCACATGGATGCATCATTGCGGCGATCTGCGCCGCAGCACCTGGGTGCGGGCCCAATAGCCCAGCACGATCACCAGCCCCAACCAGGGAAAAATCAGGCCGGGAATCATGCTGACGCGGTCCAGGGCGCCATGGTCGGCCATACCGAGCCGCTGGCGCTGCGTGGTGGTACCGATGAATGCCACCAACCAGAGCGCGAACACCAGTCCACGAGCCAACAGGATCCCAGACATATCCGGGAACGACTCATGCTGGAACAGCAGCAGAAGGCCGGCACCGACAACGACAATAACTGGAAGCGAGGCGACCTGCCGCCAGCTTCCAGCCGCAACCGGGTTCACCTGCCAGCTGATCAGCATCCGTAATCCGCAGATCAGGTACCAGCCGAATGGAATCAGCAGCGTGCCGATCGCGAGGCTGAGCGCGGCCTTCGCACCGCCGGTCATGCCGCCCTCGGTGGAGGCCAGTGGCCAGCTGTTGATCACGCCGACCAGGCAGATCGTGCCGCACAGCAGGCCGGCCAACCAGGCCCGAAGGGCGGCCACCTGCGAACGCAGAGGATCCTGACGGCTGCCGAAGCGACTCCAGAACGCCACCTGCGTGGCGGACAGGCCTGGCGGCAGCTCACGATCGGGCCAGTAACGCAGTGCCGCCAACGTCAGCACCGTGATGTCGGGCCGCGACCACGGCAGCGACTCCAGCAGGTTGCGCCAGCGGCTGCGCGGGCGGCGCAACCGGTCCAGTACCGGGCGCATATCCGGGCGCACGATGGAGGTGTCCAGCCGCGAAACATGCCACGCCAGGCGCTGCCGGCCCGCATCCGTGAGCATCCAGGCCTGATCGCAGCGACGCACGATCCGCTGCAGATCCTCGGCATCGAGTCCGTTGCCGATATCATCCCAGCCGAAGCTGCTGGCCACGTGCTCGACCACCTCCCGCGGCAGAGGCGGGGACGCCTCGCGCAGTTGCTCCAGCAGGGACGCCGCGATGAGCGGCTTGTCATGCAGGGACCATAGCTCGGGTTGAGCCTGCAGCCAGGTTTCCAGCGCGGGCACGGTCGTGTCATCGTCGCTGCCCCGGGCAGCTGCAGCCAGTCGGATCAGGATGGCCGCGACCATCTGATCCACTGAACGCAGTGGCGATCGCTCGCCGTCGCCAGCAGGCGCGAGCGTGGGCTGCGGTGCCAGGGCGTGCGCCGTTGGTAACGCGTCAGGCCCGTGCGGATCGCTCTGCGACGGCTCTACCACCTTGTCCAACCCGGTGTCGGCTGGCGGCATCGGTGTGGTCTGCACGATCCGGACAGGGTCATGGCCGTATGGCCCGCGTTCCTGCTCCAGCTGGCGATCCAGCGCGATCGCTGCGTGTATCGCATCGATATGTGCACGCGACGCCGGTTCCAGCGATGGATCCTGCATCGGCGGCAAGGCGTGCTTGTCCTGATCGATGTCGAGGGGCTGATCGCGTTGTTTCACCCATGACAACGCAGACTGGTAAGCCTCATGCAGGTGCTGGAACGCAACCGGATCATCGTCAGGCCGGGTTACCCGCAACAGCCTGGCGTAGGCTCGCTTGATCGCCCGCTCGTCAGCATCCTCGTCCAGTTCGAGGACGTCCAGCCCCCGCCTCATGCATCGATCTCCAGCGAATCCATGGCGTGGGTCAATTCCTCGCGGTGGCGTTCGATACGGGCCAGGTCCTGGCTCTCCAGCGCAGCATGGAACTGCGACAGCCATCTCTGCAGGGTATCGCGCTGGTCGAGGCACTCTTCGTAAAGCCGACCCAGTCGGGCCACTACGGCCAGGTTCGGTTGATCGTCGCGCGGATGCACTTTCAATGACTGCAGTGCCGCGAGCCGCTGCTGGATCTCGTCCGGTGACAGCAGGCCGG
This sequence comes from Stenotrophomonas sp. YJH_SMC_120, assembly GCF_059368675.1. Taxonomy (NCBI): domain Bacteria; kingdom Pseudomonadati; phylum Pseudomonadota; class Gammaproteobacteria; order Lysobacterales; family Lysobacteraceae; genus Stenotrophomonas; species Stenotrophomonas sp. YJH_SMC_120. The sequence continues at coordinate 21,944 of NZ_JCAFRY010000003.1, forward strand.
GGTTCTGTTCCAGGATCAGCTCATGCCGGGTCCCGCTGGCATGTTCGGTCACCTCCACCTGCAGCAATCCGTTGACGTCGTAGGTGAAGCGGGCAGTCACGCTTTTTTCCTGGGCCGGGCCCTTTCCCTTCAACGGAATGCGGATTTCACCCAGTTTGATGTTGCGGTCCACGGTGGGGCTTTCGCCCTGGTAGATGTCCAGTACCAGCTGTGTCTGTGCATCGTTGATTGGGCAGAAATCGTCCTCGCGGCTGACCGGCACCACGCTGTTGCGCTGGATGATCGGATGGAAGTAGCCGCCGCGCTCCTGGCCGGATGCATCGCGACGGCACACCTGTATGCCCAACGTATAGGGGCAGACATCGGTCAGCACGGTTTCGCGCAGTGACTGGTCGCGCGCTTTAAGGCCGGCCGCCACGGCCGCGCCCATGGCGATGGCCTGGTCCGGGTTGACATGCCGCAATGGCAGGCGACCGAACATGCGGGTCACCAGCCGGCTGATCATCGGCATGCGGACGGCACCGCCCACCAGCACGATGTCGTCCAGCGCCTCCGGCTTCAGGCGGGCATCACGGATGGCCCGTTCGATGGGCGCACGCATGCGCTGCAGCAGGGGGTCGCACAACTGCGCGTAGCGTGCCTCATCCAGCTGCCAGTCCAATTCGCGGCCTTCCAGGTTGAACTGCAGGTGGCCGCTGCCCTGTTGGCTCAGTTCGCGCTTGAACAGTTCCAGCCGGCGCAGCAGCTGTGCACGTTCGCCCGGGGCGATCATGGCCGCCCGCAGGCCCTGTTCGGCCAGCAACGCCTGCTCGAGCACCCGCAGGAAGTCTTCCCCGCCAAGGAAGTTGTCGCCGGCGCTGGCATGGACTTCCACCACACCTTCGAACAGCTCCAGGATGGAGACATCGAAGGTGCCACCGCCAAGGTCCAGTACCAGCACCCGAGCTTCCTCCTCGCGCTGCTGCAGGCCATAGGACAGCGCGGCGGCGGTGGGTTCGTTGATCAGGCGCTCGACCCGGATGCCAGCCAGTTCGCCGGCGGCGCGGGTGGCCTTGCGCTGGGCGTCGGAAAAATACGCAGGCACGCTGATGACCGCTTCTTCCACTTTCTGCCCGAGCACGGCTTCCGCATCGGCCAGCAATGAACGCAGCACCAGCGCCGAAAGCTCCTCGGGACGGAATACGCGATCGCCCAGCCGGGTTTCACGGTTGCTGCCCATCCAGCGTTTGAAATGGGCCACGCTCCGGTCAGGGTGGCTGATCAGGCGATCGCGAGCCGGAGCACCCACCAGCACGACGTCGCCGTCGAGACTGACTACCGACGGGGTCAACAGCTCGCCATGGGCATTGGGGAACAGGCGCGGTCCATCCGACGAATGCACACCGATGAGTGAGTGCGTCGTGCCCAGGTCGATTCCAACAATCATCTGCTGACGTCCGTTGTGCAGGGAACCGCGATTGTAGGAGTGGCCCCGACCCCCTGACCATCGGGCGTTGCCCGACAGCGCCCCACGGGCTATGGTCCCGGGCTGTTCTGTCGTACCGGATTGCCTCATGTCACCACGCAAAGCCCTTCCCACCGCCCTGGCCCTGGGCCTGACCCTCGCCGCCGGTGCCCACGCCGATGAAGGCATGTGGATGCCGACGCAGCTGCCGGAGCTGGCCAAGCCGCTGCAGGCCGCAGGTTTCAAGGGCAATCCAGCCGACCTGGCCAATGTCACCGCGCCGCCGCTGAGCGCCGTGGTGCGCGCCGGTGGTGGTACCGGTTCGTTCGTGTCCGCCGACGGCCTGCTGCTGACCAACCACCACGTGGCGATGGGCGTGATCCAGTACAACAGCTCGCCCGAGCACGACCTGATCACTGGTGGCTTCATCGCCAACGGCCGTGCCGACGAGCGCCCGGCCAACCCGGACTTCCGCGTGCTGGTTACCGTCGGCTTCGACAAGGTGACCGACCAGGTGCTGGCGCAGGCCCGTGGCAAGACCGGCCGTGCCTACTTCGACGCCGTGGACGCGGCCAGCAAGCAGATCGTGGCCGAGTGCGAGAAGGACGGCAGCGTGCGCTGCTCGGTGGCCAACATGTACTACGGCACCGATTTCTACCGGATCGCCCAGCTGGAACTGAGCGACGTGCGCCTGGTGTACGCGCCGCCGCGCGCGATCGGCAACTACGGCGACGAGATCGACAACTTCATGTGGCCGCGCCACACCGGTGACTTCACCCTGCTGCGCGCCTACGTGGGCAAGGACGGCAAGCCGGCCGCCTACAGCAAGGACAACGTGCCCTACCAGGCGCCGGCACACCTGCAGATGTCGGTGGAAGGCCCGAAGGAAGGCGACTACGCGATGCTGGCCGGTTACCCGGGCATCACCTACCGCCATCGTACTGCGGCCGAATTCGCTGGCCAGATCGATACCGTGCTGCCGCGCCGCGTATCGGTGTTCCAGCAGATGATCGACACCATCGAGGCCGCCAGCGCCAAGGATGCACAGGCGCGCACCCGCTACGCCTCGCAGCTGCAGTCGTTGAAGAACAACCGCAAGCGCGCTGCCGGTGAGCTGGAAGGCCTGCTGCGCAGCGACGCCAAGGCCCAGCGTGCCGCCGACGAGACGGCGATGCTCGCTGCCACCGACCGCAAGTACCAGGGCGACATCAAGGCGTTGCTGGCCAACCTGTCGCAGGGCGCGGCGGTGGGCGAGCGCGACCTGCTGCTGGAGCAGATGGCCGCGCAGAGCCAGCTGCTGCGTTCGGCGTTGCTGCTGGAGCGCCTGCGCATCGAATCGGCCAAGCCGGACGCGCAGCGCGAAAGCGGCTACCAGCAGCGCGACCAAGCGATGATCGAAGGCGTGCTCAAGCAGGTCCAGCGCCGTTACGCACCGGAGGTCGAGAAGGCGCTGCTGACCACCCTGCTGACCCGCTACCAGCAGCTGCCGGACGCGCAGCGCGTGGCCGAGTTCGACGCGGCCTTCGGCCGTACCCCGCAGCAGCTGGCCAAGGCGCTGGACACCCTGTATGCGGGCACCCAGCTGGGTGACGAGGCGCAGCGCCTGTCGCGTTTCGCTGCCGCACGCGAAGGCAAGGCGCTGGCCGCCGATCCGCTGATCGCCGTGGCCGGCCCGCTGGTGGCCGCGCAGCTGCGCATCGAGAACGAGAGCAAGACCCGCGAAGGCGAGCAGCTGCGCCTGCGCCCGGCCTACATGCAGGCGCTGTTCGCCTGGCGTGCCAAGCAGGGCCGCGCCGTGTACCCGGATGCCAACCGCACCCTGCGCATCAGCTACGGCAAGGTCGAGGCGCTGCACCCGCGCGATGGCGTGACCTACTCGCCGGTGACCACCGTGGCCGGCATCGTCGAGAAGAACACCAACGCCTATCCGTTCGATGCGCCCAAGCCGCTGCTGGCGGCGATTGCCAAGGGTGACTTCGGCAGCACCGCCGACCCGGCGCTGAAGACCCAGACGGTCAACTTCCTGACCAACCTGGATACCACCGGCGGCAACTCCGGCTCGCCAGTGCTCAACGCCAAGGGTGAACTGATCGGCCTGAACTTCGACAGCAACTGGGAATCGGTCAGCGCCAGCTGGTGGTTCGATCCGCGCTACAAGCGCGCTGTGCACGTGGACATGCGCTACCTGCGCTGGCTGCTGGCCAAGGTCTACCCGGCGCCCGAGCTGCTGAAGGAAATGGGCGTGCCGGCCCAATAAGAAGCCGGCCACGACCAACGGTCGTGGCCCGCACCGCGTAGGCCCCCACCTTGGTGGGGGTGGTTGCTCCCAACGAGCCCGCACCCCCGGCCATGCCTGGCCTACACTGCGGGTTCTTCCGACGGAAACGCACGCGTGGTCTCCAGCTGGATCTTGCTGCTCGTCTCGGTTGCCTATGCAGCGCTGCTGTTCGGCGTGGCGTGGTGGGGTGACCGCCGGCCGATGTATCCCGACCGGCCGTGGCTGCGGCCGGTGGTGTACAGCCTGGCGCTGGCCGTGTACTGCTCGTCGTGGACCTTCTACGGCGCGGTGGGTACGGCCGTGCGCAACGGCATCGGCTACCTGCCGATCTATATCGGTCCGTTGCTGCTGCTGTTGTTCGGCTGGCGCATCATCGAACGCCTGGCGCTGATCGCCCGCAGCCAGAACGTGGTCTCCATCGCCGATTTCATCTCCTCGCGCTTCGGCCGCTCGCGGCGGTTGGCCGCACTGGTGGCGATCATCGCCCTGATCGGCATCATTCCGTACCTGGCCCTGCAGTACAAAGCGGTGGCGATGAGCCTGCAGGTGCTGACCGGCAACAGCGGCCCGACCGGCTTCTTCACCGATCCGGCGCTGTACGTGGCGCTGCTGATGGCGCTGTTCGCCACCCTGTTCGGCACCCGCCAGGTCGACGCCACCGAGCACCACCACGGCATGATGCTGGCGATCGCCTTCGAATCGGTGATCAAGCTGCTGGCGATGCTGGCCGTGGGCGTGTTCGCCTACCTGTGGCTGAGCAACCGCACCGATGCGGTGGTCGAGTCGGTGCATACGCTGTTCACCGGCCTGCCGCCGGTGGGCTTCATCTCGCAGACCCTGCTCAGCTTCCTGGCCATCATCTGCCTGCCACGCCAGTTCCACGTGGCCGTGGTCGAGTGCGGTGACGTGCGCGACGTACGCCGCGCGCGCTGGATGTTCGGTGGCTACCTGGTACTGATCTCGGGCATGGTGCTGCCGATCGCCACCGCCGGCGTGACCCTGTTCGGCACCGGCGGCAGCGTCGCCGACGACTCGATGGTGCTGGCCCTGCCGCTGGCCGAAGGCCGCAACGCGCTGGCGCTGATCGCCTATGTGGGCGGCTTCTCCGCCGCCACCGGCATGGTCATCGTGTCGTCCATTGCGCTGGCCACCATGGTCAGCAACGACCTGGTGATGCCGGTGCTGCTGCGCCGCAGTGGCGACCATCAGGAAGCCGCCGACGTTGCCTCGCGCGTGCTGTGGATCCGCCGCCTGGCGATCCTGCTGCTGGCGCTGATGGCGTACAGCTACTACCGCACCAGCAGCAACGACAGCACGCTGGCCTCGTACGGCCTGATGGCGTTCGCGGCAGTGGCGCAGTTCGCGCCCGGGCTGATCGGTGGCCTGTACTGGCGCGGCGCGAGCCGGCGTGGTGTCGAGGTGGGCATGCTGCTGGGCTTCGCCACCTGGCTGTACACCCTGCTGCTGCCGGCGATGACCATGGCCGGCTGGGTCGATGCTGGCTGGGTGCAGCACGGCCCGTTCGGCATCGAGTGGCTGCGCCCGCAGCAGCTGTTCGGCATGACCGGCTGGGACCCGCTCACCCATGGCACGTTCTGGTCGCTGCTGGTCAATGCGGCGACGATGATGCTGGTGTCCGCACGCTGGCGGCCCGGTGTGGACGAGCGGCTGCGCGCCGCGCCGTTCCTCGACCCGTATGCCGAGCGCCCGTCGGTGGCCGGTGGCTGGCCCGGTCATGTGCATGTGGGCGACCTGCTGGCACTGGCTTCGCGCGTGGTCGGCGAGCGCCATGCGCGGCGCTCGTTCTTCGAGCAGGCACAGTCGCTGGGCCGCGAGCTGCAATCCTCGGCGCCGGCCGACCGGCCGTGGGTGCAGTTCACCGAACGCCTGCTGGCCGCGTCGATTGGTGCGGCCTCGGCGCGCCTGCTGCTGACCAGCCTGCTGCGCGGCTCGGGCATGGACCTGGGCGAAGTGGTGGCGGTGCTGGACGAAGCCGGGCAGGAACTGCGCTTCAACCGCGAGATCCTGTCGACCACGCTGGAGAACATCAGCGCCGGGGTCAGCGTGGTCGATCCGGACATGCGCCTGACCGCATGGAATCGTCGTTACCAGGACATGTTCGGCTACCCCGACGGCATGCTCTACGTAGGTCGCCCGGTGGCCGACCTGATCCGCTACAACGCCGAGCGCGGCGAGCTGGGCGAGGGTGATATCGAAGTGCAGATCAACCGACGCATCGGCTACATGCGCGCTGGTTCGCCGCACGTGTTCGAGCGCACCCGCAGCGACGGCAAGGTGATCGAGATGCGCGGGCAGGCGTTGCCCGGCGGCGGTTACGTGACCAGCTACAACGACATCACCGACTACAAGCACGCGGAAAAGGCCCTGCTGGAAGCCAACGAAACGCTGGAACAGCGCGTGGCCGAGCGTTCGCATGAGGCCGAGGTCGCGCAGCAGTCGAAGACCCGCTTCCTGGCGGCGATCAGCCATGACGTGCTGCAGCCACTGAACGCCGCACGCCTGTTCGCTTCCGCGCTGCGCGACAGCGATCACGTGAGCGATGAGCAGAAGCACCTGGCCGAACGTGTGGATGCGTCGTTGCGTGCGGCCGAAGAGCTGCTCGATGGCCTGCTGGACGTATCGCGGCTGGATGCCGGTGGCCTGCACCCGGTGATCGGCGAGTTCGACGTGAGTGCGTTGATGCGCGAACTGGCCGCGCAGTACACCCCGGTCGCCGCCGGCCGTGGCCTGCGCCTGGACCTGTTCGCGCGACCGGCATGGGTGCGTAGTGACCGCCGCCTGCTGCGCCGCGTGCTGCAGAACTTCCTGGCCAATGCGCTGCGCTACACGCGCCAGGGACGCATCGTGCTGGCCGTGCGCCAGCGCGGCGACGAAGTGGAGCTGCAGGTCTGGGATACCGGTCCCGGTATTCCCGAGCACCACATGCGGCAGATCTTCGACGAGTTCCACCGCTACCAGCAGCCCTTCGACTGGGGTGAGCAGGGCTTGGGCCTCGGCCTGTCGATCTGCCAGCGCATCTCGCGCCTGCTCGATCATCGCCTCAATGCGCGCAGCCGGGTCGGCAAAGGGTCGATGTTCTCGATCATCCTGCCGCGGGTCGCACCGCTGCCGGGCTACACCGAACTGGCCGCGCCGGTACAGGCCGTCGCCGCGCCGGTGCGCAGCGATTCGCTGGCCGGCCTGCGCGTGCTGTGCGTGGACAACGACGAGGAGATCCTCGACGGCATGCGCGCACTGCTCGGCCGTTGGCAGGTGCAGGTGATCACGGCATCGACGGTGAATCAGGCGTTGGAGAAGGTGGCCGAACGGCCACAGGTGATGCTGGTCGACTACCACCTGCACGACCGCATGGATGGCCTGGACGCGCTGGTGGCCCTGCGCGAAGCCGCCGGTTACCCGCTGCCGGGTGCGCTGCTGACCGCCGATGGTCGCGACGAGCTGAAGCGGATGGCGCGCGAGCGTGGCTATCGCGTGCTGACCAAGCCGATCAAGCCGGCCTCGCTGCGCGCCTTCCTCGGCGCGCTGCGCGACGCGCAGTAGTGCCGGCCGATGGCCGGCAACCACGACGTGAAACCATGCCAGGCAAGCCTGGCATCTACCAAAGCTTCATCGGCCTGGCAGTAGATCCACGCCATGCGTGGATGTGACGTCAGGTAGTGCCGGCCGCTGGCCGGCAACCACGTAATCGCGGAAGCGTTACCCCACGCCGTGCAGGTGCTCGTACAGGATCGTCGCGCCGATGATCACCAGGATCACGCCACCGATGATCTCGGCACGCTTGCCGACCATGCTGCCCAGCACGCGGCCGAGCATGATGCCGACGGTGACCATGGTCAGCGTGCACAGGCCGATGACCGCGGCCATCACGCCGATATGCACGTCCATGAAGGCCAGGCCGATGCCCACCGCCATCGCGTCGATGCTGGTGGCGAAACCGGTCAACGCCAGCTTCCAGAAGCCATGGTGCTGGGAGGGGTCTTCGTCCTCGTCGGCACTTTCCGGGCGCAGGCCGTTGTAGATCATGTGGATGCCCAGTGCGCCGAGCAGGCCGAAGGCGATCCAGTGGTCGAAGGCTTCGACGTACTGCAGCGCGGCGCGGCCGAGCAGCCAGCCGATGATGGGCGTGATCGCCTCGATGACGCCGAAGATGATGCCGGCCCGCAGTGCATCGCGGAACACCGGCTTGCGCATGGCCGCACCCTTGCCGATCGCCGCAGCGAAGGCATCGGTGGACATGGCAAAGCCGATCAGGAGGATCGAAATGGGGGACATGGGCAGCTGCTGAGGTTGGGCCAGGACGGACGCACGGCCTGCGCTCGCGCCCAACCTGACGTTGCGCGCGCGGGCCGCTGGTCTCGCCAACCATCATGGTTGTCCACGCCACGGCGCACCGGCCGAGTATGTTGACGTGGACGATTCCTGCAAAGGAATCCGGCTACTCCCCAAGGGGACGCGAAGCTTAGCATCGCGATTCGCGCGTGGCGCATTTCCAGCGAAACGCGCAGGCACGGCTGGTTTGTATAGCGAAGGCTATATCGCGGGCGCAGCGGTGCCTGGTAGTGCCGGCCGCTGGCCGGCATGCGCAACGGCGAGAGCGTGCCAAGCAAGCTTGGCACCTACCGAAGCGGTTTCGGGTGATTTCAGGGGCTGAAGGCGATTGCCGGCCAGCGGCCGGCACTACCGTCAGTCTTCTTCCGGCGGCAGCACGATGGCGTCGTCGTCGATCGCCAGCTTGCCGGCCATCAGCACGGCCTGGGTGCGGTTGGTCACGCCCAGCTTGCGCAGGATGGCGGTGACGTGGGCCTTGATCGTCGCTTCGGAGACGTTGAGGTCGTAAGCGATCTGCTTGTTCAAGCGGCCTGCGCCCAGCATCTGCAACACACGGAACTGTTGCGGGGTCAGCTCGCGCAGTCGCTGGCCGACTTCGCGTTCCTCGCGCTCGGTGGGCGGCACGTTGTGCGCTTCCGGCGGCGCCCAGGTCTCGCCATCGAGGATGGTGCCCAGTGCGTGGCCGATGGTGTCCGAATCCGCAGACTTCGGAATGAAGCCCAGCGCGCCGTGGTCGAGCGCGCGGCGCATCACCGTCGCCTCTTCGCGCGCGGACACCACTACCACCGGCAGGTGCGGATGCAGCGAGCGCATGTGCACCAGTGCATTGAAACCCTGCGCACCGGGCATGTTGAGATCCATCAGGACCAGGTCGGCGTCGTTGTGCTGGTCGGCCAGCGCGTACAGCGCTTCCACGCTGTCTGCCTCGAACAGCTGCACGCCGGGGATGACCCGCTGCACGGCGCCGCGCAGGGCTTCGCGGAACAGCGGGTGGTCATCGGCAATCAGGAGGGTGGTCATGGTCGGGGGGAACCGTGAGGGAAAGCAGATGGGGTCAGAGCCCTTTCCTTGCGGAAAGGGATCCGACCCTGGTCGTACGTCAGCGCACCTTGCGTTCGTCCACCAGCGACGCCACCACCGACGGATCGGCCAGGGTCGAGGTGTCGCCAAGCTGGTCGGGCGCGTTCTCGGCGATCTTGCGCAGGATGCGGCGCATGATCTTGCCCGAGCGGGTCTTCGGCAGGCCCGGTGCCCACTGCAGGTGGTCGGGCGTGGCGATCGGGCCGATCTCCTTGCGCACCCAGGCAATCAGCTGCTTGTGCAGCTCATCGCTCGGTGCCTCTTCGGCCACCAGGGTGACGTAGGCGTAGATGCCCTGGCCCTTGACGTCGTGCGGGAAGCCGACCACGGCCGCCTCGGCCACCTTCGGGTGCGAAACCAGCGCGCTTTCCACTTCGGCGGTGCCGATGCGGTGGCCGGACACGTTGATCACATCGTCGACGCGGCCGGTGATCCAGTAGTAGCCGTCCTCGTCGCGTCGGCAACCGTCGCCGGTGAAGTAGCTGCCCGGGTAGGTACGGAAATACGTATCGATGAAACGCTGGTGGTCGCCGTACACCGTGCGCATCTGGCCCGGCCAGGAATCGCGGATGATCAGGTTGCCCTCGGTCGGGCCGTCCTGGATCTCGCCATCGGCATTGACCAGCGCCGGCTGCACGCCGAAGAAGGGCAGGGTGGCCGACCCCGGCTTGAGATCCATCGCGCCGGCCAGCGGCGAGATCAGGATGCCGCCGGTTTCGGTCTGCCACCAGGTATCGACGATCGGGCAGCGGCTGTCGCCAACCACCTCGTAGTACCAGCGCCAGGCTTCCGGATTGATCGGCTCGCCGACGCTGCCGAGCAGGCGCAGCGAGGCGCGCGAGGTCTTCTTCACCGGCTCCTCGCCTTCGCGCATCAGCGCGCGGATGGCGGTCGGGGCGGTGTAGAAGATGGTCACCTTGTGCTTGTCGATGACGTTCCAGAAACGCGAGGTGTCCGGGTAGTTCGGCACGCCTTCGAACATCAGCGAGGTCGCGCCGTTGGCCAGCGGCCCGTACACGATGTAGCTGTGGCCGGTGACCCAGCCGACGTCGGCGGTGCACCAGTAGATGTCGTCCTCGCGCAGGTCGAACACCGCTTCATGGGTGTAGGCCGCGTACAGCAGGTAACCGCCGGTGGTGTGCAGCACGCCCTTCGGCTTGCCAGTGGAACCGGAGGTGTAGAGGATGAACAGCGGGTCTTCCGCGTTCATGCGTTCCGGTTCGCAGGTGGCCGGCTGGCTGTCCACCACATCGTGGAACCAGCGGTCGCGCGGGGCCTGCATGTCCACCGCACCGCCGGTGTGCCGCACCACCAGCACGGTTTCCACGGTATTGGTGCCCGGCAGCTTCAGCGCGGCATCAACGTTGGCCTTCAGCGGAATCCTGCGGCCACCGCGCAGGCCCTCGTCGGCGGTGATGATCAGCTTGCTCTGGCAGTCGCTGACGCGGTCGGCGATCGAGTTCGGCGCGAAGCCACCGAACACCACCGAGTGGATCGCACCGATGCGCGCGCAGGCAAGCATGGCCACGGCGGCGTCGACGATCATCGGCAGGTAGATGGTGACGCGGTCGCCCTTCTTGACGCCGAGATTGCGCAGTGCATTGCCGAGGCGGCAGGTGCGCTCGTACAGCTCGCGGTAGGTCACGTGCTGGGCCGGTGCATCCGGGCCGTCCGGCTCGAACAGCAGGGCGGTCTTGTCGCCGCGCGTTTCCAGCTGGCGATCCAGGCAGTTCACGCTGGCATTGAGCTCGCCATCTTCGAACCACTTGATGTGGAAGTCGGACAGGTCGTAGCTGACGTTCTTGATCCTGGTCGGCTTGCGCATCCATTGCAGGCGCTCGGCGGCCTTGCCCCAGAAACCATCCGGGTCGGTCACCGACGCCTGGTACTGCTGTTCGTACGACGTCTTGTCGATGCGTGCCTTGGCGGCGAACTGCGGATCGACGGGGTAGATATCAGCCATGGCACCCTCACTTGCACGTTGACTTTGTATGTGCGGTCGCAGCATCGCAGCGACCGATCCCCCTCAGTTTGCCCCATCCACCCCCGGCCGCGTCACCACCCTGGTTAGACCATGGTCGAAAGTGAGCGCCCAGCAGGGCCGGGTTCGACCAATGGCGAATAGCCGCTATACATAATCGCCCCGCAGTCTCGGCTCGACCGTGCCCCACGCGCGGCATCACCTTGCCACTTGGGAGAGAGGGCAACATGAGCCACCGTACGTTGAAAGCCGTGCGCACACCTTTGGCGGCCTGCCTGTTGGTCGCCCTGGTCGCACCGGGCATGGCGTTCGCTGAGACCGCCAAAGAGAAGGCACTGGAAGCACGCGTTGCCGAACTGGAACGCCAGGTCCAGCTGCTGCTGTCTTCGCAGCAACAACAACAGACCCAGATCAGCCAGACCCAGCAGGCGGTGACCGAAGTGCGCACGGTGCAGGCCGGGCAGAAGCCGGTTGCTTCGGTGCCGGCCGGCAAGCAGCCGATCCAGGTCACCACCATCACCCCGGGCGCCGCGCCGGGTACCACGGTCAAGATCGGCGGCTTCATCAAGGCCGACTTCCTGGCCACCCAGACCAGCGATGGCCAGCTGGCCGACGACGCCACCGGCCGCTCGCTGTACCTGCCGGGCCAGACCCCGGTGGAAGGCGCCGGCGGCAGCGGCAAGCGTTCGGGCACCGACTTCAACGCCCATGCCAAGTTCTCGCGATTCAACCTGGGCATCGACAACGTGAGCGAATCGGGCAACAAGGCCGGTGCGTTCTTCGAGATGGACTTCTTCGGCAACTCGCTGGGCAACCAGACCGCCACCAATACCTACGGTGTGACCCTGCGCCACGCCTACATGTACTGGAACAACTGGATGGCAGGCCAGACCTGGTCCAACTTCATGGACGCGGCCGCGCTGCCCGAAGCGGTCGACTTCGTCGGGCCCACCGACGGCGTGATCTTCGTGCGCCAGGCCCAGGTGCGCTACACCCAGGGTGGCTTCAGCGTCGCGCTGGAAAACCCGGAAACCACCACCCTTACCGGTACCCGCAACCCGGTCACCGGCGCCTGGACCAACACCAGCGCCAACTCCGACCGTGGCAGCCTGCCTGACCTGACCCTGCGCTATGGCTGGAAGGGTGACTGGGGCACCTTCGGTGTCGGCGGCATCGTCCGTCAGCTGAAGGTCGACAACCAGGCCACCGGCGCCAAGGCCGACAAGGTGGCTGGCGGCCTGACCCTGGGCGGCAAATGGGTGATGGGCGACAGCGATTCGCTGCACTACCAGCTGACCGGCGGCGAAGGCATCGCCCGCTACATCGGTCTGGGCATCACCGCCGACAGCGCCTATGACGTGGCCCGCGACGAGCTCAACCCGACCGGCGTGCTGGCCGGCTACGTGGGCTGGCGGCATGCGTTCTCGCCGAAGCTGCGCACCAACCTGATCTATGCGCGCAGCGACTACGACAACGACAGCATCCTGGGCCCGCTGGTGACCAAGAGCGTGCAGAGCATCCGCGGCAACATCTTCTACTCGCCGCTGCCCAAGGTCGATATCGGCGCCGAGCTGATGTACGGCCGTCGCGAAGTGGAGAACGGCAACAAGGGTGACATCACCCGATTGCAGTTCACTACGAAGTACAGCTTCTAAGAGCGTGCCGGCCAGCGGCCGGCACCTACCGAGATTGAATGCCGACCAAGGTCGGCATCTACAGAGGGAAAACGTCCCATGTCCAGCACTGCATCCAGCCCGCACAATGCGGCGGGCACCCTGACCAAGGGCCACAAGAAGGTCATCTTCGCATCGAGCCTCGGCACGGTGTTCGAGTGGTATGACTTCTTCCTGTACGGCTCGCTCGCGGCCATCATCGCCAAGCAGTTCTTCAGTGGCGTCAATGAAACCACGGGCATGATCTTCGCCCTGCTGGCGTTTGCCGCCGGCTTCTTCGTGCGTCCGTTCGGCGCGGCCTTCTTCGGCAGCCTCGGCGACCGCATCGGCCGCAAGTACACCTTCCTGGTCACCATCCTGATCATGGGCATCTCGACCTTCCTGGTCGGCGTGCTGCCCAACTACGCCTCGATCGGTTTCGCCGCACCGGTGATCCTGATCATCCTGCGCCTGGCCCAGGGCCTGGCGATGGGCGGCGAGTACGGCGGTGCCGCCACCTACGTGGCCGAGCACGCGCCGGACGACAAGCGTGGCCTGTACACCAGCTTCATCCAGTGCACCGCCACGCTCGGCCTGTTCCTGTCGCTTCTGATCATCCTGGCCTGCCGCATGACGCTGGGCAACGAGGCCTTCGAAGCCTGGGGCTGGCGCATTCCGTTCCTGGTCTCGATCCTGCTGCTGGGCATTTCGGTATGGATCCGCCTGCAGCTGAGCGAATCGCCGCTGTTCCAGCAGATGAAGGCTGAAGGCAAGGGCTCCAAGACCCCGTTCCGCGACAGCCTGAAGGGCGGCAACCTGAAGCTGATGCTGCTGGTCCTGCTCGGTGCAGCGGCTGGCCAGGCCGTGGTCTGGTACGGCGGACAGTTCTACGCGCTGTTCTTCCTCAGCAGCATGCTGAAGGTCGATGCCACCACCTCCTACCTGCTGATCGCCGCAGCGCTGGCACTGGGCACGCCGTTCTTCATCTTCTTCGGCTGGCTGTCCGACCGCATCGGCCGCAAGAAGATCATCCTGGCCGGCTGCCTGCTGGCGGCCATCACCTACATCCCGATCTTCAAGGGCCTGACCCACTTCGCCAACCCGGCCATCGAAGAAGCCCGCAGCAGCTCGCCGGCCCTGGTCGTGGCCGATCCGGCTACCTGCTCGTTCCAGTTCGATCCGGTTGGCCTGCGCAAGTTCACCAGCTCCTGCGACGTGGCCACCGCCGCACTGACCAAGGCTGGTGTGCCGTACGACGTGCAGCCCGCCGCCGCCGGTTCGCTGGCGATGGTGAACGTGGGCAGCGCCAGCGTCACCTCGTATGAGGCCGCCGGCCTGACCAAGGAAGAAGGCAAGGCCAAGGCTGACGCGTTCGGTGCGGAACTGAAGACCGCCCTGACCACTGCCGGCTACCCGGCCAAGGCCGATGGCGCCCGCATCAACATCGCCGGCACCATCTTCATGCTGTGGCTGCTGGTGCTGTACGTGACCATGGTCTACGGCCCGATCGCCGCCTACCTGGTCGAACTGTTCCCGACCCGCATCCGCTACACCTCGATGTCGCTGCCGTACCACATCGGCAACGGCTGGTTCGGTGGCTTCCTGCCGGCGATCTCGTTCGCGCTGGTGGCCGGTACCGGCAACCTCTACTACGGCCTGTGGTACCCCATCATCATCGCGCTGATGTCGGTGGTGATCGGCGGCCTGTTCCTGCGTGAGACCAAGGACGTGGATATCACCAAGTAACCGGTGTGCCGACCAACGGTCGGCACCCACCGGGTTTCAAGGGCCGCGGTGCAGACCGCGGCCTTTCTGTTTGTGGGGCGTGCCCACTCGGCTCGCAATCCGGTAATGCCGGCCGCTGGCCGGCAACCTCATGAATCTCCGCGGACATGAAGCCCTTGCCGGCCAGCGGCCGACACTACCTTTGCGTCGCGCAGCACCCCGTATAGTCGACCCATGACCACCACCGCCCCAGCCGACCTCCCCGCCATCCTGCACACCCTGCGCAGTGCCTGGCAGTCGCAGCGGCCCACGCTCGACCAGCGCGAAGCCGACCTCCGCCGCCTGCGCGAGGCGCTGAAACCGCGCCTGGACGAGATGGCCCAGGCCATCGCCGAGGACTTCGGCCACCGTGCCCACGTTGAATCGAAACTGGCCGATGGCATGAGCGTGCTGTCGGCCATCGACCACCTGCGCCGCCACCTGCGGCGCTGGTCGAAGCCGCAGCGGGCATCGGCGGGCTGGAAGCTGTGGCCGGCGCGCGCGCAGCTGCGGCCGACGCCGCTGGGCGTGGTCGGGGTGATCTCGCCCTGGAACTATCCGGTCACGCTGGCGCTGGTGCCGCTGGCCACCGCGATTGCCGCCGGCAACCACGTATTGCTGAAGCCTTCGGAACACACTCCGCGCACCAGCGCGTTCCTGGCCGATCTGCTGGCCAGCGTGTTCCCGCCCGATCGGGTGGCGGTGGTGCAGGGTGGGGCGGACGTGGCGGCGGCGGTGTCCTCGCTGCCGCTGGACCATCTGTTGTTCACCGGTTCGACGGCGGTCGGCCGCAAGGTGATGGCCGCCGCGGCTGAGCATCTGGTACCGGTCACGCTGGAACTGGGCGGCAAGTCGCCGGCCATCGTCTGCCGTGATTTCCCGTTGGATAAAGCCGCCGCGCGGCTGGCCACCGGCAAGTGGTTCAACGCGGGCCAGACCTGCATCGCGCCGGATTATGTGCTGATCGATACGGTCCGCCAGCGCGAGTTCGTACAGGCGCTGCAGCAGCAGGTGCGCGAGCGCTATGGCGACTTCAGCGATGCCGACGACTACACCCGCATCATCAATGAAGGCCAGTACCGGCGCCTGCAGGGCTACCTGGCACAGGCGCGGCAACGCGGGGTGCCGGTGATTCCGCTGGCGCAGGTGGACGACGCGCGCGCCGACCGCGAGCGCCTGCTGGTGCCGACCGTGGTGCTGGACCCGCCGGACGACCTGGACCTGATGCGCGAGGAGATCTTCGGGCCGATCCTGCCGGTGCGGGCCTATCCGGACCTGGAGGCGGCGCTGGCCGACGTGTTGTCCCGCGACCGGCCGCTGGCGCTGTATCCCTTCAGCCACGATACGGCGACGGTGGAGCGCATCCTCGGCCAGGTGGTGGCCGGCGGGGTGACGGTGAACGACACGCTGCTGCACTTCGCCGCCGATGGCCTGCCGTTTGGCGGGGTCGGGGCCAGCGGCATGGGCGCGTACCATGGCCGGGCCGGGTTCGATGCGATGAGCAAGCGGCTGCCGGTACTGTGGCAGTCGCGCTGGGCCGCCAGCGACCGGCTGCGCCCGCCGTACTCGAAGATTGCGGGGTTGTTGAAGCTGCTGCTTCGGTAGTGCCGGCCGCTGGCCGGCAACTGCGGGGTCTTGCCGACGGTTCATGGGGTTGCCGGCCAGCGGCCGGCACTACCGGCGGGTGCCCACCTGGGGTGGCACGCGTGCCAAGCGCACCCGGGTAGAATGCCCGCATGAAGATCGCCTCGTGGAACGTCAATTCGCTCAATGTCCGCCTGCCGCACCTGGAGCAGTGGCTCAGGGAGTTCGGCCCGGACATCGTCGGTATCCAGGAAACCAAGCTGGAGGACCACAAGTTCCCTGATTCTGCGCTGATCGCCGCCGGCTACCGCAGCGTGTTCGCCGGCCAGAAGACCTACAACGGCGTGGCGCTGCTGTCGCGTGAGCCGGCGCAGGACGTGCAGATCGGCATTCCCGGCTTCGAGGACGAACAGAAGCGCGTCATTGCCGGTACCTTCGGCGACCTGCGGGTGATCAACCTGTACGTGGTCAATGGCCAGGACATCGGCACCGACAAGTACGACTACAAGCTGCGCTGGCTGGAAGCGGTGCATGCCTGGATCGCCGAAGAACTGCAGCGGCATCCGAAGCTGATCGTGATGGGTGACTTCAACATCGCCCCGGACGCGCGCGATGTGCACGATCCGGAGGTGTGGAACGACAACCACATCCTGACCTCCACCGCCGAGCGCGGCGCGCTCAACAAGCTGCTGCAGCTGGGCCTGCACGATGGCTTCCGCCTGCACAACGACGAGGCGGGCACCTTCAGCTGGTGGGATTACCGTGCCGCCGGCTTCCGCCGCAACCTGGGCCTGCGCATCGACCTGACCCTGGTCTCCGACGCGTTGAAGGGCAGCGCGGTGGCCTCGGGCATCGACCGCGAGCCGCGCACCTGGGAACGCCCGAGCGACCATGCGCCGGCCTGGGTGCAGATCGGTTGAACGAACAGGGCCCGACGATTGCCGGGCCCGTTCTGGAACATCTGCCGGCCAGTGGCCGGCACTACCCTCAGATCACCGTATGCTCTTGCGGGTGAACAGGTTGACGATCGCCAGCAGGATCACCGCGCCGATCAGCGAGAACAGGAAGGTGCGGATGGTGATCGCTTCGTTGATGCCGCCGCCGAACAGCCAGCCGGAAATCAGCGCGCCGACGATGCCGACCACGATGTTGAGGATGATGCCCTGCTGGGCATCGCGCTTCATGATGATGCTGGCCAGCCAGCCTACGATGCCGCCGACGATCAGCCAGATGATGATGCCCATGATCGAACCTCCGGTGGGGAACTGTGACCAGTTGACGCGCAGGGCTGTGAACCCGTCGTGCAATTGCGTGACGGGCGCGTGCGGATGAGCCTGCCAGCCACCCTCGACGGCCCGTGGCGCTTCGGTCCGGTAACGGTCTGGCGGCGTCCGCACGTGCCGGGCCAGCGCGGTGAACCGCAGGCCCGGCAGGTACTGGCGCAGGCGCTGGGCACCGATCCGCAGACGCTGCCACTGGTCCGTGACGACAAGGGCCGGCCGGAGCTGAGCGGCCCGTTGGCCCACTACGGGACCGGCTGGAGCCACAGCGGTGAGGTGCTGCTGGTGGCGCTGGGCGAAGGCGTGCGGCTGGGCGTGGACCTGGAACTGCTGCGGCCGCGGCCGCGTCTTCTGGAAATCGTGCGGCGCTTCTTCCACCCGCAGGAGGTGGCCTGGCTGGAACGCCTGGACGAGGCCGACCGCGAGCACTGGTTCTTCCGCGTATGGTGCGTCAAGGAGGCGATCCTGAAGGCGCACGGGCAGGGCATCTCGTTCGGGCTGCACCGCCTGCAGCTGGCGCCGGGGGCCGATGGCGCCCTGCACCTGCGCTGGTGCGACCCGGAGCTGGGCGAGGCCGCGCGCTGGCACCTGCACGAATGGCAGGCCACCGGCCAGTTCCGTGCGGCGTTGGCCTGGTATCCGCACTGAAGCGGGGAATCAGTGCGCAAAACCGGCGATAATGGCGGCATGAGCGAACACCCACTTCCCGCCAGCGTGGCTGCCACGCTGGAACAGGGCCTGGCCAGCATGGGCCTGGACGCCGCGCTGGCGCCGCCGCTGCTGCGCTACCTGGCCCTGCTGCACCGCTGGAACGGCACCTACAACCTCACCGCCATCCGCGACCCGCAGGAGATGGTTACCCGCCACCTGCTCGATTCGCTGGCGATGCAGCCGTTCGTGGCTGATGGCAGCCTGGCCGACCTCGGTACCGGCCCCGGGTTGCCCGGCATCCCGCTGGCGATCGCCTGCCCGGGCCTGCAGGTCACCCTGGTGGAGAGCAACGGCAAGAAGGCGCGCTTCATGCGCGAGGCCGTGCGCCAGCTCGGCCTGGGCAACGCCCGCGTGGCCGAATCGCGGGCCGAAGCGCTGGACGAGGCCGGTCGTTACGACCAGCTGACCGCGCGCGCAATGGATACCCTGGCCGGCATCGTCCGTGTCGGTGGCCATCTGCTGCGCCCCGGTGGCGTGCTGCTGGCCATGAAGGGTGTCTACCCGCATGAGGAGATCGCGGAACTGCCGGCTGGCTGGCAGGTGCGTGAGGTGACCCCGCTGAGCGTGCCCGGCCTGGCCGGCGAACGCCACCTGGTCACCGTTACAGGTCCCTGATTCCCGCCGCCAGCCCTTTGTGGAACAACGGGTTGGCGATCCACGATTTCCGCAAGGGGCCGGTTGTACGCATAATGACCGGTCCCAACCATCCGTCGACGAGGCACACCCGCATGGCCCGCATCATCGCCATCGCCAACCAGAAGGGTGGCGTCGGCAAGACCACGACCGCCGTCAACCTGGCCGCTTCCCTGGCCAACGCACCCAAGCGCGTGCTGTTGGTCGACCTGGACTCGCAGGGCAACGCGACCATGGGCAGCGGCGTGGACAAGCGTGAGCTGGCGGCCTCCACCTGCGATCTGCTGCTGGGCGAGAACAGCGCCGCCGATGTGCGCGTGCAGACCGCCGAAGGCTACGACCTGCTGCCGGGCAACATCGACCTGACCGCCGCCGAGATCCAGCTGATGGGCCAGAGCGAGCGCGAGCAGCGCCTGAAGCGCGCATTGGCGCCGATCCGCGACGAGTACGACTACATCCTGATCGATTGCCCGCCGGCGTTGTCGCTGCTGACGCTCAACGCGCTGGCCGCCGCCGATTCGGTGATCGTGCCGATGCAGTGCGAGTACTACGCACTGGAAGGCCTGAGTGCGCTGGTGGAAACCATCGAAGCGCTGCGCACCAGCCTGAACCCGGCGCTGGAGATCGAAGGCGTGCTGCGCACCATGTTCGACGTGCGCAACAACCTGGCCAACGCAGTGTCGGCCGAGCTCACCGAGCACTTCGGCGACCGCGTGTTCCGCACCATCGTGCCGCGCAACGTGCGCCTGGCCGAGGCGCCCAGCCATGGCCAGAGCATCGTCGGCTACGACCGCGCCTCGCGCGGTGGCGTGGCCTACCTGGGCCTGGCCGGCGAGATCATCCGCCGCAACAACGAACGCAACAAGGCCGCCAAGGCCGTGGAGACCGTCTGATGACCAGCAGCAAGCCGGCAGCCAAGAAGCGAGGCCTCGGCCGTGGCCTGGACGCGCTGCTGGGCCCGAAAGGCGCGGTCAGCCAGGTGCAGGCCACCGCTGCGGTGATCGAACCGCTGCCGGGTGAAGTGCTGCGCAAGTTGCCGGTCGGCCAGCTGCAGCCGGGCAAGTACCAGCCGCGCCGCGAGATGGACGAGGGCAAGCTTTCCGAGCTGGCCGACTCGATCAAGTCGCAGGGCGTGATCCAGCCGATCCTGGTGCGCCAGCTGCCGGCAGGCAACTACGAAATCGTCGCCGGTGAGCGCCGCTGGCGCGCATCGCAGCTGGCCGGCCTGGACGAAGTGCCGGTGGTGGTGCGCGAGCTGGAAGACCGCACCGTCATCGCGATGGCGCTGATCGAGAACATCCAGCGCGAAGACCTCAATCCGCTGGAAGAAGCCGAGGCGCTGCAGCGCCTGATCAGCGAGTTCACCCTGACCCATGCCGAGGCCGCCGAGGCCGTCGGCCGCTCGCGCGCGGCGGTGTCCAACCTGCTGCGCCTGCTGGAGCTGCCGGTGGCGATCCGGCTGCTGCTGGAAACCCGCCGCCTGGAAATGGGCCACGCCCGCGCGCTGCTGACCCTGGCTCCTGAGCTGGCTGGCAAGCTGGCGCAGGAAGCGGCCGATGAAGGCTGGTCGGTGCGCGAGGTCGAGCGCCGTGCGCAGGCCTTCGCCGCCGGCAAGGTGCCGAGCAACCGCCCGGTGGCGACGCCGAAGGTGCAGCAGGCCGACATCGCCTCGCTGGAAACCGAACTGTCCGAAGCACTGGGTGCCAAGGTGGCGATCAACCACGGCCGGGGCGGCAAGGGCAAGCTGATCATCCACTACACCGATCTGGATACCCTGGACGGCGTGCTGGAAAAGCTGCGTACGCGCCAGGGCTGAGCCCGGCGCAGCGCCAGGGGGTGCGGCCTGTTCCCGCCGCGTCCTGCAGATGACAGGGAACGCACCGCCGCGCGTGCCGGGGATGCACTGCTCTCCGGTCCGTGGCCTCATCCAGGGAACAGGACATGAGCAACGAATACGAGGACGTCAGCCCGGACGGCACCCAGATACTGGTACATCGCCGCGAAAAGGACTTCGTGCCCGCCATCGGCGAAGAACAGCACATCGAGGCGATCAGCGCCCACCTCGAACGCCATCTGGGCCCGGTGTCCGGTGTCTTCCACGAGATCATCTCCGACCTGGTGCACATCGACGTGCACGTGGTGCCGGCCAATGACCACTGCCCGTACCTGCGCCTGGTCACCTCCGGCATGAGCGACCTGCCGATGACCGTGCCCGCCGAGGTGGACGCGGACGTGCCGCGCTACATGGAACTGATGGTGACCCTGCCGGCCGACTGGCCGATCTCCCAGGACGCCTTCGAGGACGAGCGCAATTACTGGCCGGTGCGCCTGCTGAAGGGCATGGCACGGTTGCCGCACGAGTACGACACCAGGCTGGGCTTCGGCCACACCATTCCCAACGGCCATCCCAGCGAGCCCTACGCGCCGGGCGTGGGTTTCGATGGTGCCATCGTGCTGTCGCCGGTGACCGCCCCGGAGGACTTCGCCACGCTGGCGCTGGAGGACGGCAGGACCATCAGCTTCATGAGCCTGGTTCCGCTGTACCCGGAAGAGATGGACCTGAAGCTGAAGAAGGGCGCCGAGGCGCTGCTCGACCGCTTCGATGCGAAGAACATCCAGGACGTGATCGAACCCGGCCGCATCAACGTGGCGAAGAAGCGTTTCGGATTGTTCTGAGACCGGTAACATCAGGGGCCTGAATTTCGTTTCCAGGCCCCTGTCATGACCATCCTGCTCACCGGCGCTGCCGGCTTCATCGGTGCCTACACCGCCCGCGCGCTGCTGGAGGCCGGCCAGCCCGTGGTGGGCCTGGACAACTTCAACGACTACTACGACCCGCAGATCAAGCGCGACCGCGTGGCCGCGCTGTGCCCGGCGCTGGACCTGCGCACCCTGGACCTGACCGACCAGCAGGGCCTGGCGGCACTGTTCGACGAGGTGAAGCCGACTGCGGTGATCCATCTGGCCGCGCAGGCCGGCGTGCGCTATTCGCTGGAAAACCCGCACGCCTACGTCGACAGCAACCTGGTCGGCTTCGTCAACATGCTCGAACTGTGCCGTCACCGTGGCGTGCAGCACCTGGTGTATGCCTCCAGCAGCTCGGTCTACGGTGATTCGGCCACGCCACCGTTCTCCGAGGACCAGCGCGTGGACCAGCCGCGCTCGCTGTACGCGGCGACCAAGGCGGCCAACGAGCTGATGGCCTACACCTACGCACAGCTGTACGGCCTGCATGCCACCGGCCTGCGCTTCTTCACCGTGTATGGCCCGTGGGGCCGGCCGGACATGGCACCGCTGCTGTTCTCGCGCGCGGTGCTGGCCGGGCGGCCGATCGACGTGTTCAACGAGGGCCGCATGCAGCGGGATTTCACACATGTCTCCGACATCGTGTCGGGTATCCTCGGCGCGCTCGCGCATCCGGCCGATGGTCCGGTACCGCACCGGGTGTTCAACCTCGGCAACCATACGCCGGTCGAGCTGGAGCGCTTCATCAGCGTGATCGAGCAGGCCGCCGGTCGCCCCGCGCAGAAGGTCTACAAGCCGATGCAGCCGGGCGACATGGTGCGCACGATGGCCGATACCCGGCGCGCCCATGACGCATTCGGCTTCGACGCGGTGACCCCGATCGAAGAAGGGTTGCCCCCCGTCGTGCAGTGGTGCCGCGAGTATTTTGGCGACCGCGCCTGAGGTAGGATCCTCACACAGCCGGATTCATCTTCGGATAACCTCGGCTTCGGAGAATGCGCGGTCTTTGTCCCCCTTTGGCCGAGTGCCTTATGAGCCAACCCGAGCTTTCCGTTGTCGTCCCGGTGTTCAACGAACGCGACAACGTCGCCCCGCTGGTTGCCGAAATCACCGCTGCACTGCGTGGCCGGCTGCCGTTCGAGATCATCTACATCGACGATCACTCGCGCGATGACACCCTGGCGGTGCTGCAGGGGCTGAAGGCGACCACGCCGGAACTGCGGGTGCTGCACCATGTGAACCAGAGCGGGCAGAGCACCGCCGTGCGCACCGGCGTCAAGCACGCACGTGCGCCGTGGATCGCGACCCTGGATGGCGATGGCCAGAACGATCCGGCCGACATTCCCAAGCTGCTGGCCGCGCGCGAGGCCGCCGAGGCGCAGGTGAAGCTGTTCGCCGGCTGGCGGGTCAACCGCCAGGACAGCGGCAGCAAGCGCTGGGCCAGCAAGTGGGCCAACGCCATCCGCGCACGCATGCTGCGCGACGATACGCCCGATACCGGCTGCGGCATCAAGCTGTTCGAGCGCAGCGCGTTCCTCGACCTGCCGTACTTCGACCACATGCACCGCTACCTGCCCGCGCTGATGCAGCGTGCCGGCTGGAAGACCACCAGCGTGCCGGTCAACCACCGCCACCGTACCGCCGGCGTGTCCAAGTACAACAACCTGGGCCGTGCACTGGTCGGCATCCGTGACCTGCGCGGCGTGGCGTGGCTGATCACCCGCAGCAAGCGCACCGCAGTGGAGGAGCGTTGATGGATCTGGAGCTGCACTGGCTCGACCAGCCGCTGACCTGGTTGTACTGGACCGGCCTGCATGTGACCGGCTGGAAGCTGATCGGCTATACCGGCGCGCTGATGTTTGGCGGCCGCTGGCTGGTCCAGTTCATCGCGTCCAAGCGTGCGGGCAAGCCGGTGATCCCGCGCCTGTTCTGGTACATGAGCGTGGTCGGCAGCCTGATGACGCTGAGCTACTTCCTGTTCTCGGCCAAGCAGGACTCGGTGGGCGTGCTGCAGAACCTGTTCCCGGCGTTCACCGCGCTGTACAGCCTGCAGCTGGACATCAAGCACCGGGGCTGGAAGCGGGACAAGGCCAGTCACTGAGGCCCCGGGTTCGGATCCCCGACGCATCCACGCATGGCGTGGATCTACTGCATGTTCGGCGGCCGGTTCCCGGCCCTGCCTGCCGTGGGTAGAGTCGACTGTCAGTCGACTTTCGCGCGGAGCGCGGACTTTGCCACGTCTGGCGGAAGAGCAGCCGACTGACAGTCGGCTCTACCACGCGCCTTCGGCGCTGGGGCCCCGGCCTGCGGTCGGTTCCCGGTCCTGCCTGCGCTGCAGGCAGGACCTTCGTCCCATGCCACGGGCCGTGGGCGGTGCCATCATCGGGGTCTGCCTTCCCGGGAACCTGTGCTCGTGAAAACCCGTCTTGCCGTTGCCCTGCTGATTGCCCTGTCCGCGCCCGCCGTGGCCCTTGCCGTGCCCCCTGCCACCGCCGCACCGGCCAGCGTGGCCACCGAATCGCCCGCCGATGCCGCCTTCCGCGCGCTGTACGAGAAGGAATGGAAGTGGCGCCAGCAGGGCGGCGGTGAGGCCAGCGAGGACGAAGACGCGCCGGCCAATGCCACCCGCATGCCCGATGTCGGCCCGGCCGCGCAGCAGGCGCGCCTGAAGGTGTGGGACGAGACCCTCGCCGCGCTGAAGAAGATCGACCCGAAGACCCTGTCGCCCGACAACCAGGTCAACTACGCGATCTACCACGACCAGGTGTTCAACCTGGCCGAAGAGACGCGCCTGCGCGGCTACGAGATGCCGTTCAACGCCGACTCCTCGTTCTGGTCCAACCTGTCCTTCATGGCCCGGCGCGAGATGAAGACCGTGCAGGACTACCAGAACTACATCGCACGGCTGAACGATGTGCCGCGTTACTTCGGCCAGCAGACCGAGAACATGCGTGCCGGCCTGAAGCGTGGCTTCAGCGTGCCGCGTGCCGTGCTCGATGGCCGCGAAGTGTCCATCGCCACCGTCGCCGAGCTGAAGGACCCGACCGGATCGCCGTTGTACGCGCCGTTCAAGAAGCTGCCCACCACCATCCCGGCCGCCGAGCAGGCCAAGCTGCAGGCGCAGGCGCGTGAAGCGATCAGCGGCAAGGTGGTGCCGGCGTTCCAGCAGCTGCGCACCTTCTTCGTCAAGGAGTACGTGCCGCAGGCGCGCACCACCCTGGCCGCCGAAGCGATGCCTGATGGCAAGGCGTACTACAAGCAGCAGATCCACGAATACACCACGCTGGACCTGTCGCCGGACGAGATCCATCGCATCGGCCTGGATGAAGTCGCACGCATCCAGAAGGAAATGAACGACATCATCAAGCAGGTGAAGTTCAAGGGCAGCTTCGCCGAGTTCCTGACCTTCCTGCGTACCGATCCGCAGTTCTATGCCAAGACGCCGGAAGAGCTGCTGTCGCGTGCCGCGTGGATCTCCAAGCGGGCGGACGGCCAGCTCGGCAAGTACATGACGCTGCCGCGCGCGCGCTTCACCATCGTGCCGGTGCCGCCGGATATCGCGCCGTTCTGGACCGCCGGCCGTGGTGGCATGGGCACCTACTGGCTCAATACCTACAACCTGCCGTCGCGCCCGCTGTACAACCTGCCGGCACTGACGCTGCATGAGTCCGATCCGGGCCACGCGCTGCAGGGCGCGATCGCCGCCGAACAGAAGAACCTGCCCGAGTTCCGCCGCAACGCCTACATCTCCGCCTATGGCGAAGGCTGGGCGCTGTACTGCGAGAAGCTGGGCGTGGAGATGAGCATCTACGAAACCCCCTACGAGGATTTCGGCCGCCTGACCTATGAGATGTGGCGCGCCACGCGCCTGGTGATCGACACCGGCGTGCACAGCAAGGGCTGGACCCGCGAGCAGGCGCTGGCCTACCTGCGTGACCACACCGCGCTGAGCGAGCATGAAGTGACCACCGAAGTGGACCGCTACATTTCCTGGCCGGGCCAGGCGCTGAGCTACAAGCTGGGCGAGATCGCCATCGTGCGCCTGCGCGCGCAGGCCGAGAAGGAACTGGGCGACAAGTTCGACATCAAGGGCTTCCACGACACCCTGCTCAAGCAGGGCTCGGTGCCGCTGCCGGTGCTGGAACAGCAGATCCAGGCCTACATCGCCGAACGCAAGAAGGCCTGACCGTTACCGGGTAGTGCCGGCCGCTGGCCGGCAACCTGCACGCACCGCGATCGTTCGACATTGCCGGCCAGCGGCAGGCACTACCTCGGACCGGGAAACGGGGTCGGATCACAGGATCCGACCCCGTGGTCTTTCACCCCACCGCCCGCGGCTTGGCTACCCGCGCCGCGAAGGTCGGCAGCACCAGCAGGGTCAGCACGGTGGCGGTGATCAAGCCACCGATCACCACCGTCGCCAACGGCTTCTGCACTTCCGCACCGGAACCGCTGGCAATCGCCATCGGAATGAAGCCGACGATCGCCACCAGCGCCGTGGTCAGCACCGCGCGGATGCGGCTGGAGGCACCGTTGATCGCTGCCTGCAGCGGCAGGTCACCGGCATCCAGGCGTTCGCGGATCGCCTGCATCAGCACCAGGCCGTTCAAGGTCGCCACGCCGGAGACGGCGATGAAGCCGACCGCCGCCGACACCGAGAACGGCATGCCACGCAGCAGCAGTGCGAGGATGCCGCCGACCAGCGCCAACGGTACGCAGCTGAACACCAGAATGGCTTCCTTGCCGCTGCGCAGGGCCATGAACAGCAGGCTGCCGATCAGCAGGAACACCACCGGCACCACCGTTGCCAGTCGCTTCTCCGCGCGCTGCAGGTTCTCGAACTGACCGCCCCAGGTCAGGTACGCACCCGGCGGCAGCGCCACGTCTGCCACCGCCGCCTGTGCTTCCCCCACGAAGCCGCCCAGATCACGGCCACGCACGTTGGCCTGCACTACCACGCGGCGGCTGCCGTTGTTGCGGCTGATCTGGTTCGGTCCTTCGCTGACCGTGATGCGCGCGACCGACGACAGCGGAATCACCAGCCCCGAAGGCGTGGCGATCGGCAGCGAGGCCAGCTGGTCCGGATCGTTGCGCGAGGCATCGTCCAGGCGCACCACCACGTTGAAGCGGCGATCACCTTCGAAGATCTTGCCGGCCGCGGTGCCGCCAATGCCGGTGGACAGTGCATCACTGACGTCTGCGGCAGTCAGGCCGTACTGCGCCGCCGCCACGTGGTCGATCGCCACGTTGAGCGTAGGCAGGCCGGAGATCTGTTCCACCCGCACGTCGGCCGCGCCGTTCACCGCACGCAGCTTCAGCGCCACCTGGTTGGCCACCTTCTGCAGCTGGCTGAAGTCATCGCCGAAGATCATCACCGCCAGGTCGGTACGCACGCCGGAGATCAGCTCGTTGAAGCGCAGTTCGATCGGCTGGCTGAACTCGAAGCTGTTGCCCAGCTGCTGCCCGGCCAGTTTCTCGAAGCGTGCCACCAGTGCTTCCTTGTCCAGCTTCGGATCGGGCCAGTCCTTGCGCGGCTTCAGCACGATCACGCTGTCGGAGATGTTGGTCGGCATCGGGTCGATGGCCGCCTCGGCGGTACCGGTACGCGAGAACACGGTCTCCACTTCCGGCTGCGTGGCGATCGCCTTTTCCAGTGCCAGCTGCATCGCCAGCGACTGCTCCAGCGAGGTCGACGGCACGCGCAGGGCCTGCATCGCCACGTTGCCTTCGTCCAGCGTCGGCATGAACTCGCGGCCCAGCAGCGAGAACGCGCCGATGCCCACCACCACCATCATCACCGCAGCTGCCAGCACCGTGCGCGGATGCGCCACGGCCTTGCGCACCACCGGTTCGATGCGTGCACGCAGCACGCGGATCAGCTTGGTCTCGTGCTCGCCATCTTCGGCATGCGTATCGCCGTCCTTCAGCTTCGGCTCGCGCACCAGCAGCGCGGCCATCGCCGGAACGAAGGTGAAGGAGAACAGGAAGGCACCGACCAGGGCCAGCATGAAGGTCGCCGCCATCGGGTGGAAGGTCTTGCCCTCCACACCTTCCAGCGTGAGGATCGGCGCGAACACCAGCAGGATGATCAGCTGGCCGAAGGCCGCAGGGCGCGCCATCTTCATCGCCGAATCGGCGGCCACGCGCAGCCGCTCCATTGCGGTCAACGCACGGCCCAGTTCGGCGCGGCGCTGGCCCAGCATCAGCAGCGTCGACTCGACCACGATCACCGCACCGTCCACCAGGATGCCGAAGTCCAGCGCACCCAGGCTCATCAGGTTGCCGCTGATGCCGAAGCGGTTCATGCCGATCACTGCGAACAGGAACGACAGTGGAATCACCAGCGCGGTGATCGTTGCTGCACGCAGGTTGCCCAGCAGCAGGAACAGCACCACCACCACCAGCAGCGCGCCCTCGGTGAGGTTCCTGGCCACGGTCTTGATGGTGGAATTGACCAGCACGCTGCGGTCCAGCACCGGCGCGGCCACGATGTCGGCCGGCAGCGATTTGTTCACCTGTTCCAGGCGCGCCGCAGCTGCCTGCGCCACGGTGCGGCTGTTGCCGCCGGCAATCATCAGCGCGGTACCCAGCACGGCTTCATGGCCGTTGCGGCTGGCCGCACCCAGGCGCGGCGCGCGGCTCAGTTCCACCGTGGCCACATCGGCCACGCGCACCACCACGCCATTGCGGGTCGCCACCGGGGCCTGTGCCAGATCCTCGGTGGTCAGCGCCAGG
The DNA here is from genome assembly GCF_059368675.1 of Stenotrophomonas sp. YJH_SMC_120. Lineage (NCBI taxonomy): Bacteria > Pseudomonadati > Pseudomonadota > Gammaproteobacteria > Lysobacterales > Lysobacteraceae > Stenotrophomonas > Stenotrophomonas sp. YJH_SMC_120. The sequence goes on from NZ_JCAFRY010000003.1 coordinate 50,181, forward strand.
CCATCGGCACGCACCACCAGGCCTTCGCCGGCGCGCTGCACGAAACCGGCACCGGCCTGCACGTTGGAACGCTGCAGGGCGGTGACGAGATCGGCCAGGCCGAGGCCGTGCGCGGCCAGCCGGGCGCTGTCCGGATGCACGCCATATTCCTTGACGTAGCCACCGACCGTATCGACGCCGGCCAGCCCCGGGCTGGAACGCATCTGCGGCGCGATGATCCAGTCCTGCACGGTACGCAGGTAGGTGGCACGTTCTTCCGGCGTGCGCAGCAGATTGCCTTCCGGCGTGCGGTAGACCTCGCCGGCCTGCCAGCCGGCTTCACCCGGCTTGGCCAGCCTGGCCGGATCGAACGCGGTGAAGTCCACGGTCCACATCAGCACCTCGCCAAGGCCGGTGGTAACCGGCGACAGCATCGGCGACGCGCCATCGGGCAGGTCTTCCGACGCTTCGCGCATGCGCTCGGCTACCTGCTGGCGGGCGAAGTAGATGTCCGTGGCATCGGTGAAGATCGCGGTGACCTGCGAGAAGCCATTGCGTGACAGCGAACGCGTGGTGGTCAGGCCGGGAATGCCGGCCAGCGCGGTTTCCAGCGGGTAGGTCACCTGCCGCTCGATCTGCTCCGGGGTCAGCGCCGGCGCCACCGTGTTGATCTGCACCTGGCGGTTGGTGATGTCCGGCACCGCGTCGATCGGCAGCTTGCCGAGCTGGAACAGGCCCACGGCGGCGATCAGCGCGGCCATGAACACCACCAGCCAGCGGTGGCGCACCGCTGTTTCAATGATCAGCTTGAACATGGTCGCCTCCTCAGTGGCCGTGCTCGGCTTCGCCCTTGGCCAGTTCGGCCTTGAGCAGGAAGGCGTTGGCACCGACGATGCGTTCGTTGCCGGTCAGCCCACCGAGGATCTCGATACGGTCGCCGGCGCGACGCCCGGCCAGGACCGGCTGCGCCTTGAAGCCGCCTTCGACGGCGACGAACACCACACTGCTGCCATCGACGTTCTGCACTGCATCGGCCGGGACGCTGAGCGAGCCGTCCTGACCTTCGGTGACCACCACGGCCGACACCGGCGAACCGGCCGGCGGCAGCGACGCATCCACCGGCGTGGCACGGATGACCGCGACGCCGCCCTGCTGGCGCACATCGGCAGCCGAACCGGTGACGGTGGCGGTGAAGCTGCCACCCGGCACGCTGACTTCCAGCTTCATGCCGGGCGTGACCTGCGCGGCCAGCGCCGGCGGTGCGGTGAACACCAGCTCGTTCATCGTCGGGTCGGCGACGTCGGCCACCGCGCTGCCGGCGGCGACCACGCCGCCCGGCGTGACCTGCACGTTGCCGACGATGCCGGCCACCGGGCTGGTGATGCGCACGCGACCGCTGGCATCGGGCGCACCGTTGGCGGCGGCCTGGGCCTGCGCGGCAGCAGCCTGGGCCTGTGCCGCCAGCGAACGTGCACGGGAGGCTTCCATCTCCTGGCGGGCGACCACGCCCTGGTCGACCAGCGCCTTGTCGCGGCCATAGGCCAGCCGCGCGGCTTCGGCTTCGGCCGCTGCGGCCAGCGCATTGGCGCGGAACACCGCCGCTTCGCCGCTGACCACGATCGCCAGTGCCTGGTTCTGCTTCACCGCGGTGCCCGGTGCGACCAGAACGCGTTCGACGCGGCCGGTCACGGTCGACGCCACCGAGGCGCGTGCACCGACCGACGGTTCGACCCGGCCGGACAGGCGCGTGGAGCCACCGCCACCGCGACCGATCGCGACCACTTCGATACCGGAGGCCTTGATCTGCTCCGGGGTCAGCTGCACCACGCCTTCGTCGGCGTCAGCAGGTGCCTTCGCGGTTTCTGCCTTGGCTTCCTTGCTGCCGGCGGCATGGCCGTGGCCATCGTCGGTGCCGGCCTTGGCCGCAGCGGGGTTTTCATTGGCAGGCGTCTGCGCGTTGCCGGCGCAGCCAGCCAGCAGGACGGTCAGCAGTACGCCGCCGATCAGCGGGAAAGTACGGGAGAGAGTCATGGAGCCTCCACAAAGGGTGCGCGCCCTTCCAGGCGGGCAAGATCGATTTCCGCGGCGACGCGCGACAGGCGCGCATCCACGGCGGTGCCGCGGGCGGCGATGAGGGCGCTGCGCGTGCTGCGCAGTTCCAGCTGCGAGATGCGTCCGGCGTCGAAGCCAATGCGGGCCAGGCGATACGCCTCTTCGGCGGCGACCACGCTTTCATCGGCGGCGCGGGTACGGCTGCTGGCGGCCTTCAACCCGGCCACCGCAGAGAGGCGCTCGGCCTCGCTGTCGCGGCGCTGCTGGTCCAGGCGCGCTTCGGCCGCGCGCTGGTCGGCATTGGCGGCGCGGATGCCACCGCGGTTGCGGTCGAACAGCGGGATGCTGAGGCTGACCCCGAGGTTGTAGGCACGCTCGCCGCCTTCGCGGAAGCGGGTCTGCGCGGCGGTGACACTGAGGTCGGGCAGGGCACGCTTGCGCTCCACCTCGACCAGCTTGCCCGCCGCATCGGCTTCGGCTTCGGCGATGCGCACCGCCAGTGCCACGTCGGTGGCGCCACGCGGTAGCGGCGGCGCACGGTCGAGCAGGCTGTCGTTGATCGACTGCACCGGTGCATCCAGCAGTGCAGCACCGGCCAGGCGGGCCAGCGCGGCATCGCGGAACGCCTGCGCTTCATCCAGCGCGGCGCTGGCGTTGGCCACCTCGCTCTGCGCCTGCACCGCACGCAGCTGCGGTTCGCGGCCCTGCTTGACCAACGCGTTGACGGCGTTGGCGTCAGCGCGGGTGAGGGTCAGTGCTTCTTCGGCCAGGGTGTAGCGGCGCAGTGCACTTTCCGCCTGTGCGTAGACCACCGCCAGCTGGCTGGCCACGTCGCTGCGGCTTTGGGCACCACGCAGGTTGGCCGCCTGGGCTTCGGCCCGGGCCGCACGGACGCGCGCGCCACGCTGGCCCCAGACCTCCAGCGGCTGGGACAAGGTGAGCACGGTATCGGCCTTGCCCATGCCGCCATAGGAGCCGGTGCCCCAGGCGTTTTCGGCGGAGTAGGAAAGGGAAGGGTTGGGCAACGCACGGGCCTGGTCGGCGCGCGCGTCGGCGGCCTCGGCCAGCGCCGTACCCACGCGGGTGCCGGGCAGCTGGTCCAGGCGTTCAAGCAGGCTGTCGTAGGAAGGGGCGGCTTGTGCCGACGCCTGCATTGCCGGGGCCAGGCCCAGCAGCACGGCGACGACCAGCCCGGCCGCGCGCGGCGACCGAGGTGTCAGGATCGACATAGGGGGATTCCGGTTGTGAGTGAAACGGGAGCCCGCGATTGCGGGACGCGCTCAACTCACGCCCGGGGGGGACGCGTCAATTCATCCTGGGCGACCGCATAGGTCGCCACGTCGCCGGCATTCATCCAGCGCGCCGGCAGTGGCGCACCGAAGGCGGCGAGGGTGCTGGCCGGCAGGCTCAGATTGGAGTGATGGCAGTGGTTGTGGCCACAGGCACCGACATGCTTGCCGTCGGTATCGCCATCGGCATCCGGTGCGGTCTCAACATGCACCGTGCTGGCGTGCGGTTCCACCGTGCAGGCCAGTGCGTCGGCCACCGGCACGACCACGAATGCCGCCATCAGCAGCATCAGCAGGTACGAGCGAAGGTGGCGGGCGATCCGGCGCATGGAAGGGAGGCTAGCAAGCGGTTTTCGCCGGATACAATATCAATGGCCGCTTCGGGAATACGTCGGAATCTCCCGTTCAGGTGGGCCGGGCGCGGGGTCGGATCCCTTTCCGCCGGAAAGGGCTCTGACCCCGACACCTTGCTGCCGGCCAGCGGCCGGCACTACCGGTCTGCAGGCAGCTTCGCGATCACCTTGATCTCGAACTGGAACCCATACAGCCAGGTCACGCCGATGCCGGTCAGGGTCGGGTGCGGCGCCTCGCCCCAGTACTCGGGCACGATCGCCCAGGCCTTCTCAAAGTTCTTCTCCGGATCGACCAGGAACACGGTCACGTCGATCACGTCATTGAACGTGCAGCCTGCAGCAGCCAACACCGCATTGAGATTCTCGAAGGCGCGGCGGACCTGCGTTTCGAAGTCCGGTTCGGGTGAGCCGTCCTCGCGGCTGCCGACCTGGCCGGAGACGAACAGGAAACCGTTGGATCGGATCGCCGGCGAGTAGCGGTTGCGCTCGTACAGGGCCTGGCGGCCGGCGGGGAAAACGACATCACGCTGTGACATGGGGAAGAACCCGTGGGTGAGGACGCCTATCCTCCGCGCCAGCGCTGTCTGGATAAACCGCGATGATCGGCCTAGATTGATTGCAAATCCCAAACAATTGCAGTCAGCCATGGACCGTTTCGAGGCGATGCGGGCCTTTGCCCGCGTGGTGGAGACCGGCAGCTTCACCCGCGCCGCGCAGACCCTGCAGATCAGCCGCACCACGGCCACCCAGCTGGTGCAGCAGCTGGAGGCGCACCTGCGGCTGCGCCTGCTCAACCGCACCACGCGCCGGGTCAGCGTCACCGCCGATGGCGCGGCCTACTACCCGCGCATCGCCCGCCTGCTGGCCGAGCTGGAAGAAGTGGAGGGCGGGCTGGGCGACGCGGCCACCCAGCCACGCGGGCGGCTGCGCGTGGATGTGCCCGGGCCGTACGCGCGGTTGCGGCTGGTGCCGGCGTTGCCGGATTTCCAGGCGCGCTACCCGGAGATCCAGCTGGACATCGGCGTCAGCGACCGCGAGGTCGACGTCATCGCCGACAACGTCGATTGCGTGATCCGGGGTGGCACCCCGACCGACCCGGCACTGGTGGCGCGACCGCTCGGCGCGCTGCCGATCGGTTTCCACGCCAGCCCCGGCTATGTGCAGCGTTTCGGCCTGCCGACCGATCCGCGCGCTCTGGAAGGACGCGACCACCACATGGTCGGCTTCCTCAGCCCGCGCAGTGGCCGCGCACGCGTGTTCGTTGCACAGCGCGGCGATGAGCGCGTTGAGGTGCAGGGCCGCTATACGGTCGGCTTCGATGATGGAAACGCCTATCTGGCCGCTGCGTTGGCGGGGCTGGGCGTGGTGGCGCTGCCCAGCTACATGGCCGAGCCGCACGTGGCGCGCGGCGAGCTGCTGCCGGTGCTGCAGGACTGGCAGCTGCCGCCGATGCCGATGCATGTGATGTTCCCGCCGAACCGGCACATGAGCCAGCGGCTGCGGGTGTTCATCGATTGGGTGGTGGAGGCGCAGGGGTGACACACACCGGGCGTGCGAAAATCACCACAGCACGCAACAGGAAACAGCCTCACGCATGAGCCGCATCGTCGCACTGGATACCGAAACCACCGGCATCTCCCACCGCCTGGGGCACCGGGTGATCGAAATCGGTGCCGTCGAACTGATCGATGGCCAGCTCACCGGCCGCCAGTTCCACACCTACCTGCAGCCGCAGCGCAAGGTGGATTGGGGCGCACAGCGCGTGCACGGCATCAGCGATGCGATGCTGGTGGGCAAGCCGCTGTTCTCCAGCAAGGCGGCCGAACTGCTGGAGTTCCTGCGCGGCAGCGAGATGGTCGCGCACAACGCTACCTTCGATGTGGGCTTCCTGGACAACGAGCTGCGCCTGTCCGGTATCCCCGGCACGCTGGCCCAGCACTGCCGCATCACCTGCAGCCTGAAGCTTGCGCGGGGACGCTGGCCGGGTCAGGGCAACAAGCTGGATGATGTGCTGCAGCGCCTGCGCATTCCCAGCCAGCGCGGCCTGCATGGCGCGTTGAAGGATGCGCACCTGCTGGCGCAGGTGATTCCGCACCTGCGCTGAGGCCTGGCCGCTGTCACACCGGCCGCAACCATCGCTCGATCATTGCAACGCCACAGGCCACCCCGTCCTCATGGCGCATCGCCACGCCCAGGGCCGCCGCGCGTGCGCGTGTTGCGTCGGTTTCAACGAAGGTGATGGCTGCCGCCAGCGTTGCTGCGTCCAGCCGCTTCGGTGACAACGGTGCCGGTGCCACGCCCAACCGATACAGACGATCAGCCCAGAAGAACTGATCGGCGGCGAACGGCATCACCAGCGAAGGAACACCGGCGCGGCAGGCCGAATGCGTGGTGCCGCTGCCACCGTGATGGATGGCGAATGCGCAACGCGGGAACAGCGCTTCGTGTGGAGTCGGCCCCAGTACGAAGACCGAATCGGGCAAGCGCATCGCAGGCAGTCCCACCCAGCCAGGAAACAGCAGCACCCGGCGTGGCGCCAGCGCCTGCAGCAGGGCCGGCAACACGCGCTCGCGATCAAAGCCGGTCATGCTGCCGAAGCCCAGATACACCGGCGCCGGGCCGGCATCGAGGAAGGCCTGCAGATCGGCCGGGGGTATCCAGGGCGCATCAGGAAGGCGCCATTGGCCACAGACGATGTGGTCGGCCGGCCAATCCGCCGGTGGCGGCAGCAGCTGCGGCGAGATGCCATAGAGCATCGGCAGGCCGGGCCACAGCGAGCGGCGCGGCGATTGCCCCAGCTGCTTGCGGGCTGCGTTGATCGGCCGACGGAACTGGCGCCAGATCAGGCCGTTGACCAGCCCATAGCTGGCGCGGTTCAACCAGCCCGGCGAGCGTCCCGGTGGCAGGAACGGAGAGCGGAAGGCCCGCGTCGGGGTCAGCGGGATCATGCCGGTGCCGATGACCGGAAGTCCGCGGCGTTCGCCCACGCTCATGCCGACAAAGGCCGCCAGGCCACCGGTCAGAATCGCATCGCAGCCTTCGGCAGCGGCATCGGCCTGGCGCATCCAGCCGCTGACATGCTGCAGCGCCATCCGTGCCAGCCCGCTACTGGCGGCGGCAACACCGTTGCCACGCGAGACCAGCGCGACCACTTCGTCATGGATGTCACCTTCAAGAGCCGCATGGGGCACATCCAGTGCCTGCGCGCTGCCCAGGGTGCCGCCATCGGCAAGCAGTGTCACCTCGTGGCCTGCGCCGATCAGCCCATGGCAGAGCATGGCCAGGGGACGCGTATCGCCTTCGGTTCCGTAGGTCAGGGCCAGCAGCCGCATGGAAAGCTCCGCAGTGAACCGGAGCAGTATGCCGGTTGGCGGGCTCCCGGCCCTGCCGGTTCAGCCGCAGCCTGTGGGTAACTTGCGCAAGTGCTTGAACCCGTGCATAATGCGCGGCTCGCTGTGTCCGGTTTTCTACCGGGCGGCGCCCCCCGGGAGCACGTCCCCGGCCGCCCAACGCCAGCGTAACCCTTTGATTCTCTTGACGTGTGGTGGGCAACCATCGAGGCCGCCGTCTCCCGGGCTACGGGCTGACAACTACTACTATCGAGGTGCGCAATGTCCCGCGTATGCCAGGTTTCCGGCAAGCGAGTGCAGACGGGTAACAACGTCTCGCACGCCAACAACAAGACCCGTCGTCGTTTCCTGCCGAATCTGCACGAGCGCCGTTTCTGGGTGGCCAGCGAGAACCGCTGGGTCAAGCTCCGTGTTTCCGCGCATGCACTGCGCACCATCGACAAGAACGGCATTGATTCCGTTCTGGCTGAGCTGCGTGCGCGCGGCGAAAAGGTCTGAGGAGTAAAGCATCATGGCAGGCAAGCGCGATAAGGTCCGTATGATTTCCTCGGCCGGTACCGGCCACTTCTACACGACCGACAAGAACAAGAAGAACACCCCGGGGAAGATGGAATTCCTGAAGTACGATCCGGTCGTGCGCAAGCACGTCCTGTACAAGGAAGGCAAGATCAAGTAATCCGCAAGGATTGCTGGTCCCCGCGAAGAAACCCGCCCTTGTGGCGGGTTTTTTCATGTCTGGTATCCAGGTGGTGGGTGCCGACCGTTGGTCGGCACGTTCCCACACCCGGTGGCTGCCAACCTTGGCCGACACGCTGTCCCCGTGCTCGGTAGGTGCCAACCTTGGCCGACATGCTGTCCCCGTGCTCGGTAGGTGTCGACGTTGGTCGACACGCGGTCCCCGCCCCCGGTAGGTGCCAACCTTGGTTGGCACGCTGCTTCAACGCAGTCGAGCGCGGCTCGACTCTACAAAGGCCGGTGGGCAGAATGGCCCATCACCTCCCGACGGGCGACACGATGCTGTTCGAGTGGTTGCTGGGTTCCTACCTGCTGCTGATCGACTGGCTGATCCGGCTGGTCGCGCTGTGCTGGATTCCCACCCGCACCACGCCCGGCGCGGCGCGCAGCTGGCTGCTGCTGGTCGGCTTCGTACCGCTGCTGGGCCTGCCGCTGTACCTGCTGTTCGGCCATCCGTGGCTGTCGCGCGAGCGCATCCGCCGCCAGGCCGAGGCCTCGCAGGTGATCCGTGAGGAGCAGGCGCTGCAGCATCGCCTGCGCTGGACCCCACAGCCCGACACCGCCAGCGCCGAGATCGTGCCGTTGGTGCAGCGCCAAGGCGATTTCATGCCGGTACACGGCAACGCCGTCGATCTGCTGACCGACTACGACGAGTCGCTGCACACGCTGATCGCCGACATCGACCAGGCCGAAGACCGCGTGCACCTGCTGTACTACCTGATGTTCGACGACGCGGTCGGCGAGGCCATTGTCGAGGCCTTGCAGCGTGCCGCCGCGCGTGGCGTGCAGTGCCGCGTGCTGCTCGATGCGGTGGGCGCCAAGCGTGGCCTGCGCGCCTATCGCAAGCGCCTGCAGGCGCGCGACATCGAAGTGCGCGCGATGCTGCCCGGTGGCCTGCGCTGGCGTCGCAGCGGACGCATGGACCTGCGCAACCACCGCAAGATCGCGGTGATCGACAACGAAGTGGCCTATGTCGGTTCGCAGAACCTGGCGGGCCCGCAGTTCGTGCCGGGCCACCCGAACCGCGAACTGGTGGCGCGCGTCCGCGGCCCGGCGGTGGCGCACCTGGAAGCCGTATTCGCCAGCGACTGGTACATGGAGACCGGCCAGCGCCTGGATGTGATCACCGATGTGCCCGAATGCGGCGACGACATCGCCACCCAGCTGCTGCCCAGCGGCCCGGCCTACCCGTACAGCAACGCGCGCGACGCGGTAGCCGCGCTGATCCACCTGGCGCGACGCCGGCTGGTGATGGTCACCCCGTACTTCGTGCCTGACGAAGCCACACTGAGTGCGCTGCGTATCGCCGCATTGTCCGGCGTGCAGGTGCAGCTGATCCTGTCTGCCAGCAACAACCAGCGGTTGACGTCGTGGGCGCAGGAGGCCTACTACGATGAACTGCTGCGCTGTGGCGTGCGCATCGCGCTGTACGAGCCGCAGTTCCTGCACGCCAAGCACATGAGCGTGGATGAGGACATCGCCGTGCTCGGCTCCATCAGCATGGATATCCGCTCGTTCGCGCTGAATGCCGAGATCGGCCTGATCTGCTACGACCGCGCGCTGGTGCAGCAGCTGTGCGCGATCGAGGATGGCTACCTGCGCGAGTCGCGGCAGCTGGACCTGCAGCAGTGGCGCAGCCGCCCTGCGTGGCGGCGCAGCCGCGAAGGTATTGCACGGCTGGCCGATGCGTTGATGTGAAGCAATGCCGGCCGCCCATTCCGGCAATCCGGCCCGTCATCGCCGATGGCCTACAATCGGCACATGACTGATTCACCGCGTAATGGCGAACTGGACCTGGCGATCATCGGTGGTGGTGCGGCCGGGGTGCTGGTGGCGATCCAGGTATTGCGCCAGGCGAATGCGCCGCTGGCGCTGGCCATCTTCGAACCCGCCTCGCAGCTGGCCCAGGGTATCGCCTATGCCACGCCGTGGCCGGAGCACCTGCTGAACGTGCCGGCGGCGAAGATGAGTGCGTTTGCCGACCAGCCCGGCGATTTCCTCGACTACCTGATGGCCGCCAATGCCTACCCGGGCGAGGCGCGCGAGGTGCTGGGCGAGCGCTATGTGTGCCGCCACTACTTTGCTGCCTACCTGCAGCAGCGCCTGCAGGAGGCCGCTGCGACCAGCCCGGCACAGCTGCAGGTGATCGCGCAGCCGGTGCTGGGCCTGCAGCCGGATGACCATGGCTACCAGCTGACACTCGGCGATGGCAGCACGCTGCACGCCGCGCAGGCGGTGCTGGCCACCGGCAACAGCATGCGACCGCTGCCGGTAGCCGGTGCCGAGGCGCTGCCCGCCGATGACGTGATCGAGGCCTGGGACTACGACGGCGTGCGCACCCTGGCCGGCGAGCAGGCCGTGGCCATCGTCGGCTCCGGCCTGAGCATGGCCGACACCGTGCTGGCATTGGTCGCTGCCGGCCACACCGGCCCGCTGCACGTGATCTCGCGCCACGGCCTGCTGCCGTTGCCGCATGCGCACGGCGGCCTGCCCACGTTCGACCCGGCCACGCTGTTGCCGATGAACCTGCGCCAGCGCCTGCGCGCGTTGCGTGGGTTCGCACGCCAGGCACAGGCCGACGGCCTGCCGTGGCAGGGCGTGATGGACCGTATCCGTCCGCACGGGCAGGCGCTGTGGTGCAGCCTCGACGCGGCCGACCAGCGCCGCTTCCTGCGCCATGTGGTGCGCTACTGGGACGTGCATCGCCACCGCATCGCCGAAGAGGTCGACGCACAGCTGCAGGCGCTGATCGAAAGCGGCCAACTGCGTATCCACCGGTCCCGCCTGCAACGCGTCGGCCGCGAAGGCGATGCCCTGCGGCTGTCGGGTCGCGATGCCACCGGCAATGAACAGCAGTGGACGATCAGCGGGGTGATCAACGCTACCGGCGTGGAAACCCGCGCCAGTGCGCTGCGCAACCCGCTGCTGCAGCAGCTGCAGGCCGATGGCCTGGCCCGCCCCGGCCCGCATGGGCTGGGCCTGGACAGCATGGTGCCGGGCGATCGCCTGTGTGCCGCCGGTGGCCAGCCGCAGGCGCAGCTGGGCGTGCTCGGCAGCCTGCGCATCGGCAGCCTGTGGGAAAGCCTGGCGGTGCCTGAACTGCGTCAGCAGGCGCAGGCACTGGCCACCCAAGTGGTCGCAGGAGCCGCGACGGCGATGCCGTAAAATGGGCGCATGGATGTCTCCCACCTGCTTGATGGCCTGAACCCGGCCCAGCGCGAAGCCGTCTCCGCTCCCCCCGGCCACCACCTGGTGCTGGCCGGTGCCGGTTCCGGCAAGACCCGCGTACTCACTCACCGCATTGCCTGGCTGCATGAAGTCGATGGCGTGCCGACCCACGGCATTTTCGCGGTGACCTTCACCAACAAGGCGGCCGGCGAAATGCGCCACCGCATCGACGCACAGCTGCCCAATGGCAGCCGTGGCATGTGGATCGGTACCTTCCACGGCCTGGCCAACCGCCTGCTGCGCCTGCACTGGCAGGACGCGAAGCTGCCCGAAGGCTTCCAGGTGATGGATTCAGATGATCAGCTGCGGCTGGTCAAGCGCGTGGTGCAGGCGCTGGAACTGGACGACGGCAAGTACCCGGCCAAGCAGATCGCCTGGTGGATCAACGAACAGAAGGATGAGGGTCGCCGCCCGCAGCACATCCAGCCCGAGCCGCATGATGCGTGGCTGGAAACCATGCGCCAGGCCTATATCGAATACCAGGCACGCTGCGACCGCGCCGGCCTGGTCGACTTCGCCGAGCTGCTGCTGCGCGCCCATGAACTGCTGCGCGACAACCCTGCGCTGCTGTCGCACTACCGTGCCCGCTTCCGCGAGATCCTGGTGGACGAGTTCCAGGACACCAACGCCATCCAGTACGCCTTCGTGCGCGTGCTGGCCGGTGATTCCGGCCACGTGTTCGTTGTTGGTGACGATGACCAGGCCATCTACGGCTGGCGCGGCGCCAAGGTCGAGAACGTGCAGGGCTTCCTGCGTGATTTCCCAGGTGCGCAGACCATCCGCCTGGAACAGAACTATCGCTCCACTGCCAACATCCTCGGCGCTGCCAATGCGGTGATCGCGCACAACCCGGATCGCATCGGCAAGCAGCTGTGGACCGACAGTGGCGACGGAGAACCGATCGACCTGTACGCGGCGTACAACGAGATGGACGAGGCGCGCTACATCGTCGAGCGTGCCCGCCAGTGGGTACGCGATGGTGGCAGCTATACCGAAGTGGCCGTGCTCTACCGCAGCAACGCACAGTCGCGCGCGCTTGAAGAGGCGCTGCTGAGCGAACAGGTGCCCTATCGCGTGTACGGCGGCATGCGCTTCTTCGAACGTGCCGAAATCAAGGACGCGCTGGCTTACCTGCGCCTGCTGTCCAACCGCAACGATGACGCCGCCTTCGAGCGCGCGGTCAACACGCCTACCCGGGGCATCGGCGACCGCACGCTGGACGAAGTGCGCCGCGAGGCGCGCGCGCAGGGCATCTCGCTGTGGGAAGCAACGATGCTGGTCACCCAGGGCAACGCGCTGGCCGCACGCGCGCGCAATGCACTTGCCGGCTTCCTGGGGCTGGTCAACGAGCTGCAGGCGCAGACCGTGCACATGACCCTGGCCGAGCGCGTGGACCACGTGTTGGCCCGCTCGCAGCTGCGCGAGCACTGGAGCAAGGAAAGCCGCAATTCGCTGGATTCGGAATCGCGCACCGACAACCTCGACGAACTGGTCTCGGTCGCTTCGCGCTTCGTGCGCCGCGCCGACGACATCGAGGAAGTGGGCGAGGACATGGACGAGCTGGTCGCGTTCCTGGCCTATGCCGCGCTGGAGGCCGGTGAAGGCCAGGCGCAGGCGGGCGAGGACGGTGTGCAGCTGATGACCCTGCATTCGGCCAAGGGCCTGGAATTCCCGCTGGTGTTCCTGGCAGGCATGGAAGACGGCCTGTTCCCCAGCGCACGTTCGCTGGAGGAAAGCGGGCGGCTGGAGGAAGAGCGTCGCCTGGCCTACGTCGGCATCACCCGCGCGCGCCAGAAGCTGGTGCTGAGCTACGCCGAATCTCGCCGCATCCATGGCCAGGACAACTACAGCCTGCCGTCGCGCTTCCTGCGCGAGATTCCGCGCGAGCTGCTGCACGAAGTGCGCCCGAAGGTGCAGGTCTCGCGACCGGCCTCTATGGGCGCCAGCCGGGTGATGGGCCATGCCTCGATCGAGGCACCGCCGATCAAGCTCGGTGCGCTGGTCACCCATCCCAAGTTCGGCGAAGGCATGGTGACCGACTACGAAGGTAGCGGCGCCCACGCCCGCGTGCAGGTCGAGTTCGCCGACGCCGGCAGCAAGTGGCTGGTGATGGCGTATGCCAACCTGACGGTGATCTGATCACCGTCAGAGGCGGGAATTCCTGTAGAGCCGAGCCATGCTCGGCTGCTTCTGGCGGGAAAGAGCAGCCGAGCATGGCTATGCCGGTCGTCCTGACCGGCACCCTTCGGGCCGTCGCAAGCGACGTTGGCAGCGGCTCCTGCCGCTACCTTCGGCTCTACAACAGCGGTCGGCTATCAGCTGATGGTGAATGTCTCCACGGCTGCCACCAACCCGGCGCGGTCCATTGCTTCTTCATCCTGGCGGTTGCGGATCAATACGTAGTGGCCTTCCTCCGGCGACAACACCTCGATCACCTCATTGCGATAGTTGGTGATCTCGATGAAGCCGCTGCTCACTCCGTTGAGGTTGTCGATCTCGGCCATTAACGTCTCCAGGCTCACGATGGCGCCGTCCTTGTCCGTTCCGCCGCCAGTGCGGGGATTGTCGAAGTACACGCATATCTTCGGCTGCCTGGTCCTATGCCAGTTGTTGACGTCAACGATGTGATGTGTGGACCACCTGAAATCCTCTGCTGATTCGTTGCCGTTGAACTCACACCGGAAGATCGGCAGGCATAGGAACAGCCCCGTGCGCTTCTCGATCCGATTCAGAAGCCCGTGATAGGTGCTGGGAACCGCCATCGCATGAGTGAACCCATAGGCGTTGGAAGGAATCTCGAAGATCGTTGGCCCATCATGTGAAAGATGGTGCGGTGCGTTCAGCACAACGCTGGTGGCGAATTCCGGATCATCGACATTCTTGGACGCGATCGCGAGGTCATGTCTCTTGGCATTCCTCACGCAGCAATAGAGTACGTACGTCGCGACTACGTACTTGCTGAAGTAGCAGCCGTGGACTTCGGCCACCTCTCCGAACGACGTTAACAGGTCATCCTTGGTGATCATGGACATCTGGACGGTGGCAAAAGCACATGGTGGCCCCTTGAACGGTCATCCGACCATGCAATTTGTCTGAAAGCACCCTGTTGGTGTCAGAGCCCTTTTCCGTTGGAAAAGGGATTCGACCCCGATTAGGCTGCGCTCATGACCCGCAACGTGCTCTTCCTCTGCAGCCAGAACCGCCTGCGCAGCCCTACGGCCGAGCAGGTATCTGCCGATTGGCCGGGCATCGAGACCGCCTCGGCCGGGCTGCTGGCCGACGCCGAGGAAGTGCTCAGCCCTGAGCTGCTGCAGTGGGCGGACCTGGTGTTCGTGATGGTGCGCGCCCACCGCAATCGGCTGTCCAGCCGCTACAAGGCCTGGTTGAACGGCAAGCGGGTGATCTGCCTGGATATCCCGGACGACTACGACCACATGGACCCGGTGCTGGTGGAGCTGCTCAAGTGCAAGGTGACCCCGTTCCTGCGTTGACGGGCTGTTGTAGATACCGTGTCGCCCTCGCCTAGGCAAGGGCGACACGGTATCTACAATAGGCGGCACTTCTTCCAGGAACGCCCCCATGACCGAACCCACGCTGCACGTCACCGTGACGTTGAATGCCAAGCTGCAACCCGAACATCGCCATGAACTGTTCGAGGATCCGCTTGACGCGTTGTTGCAGGCGGCCCAGGTGGGCGAGCTGACGGGCGGCGGCACTGCGATGTCCGATCTGGGTGAGGTCGAATACGGCGACATCGAAGTGGCGCTGGTCGATGCGGGTGGCGTACCGAAGCTGATCGACCTGCTGGAGCAGTTGGGTGCACCGAAGGGCTCGAAGATCCACGGCGCAGGCGAGGCCGACCGCAGCTTCGGCGTGACCGAGGGCCTGGGCATCTACCTGGATGGCCTGAACCTGCCGGACGACGTCTACGAGCAGTGCGATTCCAACCACGTGTTCGAGCAGCTGTCGGAGAGCATCGACGGCCTGGGCGAGATCTGCAGCTGGTGGCAGGGCCCGACCGAGACCGCGCTGTACATGTACGGCCAATCGTTCGAGGCGATGCGCGATGCGATTGCCGAATTCGTGGGCAGCTATCCGCTGTGCCAGAACGCACGCGTGGTGCAGATCGCCTGAAGGTGGGGGCGCTGTAGGGTCGAGCTTGCTCGACCGCCTTTGGTGAGCAGAAGCAGTCGAGCAAGCTCGACTCTACGGCAGCAGGTTATCGGCCGGTTGACTGCCGGGCGTTGTCGCGCAGCGCCATGTCCTTGCCGATCTGGTAGCCGCCGAACAGCACCGCCAAGGCGATGATCGCGGCGACCATGATGGACTTCTGGGAACTCCAGACGGGCGGCTTGTTGTCCTGCATGTCGGTCGTCCTTGGGCGCGGCAGTGCGCCGCCCGCCGAGCATGCGCCGCCCGACCGGTGCGTGCAAGCGGGCGGTGCGCACACGCCAATGCGCGGCGCCGGATTGATCCTGCTCAAGGCGCAGCCTCCACATCCGGTGTGTAATGGTGTTGTTCCCATCTGGCAGATCGCTACGGAGCCCCACCATGTACAAGCGCATCCTGATTGCCACCGACGGGTCCGAGCTGGCCGACAAAGGCCTGGCCAAGGGCCTGGAACTGGCCAAGGACCTCAATGCCGAGGTCGATATCGTGACTGTCTCCGAGCCGTGGGCCGTCGGCATGTACGATGCCATGGGCTGGAGCGTGGGCTACATGAACAGCCCCGAGTACAAGGCCGACCGCGAGGAAGGCGCGCAGAAGGTGCTGCAGCCGGCGCTGGCCAAGGCCGCCGAGCAGGGCATCACCGCCAATCCGGTGCACGTGCTGGACCGCTACGCGGCTGACGGCATCATCGAGACCGCCGGCGAGCGCAACAGCGACCTGATCGTGATGACCTCGCACGGCCGCCGTGGCGTGACCCGCGTGCTGCTGGGCAGCCAGACCGCCGAAGTGCTGGCACGCAGCACGCTGCCGGTGCTGGTCATCCGCTGATCCACACCCACTGATTCAAGCGTTCCCGGGGAGGGGACCCGACGCCGGCCGCAGGATGCGCGCCGGCGTTGTTTTTTGTCGGGGATCGGGGGGCGGATCCACGCATGGAGTGGATCTACTGATAGGCGGTCACCCACGCATGGCGTGGATCCACGTTCGTTGTCCCGGTAGATCCACGCCATGCGTGGATGGGCCGTACCGATGGCCTTGAGCGGTCAGAGCCCTTTCCTGTGGAGAGGGATCCAACCCCGGTCACCTCACCAGCTGTACAGCTTCCAGTACACCGGCGACACGCCATCCTTGTCGTTGTCGAAACGGCCGTCGCCGTTCTTGTCGTACATGTAGAACGGAGCACCGCGCGATGGCGTCACCTTGACCATGCGCAGCTGGCCGGACACACGGTATTCCTCGATGACATCGCCGTTGTCCATGGTGCGCTTGGAGACATCGGCGCCCTTGACGTCCACCGGGGGAGCACCTGCGCCACCCATGCTGGCGCAGCCAGCGAGCAGGAGCAGGGAAGCCAGCATCAGGGTCTTCATCGGCGGGGGCCTTTGCCTAGAGAGAGCCCTGATTATGCCCCATCGCCAGGTGCGTGCCGTGTCGTCGCGGTGCAGGCACGGGCGCGTAGAATCGGCCCATGAGCAGATTAGTCCTGATCGACGGGTCCAGTTACCTGTACCGCGCGTTCCACGCGCTGCCGCCCCTGTCCAATGCACAGGGTGAACCCACTGGCGCACTGTTCGGCGTGGTCAACATGCTGCGTTCGACGCTGAAGGAACGCCCGGCCTACGTCGCGTTCGTGGTCGATGCGCCCGGCAAGACCTTCCGCGATGACCTGTACGACCAGTACAAGGCCAACCGCCCGCCGATGCCCGATGAGCTGCGCAGCCAGGTCGAGCCGATGTGCCGCATCGTCGAGGCGCTGGGCATCAGCATCCTGCGCGTCCCCGGCGTGGAAGCCGACGATGTGATCGGCACGCTGGCCCTCCAGGGCCTGGCGCAGGACCTGAAGGTGACAATTTCCACCGGCGACAAGGACTTCGCCCAGCTGGTGCGCCCGGGCATCGAGCTGGTCAACACCATGACCGGCAGCCGCATGGATTCGGATGCGGCGGTGATGGAGAAATTCGGCGTGCGCGCCGACCAGATCATCGACCTGCTGGCGCTGATGGGCGACGCGGTCGACAACGTGCCGGGCGTCGAGAAGTGCGGGCCGAAGACCGCTGCCAAGTGGCTGGCCGAGTACCAGCACCTGGATGGGGTGATGGCGGCCGCGCCCACCATGAAGGGCAAGATCGGCGAAAACCTGCGCGCGGCGCTGGAGCGTCTGCCGCTGAACCGCGAGCTGGTGACCATCCGCACCGACCTGGCGCTGGACGCCAGCCCGACCACGTTGGCCCTGCGCGAGCAGGACGTGCCGGAGCTGACCGAGCTGTATGCGCGCTACGGCTTCACCCAGGCGCTGAAGGAGCTGGGTGCGCCGGTGCCGGCACCGGTGGCCGCCAGCGAGGCGACCCCGAGCCTGCGCGGCACTGCGGCCGGCTTCGCGCGTGGCAGCGTCGAGGCGCCCGCCGCCGGCACGCTGGATCCGGCACTGTCCGCGCCGGGTGAATACGAGACCGTGCTGAGCGCCGAGCAGCTGCAGGCCTGGGTCGAACGCCTGCAGCAGGCCGACCTGATCAGCTTCGATACCGAGACCGATGCGCTGGACGCGATGCGTGCGCGCCTGGTCGGCATCAGCCTGGCGGTCGAACCGGGCAAGGCCGCCTACATTCCGGTCGGCCACGACTACCCGGGTGCGCCGGCCCAGCTGCCGCTGCAGCAGGTGCTGGACGCACTGCGCCCGGTGCTGCAGGACCCGGCGAAGAAGAAGCTGGGCCAGCACGGCAAGTACGACCTGCACGTGCTGCGCCGCCACGGCGTGCAGGTGCAGGGCTACCACGACGACACCATGCTCGAGAGCTTCGTGCTCAATTCCACCGCCACCCGCCACGACATGGATTCGCTGGCGCTGCGCTACCTGGGCTACAGCACCATCAAGTTCGAGGACGTGGCCGGCAAGGGCGCCAAGCAGATTCCGTTCTCGCAGGTGGGCATCGACGAGGCCAGCCGCTACGCCGCCGAGGACGCCGACATCACCCTGCGCCTGCACCACGCGCTGCAGCCGCAGCTGCTGGCCGAGCCGGCGCTGGACAGCGTTTACCGCGGCATCGAGATGCCGCTGGTGCCGGTGCTGGCCAGCATCGAAGCCAACGGCGTGCGGGTCGACACCGACGAACTGCGCCGGCAGAGCCAGGACCTGTCTTCGCGCATGCTGGCAGCGCAGCAGAAAGCCACCGAGCTGGCCGGGCGCAGCTTCAACCTGGATTCGCCCAAGCAGCTGCAGGCGGTGCTGTTCGACGAGTTGAAGCTGCCGGCGGTGGTGAAGACCCCCAAGGGCCAGCCCAGCACCAATGAAGAGGCGCTGGAGGCGATTGCCGACCAGCACGAGCTGCCGCGCGTGATCCTGGAGTACCGCGGGCTGGCCAAGCTTCGCAGCACCTACACCGACAAGCTGCCGGAGATGGTCAACCCGGACACCGGCCGCGTGCATACCAGCTACCACCAGTCCGGTGCCGCCACCGGCCGCCTGTCCTCGTCGGATCCGAACCTGCAGAACATCCCGATCCGCACCGAGGACGGCCGTCGCATCCGCCGCGCGTTCGTGGCGCCGGAGGGCTTCCAGCTGCTGGCGGCCGACTATTCGCAGATCGAACTGCGGATCATGGCCCACCTGTCCGAGGACCCGGGCCTGGTGCGTGCCTTCGAGCAGGGCGCCGACGTGCACCGTGCCACCGCCGCCGAGGTGTTCGGGCGCACGCTGGAGGAAGTGACCCCGAACGAGCGCCGCGCCGCCAAGGCGATCAACTTCGGGCTGATGTACGGCATGAGCGCCTTCGGCCTGGCCCGCAACCTGGGCATCGACCGCGGCCAGGCGCAGGATTACGTGGCGCTGTACTTCAGCCGCTACCCGGGCGTGCGTGACTTCATGGAGCGGATGCGCCAGCAGGCCCGCGACCAGGGCTATGTGGAAACCCTGTTTGGTCGTCGCCTGTACCTGAACGACATTCATGCACGTAACCAGGGCCTGCGCGCCGGTGCCGAACGCGCGGCGATCAACGCGCCGATGCAGGGCACCGCCGCCGACATCATCAAACGCGCGATGGTGGACGTGGACCAGTGGCTGCGTGACAGCGGCGCACCGGCACGGATGATCCTGCAGGTGCACGATGAACTGGTGTTCGAAACCGAAAGCAGTTTCGTTGAAGACTTGCGTTTGCAGGTGGTGGAGCGCATGTCGCAAGCGGCCAAACTGCGGGTGCCGCTGGTGGTCGATACCGGCGTCGGCAACAACTGGGACGAAGCGCACTGAGGGTATTTCAGGCCGATAACGACGTGAATTCGTTCATTCGTCAGAGGTTTCTGACTCGATCATGAATGTTGTCCTGATCGAGGTTCATTAAATTGGGCCCCTTCACGAACCGTTAGTGTTCGGAGTGCTTCTATAACTCTCGACAGGCGCAACGCCTGTTGTGGATCTCTCCCATCCCCTGGAGCAGATCTCGGAACGGGGACTCCTCCCCAAGTGCCCGTTCCCCGGCCCCGTTGACCTCCCCCTGGTCAGCGGGGCTTTTTATTTGTGCCGCCGCAGCACCAGGGATGGGGTCAGATCCTTGGTGCTAGGCTGGGCTACCGTTCCACAGGGGAAGACCATGCCCGATCTGTTTGCACTGGCAATGCCCTGGTGGGAGTTCATCCTGCGCGCGGTGGTGGTCTATGTCGTGGTGCTGGGCATGGTCCGGCTTGGCGGCAAGCGGGCTCTAGGGCAGATCACGCCCTTCGACGTGCTGTTGATCGTGCTGCTGGGCAATGCGGTGCAGAACGCGCTGCTTGGCACCGATACCTCGCTGGGCGGCGGCCTGCTGCTGGCCGCGACCCTCATCCTGCTCAACTATGGGGTGGGCTGGCTGACCACCCGGAATCGACGCATGGAGCGGATGATCGAAGGAGAACCTACCGTAATCGCGCGCGATGGCCGGCTTTTGGAGGGTGTTCTCCGCCGCGAACTGATCAGCCGGGCCGATTTCGATGCTGCGTTGCGCCAGCAGGGTGGCCTGCGGATCGAGGATGTGCAGATCGCCCTGCTGGAGACGACCGGGCACATCACCATCCTTCCGCGGAAGGGCACCTGATCGTGCAGCACCGAGCATGGGCTCGGCGCTACAGCGCATCATTCACGGTGTGCAGCGGGTAGTGCCGGCCGCCGGTTTGCGCTCGTAGTAGGCGAAACGATTGCCGCTGTCGATACCGACCAGGTTGCCGTTCTGCAGCAGCTGCAGCACGAAGTCGCTGCCGATATCGCGGTGGATGAGGATGCGGCCGTCGCTCAGGCTTGCCCGCAGTGGCTGTTCGCGGCCACCGGCCTCAACCACACCACCCTCGAAGAAACGCAGCTGCGACAGCACGCTGCGCTCGGCTTCAAAGCTGCCACAGGGCAGTGCGGCGGCCGGCACCGGCGTGAGCGCTGCCGCGGGGGCGCTGGCGAGAACGGCAAGGTCCTTGGCCGGACCGCAGGCCGGGGCATCCGCGCGCTGCGCACAGGACCGCTGCAGCGCATCGCGGGCCTGCTGCAGGCGGCCACTGCTCCACAAGGTTTCGGCGGTGTCGGCGCAGAACGTTTCGCCCTTTTGCACGCGGCAAAGGCCGATCAGTTCATCAAGCTGTGCAGGTGGCAGAGGCGGATCCACGGAATGCTGCAGGCCGAGCAGGGCCTTGCCCATCATTTCCGAGGCAATCTCATTGGCTGCCGTCATGCAACCCTCGGCGTCGAACGAGGGCAGCTCCTCCCTGCAGATCTCGGGAATCGGCGGTTCTTCCTTTCTGGGCGCTGCGTCCTTGGCCTGCTGCTGGTAGGTCTCCAGCAGGCGCATGCAGGCTGCGCCCACGCCCTCGGCGCACCAGGCGTGCAGTTTCACGGGTGCGGCCTCTGGCAGCGCCTCCAGGCACTCGGAGGTGTTCATCACGCAACCGTCCTCGACGGGCTGCGGCATCGTCTTGCAGGCGGCGGCGTGCTCACGGGTGAACTCGCGATAGGGCGTGCTGATCGTGCGGTCGTTGTCCGAGAAGTACCAGTTTTCCAGCTGGCCCGTGGACAGGTTGCCGGTACCGAGCACGTCTTCCTGGCGGGCGATGCGCAGCTCCTCGGTGGCCTGGTAGGGGCCGGACAGGAAGCCGTGGCCTTCGCTCTCCAGGGTCAGCGTGGTGTTGCCGCTGCTGTCCTTGTAGGTGCCGCAGGCCATCGACTGCGCGGCGGCCGGCAGGCTGGCCGAGGCCAGCGCGAGCACCAGCAGGGCACGCCAGCCCGCGGCGCGAGGGCGGAAGGGAACAGCAACAGACATGGGGTCATCCTTGAAGGAGGCAGAGCAGGGCCTGTCCGGTGCAGGGCGCACCACAGGCGCGAGAAGGCGCCACGCGTCAGGCGTGGCGCCGGAAGATCAGAGCCAGTCGCGCGGCACCAGATAGTCGGCCAGGCGCGCCTCGGCGCTGCCCGCTTCCGGGGCGAAGCCGTACTCCCAGCGCACCCGCGGCGGCAGGCTCATCAGGATGCTCTCGCTGCGGCCGCCGCTCTGCAGGCCGAACAGCGTGCCGCGGTCGTAGACCAGGTTGAACTCCACGTAGCGGCCGCGGCGGTACAGCTGGAACTCGCGTTCGCGCTCGCCATGCGCGGTGTCCTTGCGCTGCTGCACGATCGGCAGGTAGGCGTCGAGGAAACCATCGCCGACCGCACGCAGATAAGCGAAGTCGCGCTCGAAGTCGCCGTGCAGGTCGTCGAAGAACAGCCCGCCGACGCCGCGCGTTTCATTGCGGTGGCGCAGGAAGAAGTACTCATCACACCAGCGCTTGTGCGCGGCATAGCGTTCGTCGCCGAACGGCGCACACAGATCGCGTGCCACCTGGTGCCAGTGCTGCACGTCCTCGTCGAACGGATAGAACGGGGTCAGGTCGAAGCCGCCGCCGAACCAGCTGGCCACCACTTCACCGTCGCGCTGTGCCTGGAAGAAGCGCACGTTGGCATGGGTGGTCGGCACGTAGGGGTTGAGCGGGTGGAACACCAGCGACACGCCGGTGGCGCGCCAGGAGGCGCCGGCCAGTTCCGGGCGGTTGGCCGAGGCCGACGGCGGCAGGCGGCTGCCGGACACATCGGAAAAGCCGATACCGGCCTGCTCGAACACCGCGCCGTCGCGCAGCACGCGGGTGCGCCCACCGCCGCCCTCGGCACGCTGCCACAGGTCTTCCTGGAAGCGGGCCCGGCCATCGACGGCCTCGATCGCCGCACAGATGCGGTCCTGCAGGTCGGTGAGGTAGGCGCGCACGCGCTCGAATTCGTTCATGGCGCGTACTTTACCGCAGGGCCCGCCCGAAGCTGCGGACAGGCCCTGGCCGGCTCAGCGCTTGCGGTTGGAATGGCGCGGCGGCGGGGTGTCGTCTGATGCCGCGTCATCGGCCGCCTTCTGCAGCGCGCGGCCCAGATCGATCAGTTTCCAGTTCTGGGTGCCGAGCACGTCGCAGGCCACGTGCAGGCCACTGCGGTCGGCCTTGCACAGCCGGTCCAGCAGTGCATGTGCATCCACCTCGGCATCGTTGCCCTGGGCCGTGACCAGGTTCTCGCAGCCCTCGCGGACGCCGGCTCGGCAGACCGTGGTGTAGTGCTCGGCGGCCTGCAGCCAGTGCCCGGACAGCGCAAGGCGGTTGCCGAGTATGTTGCAGCCCTGCAGCCTGCCCTGCGCGCAGCAGGCTTCCGCCCCGCCGGTAGCGAGCGCCTGCGGGCAATCCTGGGGTAGCGGCAGCACGGTGTACTGCTTCGGTGCACTGCAGCGGCCCGGGCCATCGCCAGTGGGGGTGAACACCTGGAAGCGGGTCCAGGTATCCAGGCCCAGCAGTTGGCCGCCAGGCAGCGGACGCAGCACGAAGTCGCCGCCCCTGTCGTGGCGGATGCGGATGTCGCCCTCTTTGACGCGGGCGCGGAGATGGCTGTTCCAGCCAACGCCGACCAAGCCGTTGTCACCGAAGTCCAGCGTGTCCATCAGACCGCCATCGGCCCGGTAGTTGCCGCAGGGCAGGGCCGTTGCCGGTTGCGGTCGCAATGATGCGCCCAGCGCCTGCAACGCCGGCAGACGCTCGCAGGTGGCGGTGTCGTTGCCCGGTGTGCAGGCCGCAGCCAGCGCCTGCACCGCCAGCAGGGGATCTCCCGCGTCCCAGGAGAGTTCGGCCACCCGCTCGCAGAAGCCGCCATGCGCTACCTCGCGGCACAGCCGCAACAACTGTTGCCGCCGCTCAGCCGGAATGATCACCGGCACGGTCGGCGCCGTCATCGTCACCATGGCTTCGGTCATGGCTGCCGTCATCGCGGCCTTGACCAGCTGCGCCTGCACTGCGGGGTCGGCCTCGAGCGCGGCGGCACATGCCGGGGTTTCCTGTTCGAAGCCCCCGTTGTCACAGGCAGCGGGGAGCTTGATGCCGGACAGGGCGGCGTCGAGGGCCGCCTTCTGCTGGACAGGATCGGCCTTCACCGTAGGCTTGGCTTCATCACGCCAGCGATCAGCCAGTTGCAGGCACATGCCGGGCACGCCTTCCCGACACCCTGCTTCCAGCGCGGCCGGAGTGGCTTCGTGACGGTTGTCCAGGCAGGCCACGGCATTGGCCAGGCAGCTGCCTTCAGCCGGCGTGGCTGCGGCGGCGCACCGTTCGGGGGTCAGCAGGATGTAGGTCGTGCCATCCACCTCGACCGTGCGGCCACGATCACCTACCTGCAGCGGGCTGGGCAGGCCGTACTCCAGGTTCACCAGTTGCAGCTTCCCGTCGATCTGCTGGAACGCGACCGGAGACGGTGCACTGCCGAAGTGCTTCTGCTCGCCACGGTTGGGTGAGCTGATGCGCAGCGTGCTGCTGCCTTCGTCGGCCTTGAACAGGCCGCATTGCGGTGACTGTGCGGCGGCCATCGGTGCGGCCAGCAGCAGCGCCCAGGCCAGCCAGCGCTGGCGCGGTGCGGGTGAATGCATGTCGTCTCCTTGACGATCGAACGGGAAACTCCAGGCGCTACGGCGAACCACGGCCCTCGCGCGGGGGCGTACATTCTGCCGTGCCGGGCACGGGCTGGTAACGCTGGTAGGCGGTCTGTGCATCCATGCCGAGCAGATCCCCGTTGCCGAGCTGGCGCAGCACAAGGGTTTCGCCGTTCTGCTGCAGGTGGATGGCGCCGTTCTGCAGGCGGGCCCGGGTGCCATCGCCGAAGTCGAGCCTGTCGATCACGCCTCCATCGGCCTGGTAGCGGCCGCAGGGCACCTGCTGGGCCGGGACGAGGCGCAGGTCGGTGCCGGGACCGCGCAGCGGTGCGATGCGTTCGCAGCCGCTGGTGCGGCCGGCATCGCAGACCACCTGCAGCGCCTGCACCGCCAATGCGGGCTCCAGCGCGATCAGTTGCTGTGCGGCTACTTCGACGCAGAAGCGGCCACTGCGGTGCTGCAGGCACAACTGCTGCAGGCGATCGCGTGCAGCGGCCGGAAGCGGTGAATCCGGCATGTCTTCGTCTTCCTGTTGCAGGCGTTCACCGACCTTCTGCATGGCGGCGGCCAGCGCATCGCCGGTCAGCGTCTCGCAGGCCTGCGGGTCATGGCCGGGCGTGTGTTCGCGGCAGATGGGCGGGCGTTCGAAGCGCGCGGGGCTGGTGTCATCGCTGCCGGCTACAGTTGTTCCATCGCGAAGCTGGCGCAGCAGCGCCGAGCAGCCCGCGCCAACGCCTTCGCTGCACGCACGCTGGGCCTGGCCGGGTGAGGCCGTGGGCAGCCGTGCAACGCAGTGGCTGCCAGCGGCGCGGCAGCTGCCATCCATCGCGCTGGGCTCGCTGGCGCAGGCGCGGGGCTGGCGCAGGGTGTAGAGCACCACCCGGTCGTGCTCGATGCGCTGCCCATCGGCGCTGATCCGGATCGGCTGCGCCACGCCATCGTCGAGCATGACCAACCGCGTCTGTGCCGCACCGCGATCAACCCACAGCGGCTGCGGCTCGCTGCCATCATCGTGGTGGTAGCCGCTGCCGGGAGTGGTGAACACCAGCGCCATGCCGCCATCGGCGCTGCGGTACTCGCCACATTGCAGCGCATCGGCGCCGGCAGGCAGCGCAGTCAACAGCAGCAATGCGGGGAGAAGGGGCAGCAAGCGCAAGCGACGGTCCTTGTCATGCGGGAAAGGGGTGTGGCTCAGTGGAAGCGCGAGCGGATGTCCGGCCGCAACAGGCGCCAGGCCAGCCAGCCCTGAAGGCCGAGGAGCACCAATGACATGGCCACTACGGTCAGCGTGATCAACCAGCGTTTCAGATGGAGTTCCTGCTGCAGGACGGCGTCGTCGGAGAGAAACGGGATGACATCACGCATGAACACGTCCAACCAGCCGGCGATCGCAAAGTTGGCCAATGCGCTCAGCAGCAGGATCACCACAAAGCTCCACAGGCCCCAGCTGCGCTCGCGCAGCAGGCCCCAGCTGGCCAGCGTCGAGGCCAGGCACAGCAGCGCGGCAATCATCGACGCGGCCACCGGATGCGCCAACAGCCAGGTCAGGCTGTGCAGGTGCTGGTCTTGTACTTCCCTCTCAACCAGATGCCAGATCGGAAGGTTGTGTAGCGGCCACAGCAGCAGTCCCTGCATCACGAAGTACACCGTGAGCAGCAGCGACAGCCAGAACGAAGCGTGTGCGATCGGGCGCACCCAGGCGTGATAGGTCGGCTGGACCAGCGAGGGAATCGGCGGGATCGACATTGACATCCGGTGTCCTTGCAATCGGTGCCCGCGCGATCAGCGGGCCGTCACCCGGGTGGCGACGGCCGGCAGGATATGGTGTTCGCTCAACGGTGCCAAGGGCTGGCCATGCGGCGGCTGCAGTGGCACCCAGGCCAGTTCGGCGATCTCGGCACATGCCTGTGGCGTGCCGTCCACCCGCACCCACCAGGCCTGTGCCTGCACCCGATGGCCGGGTTCGTTCACCGCCCAATCCTCGAAGGTGCCCAGCGCGATGGCGGTTTCGGCGCACAGCTGCACACCGAGTTCTTCGTCCAGTTCGCGGGCCAGCGCCTGCAGCGGCGCTTCGCCGGGTTCGGGCTTGCCGCCCGGTTGGATGAAGCGGCTGGCGCCGTGCTTGCGCACCACCAGCGCCCGGCCGCGGTCATCCAGGATGACCGCGGCCACGATGTGGATCGTGGCCGCGGCGTTGCTCACTTCAGGTTCTGCTCGAACAGCTTGAGGATGCGCTTGTACTGGTCCAGCCAGGAATCGGCGCGCACATAGCCGTGGCGCTCCAGCGGGTACGGTGCGATCGACCAGTTGTCCTTGTGCAGTTCGATCAGGCGCTGGGTGAGGTTCACCGAGTCCTGGAAGAACACGTTGTCATCCATCATGCCGTGGGCGATCAGCAGGTTGTCCTGCAGGTTCTGCGCGTATTCGATCGGCGAGGACACGCGGTACGCCTCCGGATCGATGTCCGGGGTATTGAGGATGTTGCTGGTATAGCCGTGGTTGTACTGGTGCCAATCCACCACCGGGCGCAGCGCGGCGCCGGCCTTGAACGTGCCCGGCGAGCGGAACAGGGCCATGAAGGTCATGAAGCCGCCGTAGGAACCACCGTAGATGCCGGCATGGTCGCGGTCACCCTGCTGGGTGTCGACCAGCCAGTCCAGGCCGTCCTTGTAGTCTTCCAGTTCCGGGTGGCCCATGTTGCGGTAGATCGCCGTACGCCAGTCGCGGCCGTAGCCCTCGCTGCCGCGGTAATCCATGTCCAGCACGATGTAGCCCTTCTGCACCAGCAGGTTGTGGAACATCTGCTCGCGGAAGTAGGCCGGGTAGCGCTGGTGCACGTTCTGCAGGTAGCCGGCGCCGTGCACGAACATCACGATCGGGTACTTCTTCCCCGGTTCCTTGTTTTCGGGCTCGTAGTACTTGGCCCAGACCACGCCGGCGCCATGCTTGGACGGCACCGCCACCAGCTTCGGCTGGATCCACTGGCGCGCCTTGAACTCGGCAGTGCGGGTGTCGGTCAGCACGCGGGCCTGGCCTGCGCTGGTGCTCGGTACCACGGCCAGCTGCGCCGGCAGGTAGGCGCCGGAGTAGCGCACCAGCAGCTGCTGGCCGTCCGGCGACAGCGAGAAGTCTTCCACGCCGTTGAGGCTGGTCAGCTCGCGCACCTGGCGGCTGCCGGTGTCGACCGCGCAGACTTCGTAGTCATGCGGCGCCTGCTGGTTGCACAGGAAGTAGAAACCCTTGCCGTCGGCCGACAGCACCGGCGCCGAGGTTTCCCACTTGCCGCTGGTCAGCGCCTGCGGCTTGGCCGTGCCGGCCTGGGTGTACAGGTGCGAGAAGCCCGATTCCTCGGACAGCAGCCACAGCGTGCGGCCATCGGCCATCCAGCCGAAATCATTGAAGCCCCAGTTGATCCAGGCATTGTCGGTCAGGCGATGGCGGTTCTGCACGCGGCCGTCGGCGGCGTTGACACTGATGATCCAGCGGTCCTTGTTGTCGTTGGCACGCAGCATCACCGCGGCCTGCTGGCCATCGGGGCTCCAGCGGATGCCACCGCCCATGAAGTCGCTCATCACCTGCAGGCTGCGCTCGCCCTTCAGCGCGTCCTTGCCGGCCTTGCGGCGCAGCTCGGCCAGCGGATCGGTGCTGATGCCCGGCAGGCCGGCCAGAGAGACTTTCTCGGCCTTGCCGGTGCGCACGTCCACGTACCACAGCGTGTGCGGCTCGAAGCCGTTACGGCCGACGCGGGTGCGGGTGTCTTCGGTTTCCTCGTAGCCCGACTCGGTCACGTACAGCGGCATCTTGCCGCCACGGCCGTCATCGAAGTCCTTCGGCTTGGTCACCACGACCAGGTGGGTCAGGTCAGGCGACAGCACGCTGTCGGCGATCTCCACGTCGGCGCCCAGGTACACCGGGCCCGGCGCGCGGGTCGGGTCGGCCTGGCGCCAGCGCTGGTCCTGGTCCTTCAGTGCTTCGCGCTGGTCACGGTCGCGGCGAAGGGTTTCCAGCGTGCGCAACTGCTGGTCACGCAGCACGTCGGCCTTCGGCGGCGTACGCGGATCCTTTTCGGCCTTCAGGCTGGCCACCTGCTGCACGCCGCTGGCGGCGGTCCAGTGGAACCAGTTCTGGCCGACGCGCCAGATCACGCCATTGTCGGCGGCGAAGTTCACGTTGCCCGCGCGCTCGTTGCTGCGGGTCAGCTGCGTCAGCGCGCCGCTGCGCAGGTCGCGCACGAACACGTCGCCATTGCGCACGAAGGCGCTGCGGCTGCGGCTGCGGTCGTAGACCGGCTCGGCCACGTCCAGGGTGCCGCGCTGGTCATCGGCCACCTGCGCGGCCACGCCACCGGCCACCGGCTGGCGGAAGGTATCGCGCACCGGGCTGCCGTTGCGCTTGAGCTGGTACTCCACCTGCTGGCTGTTCCACGACCACCAGGCCTTCTCGACCGGCGGGCCGATCCAGTCCGGGTCGGCCATGGCCTGTTCGATGGTGATCGGCGTCGGCGCGGCATGCGCGGCCGGTGCGGCCAGCACGGCCGACAGCAGGAGGGACAGGGGCAGCACTCGGGACATGGGCGGACGGCACCAGTAGAGGAAAACCGGCCAAGCGTAGCAGCCGCAAGGGCCGGGGGCAGGGGCCACAGGTCATGGCAGCGGGATTGGCAAAGTAGTGCAACCGCTGGCCGGCCTCGCGCATCCATTCTCCTGAACCCGCATCATCCACCGAACAGGAGCCCGACCATGCAGGAACTCATCCCGATCACCCTCTTCATCTGCATCGCCTACGCGATCCACGCCATTGCCGATGCCCGCGCGCGTAGCAAGCTGGTGGCCCCGCACGTGCCCGAGGAAGTGATCCGCTCGCTGGCCGTGCTGGAAGAAGAGCGCCGCCGCCAGGGCGCGCTGCGCTGGGGCATCAGCCTGGTCTGCCTGGCGCTGGCCATGGCCCTGCTGGAAGCGATGGGTGCCCGTGACCTGACCTTCGGCGCCGCCGCCGCACTGGTCGGCAGCGCCGGCCTCGGCCAGCTGCTGGCCTGGCACTTCACCCGCCCTGCTGCACGCAAGGGCTGAGGCAGGCGTGCCACGGGCACAGGGGGCGCCCCGTAGATGAGCCTGCTCGGCGAAGCACTGTCGGCACTGCGGGGCCGTCGCCGCCACGATACAGCGGCGACGGCGGCACCCGCTGCACCGCTGGATGCGGACCAGGCCCTGGTGCGGGCCATCATCGATGGCTCGCAGGCGGCCTTCGCGCAACTGGTTGAAGCCCACCAGCGCACCTGCGCGCATGTGATCGGACGCATGGTGGGCGACCGCGACCAGGTGGCTGACCTGCTGCAGGAAACCTTCCTGGCCGTGTTCCGCCAGCTGCACCGGTTCCGCTTTGAATCTTCGTTGCGTACCTGGGTATCCCGGGTCGCTTACACCACGGCGCTGCAGCACCTGCGCCGGCGGCGGCTGGAGACGCAATGGATGGTGGCGGTGGAGGTGCCGGAGGAACTGGGGATCGGCGATGAAGGCCCGGGCCCGGTTGAGCTGAGCGAGGCGCTGCAGGCAGGGCGGCAGCTCGGCGCGGCGCTGGAACGGCTGAGTGCACCGCAGCGCCTGATCGTCGGCCTGCACTACCTGGAGGATTTCGATCTGGCCGAGATCGAACAGGTGACCGGGCTGGCACGCGGTACCATCAAGAGCCACCTGCACCGCGCGCGCCAGGTCCTGAAGCAGGAACTGACGCGGCATGCCGCCGCCGGAGAACTGCTGTGAACCCACCGACCGACCCTCGCGATGCGGAAAGGCGCGCGCTGGCGCAGGCGTTGCGCGAGCAGGCGGAGCAGGAAGAAACGCCGGATGTGAGCGAGGCGCTGCAGAAGCGCATTGCCGCTGAGTCGCGCGACGGTGGCGTGGGCTATGTGGTGGTGCAGGTTGTGTTGTTTGGCGCGCTGTTGGCTGCAGCAGCCTGGTACTTCTGGAATTAATCGATTGTCAGTCGTATCCGGCGTGAATTTTCCTCCGCCATTCCCAATGTTGCTGATTCGGTGAATCCCCCGTATCCGACGGATTGCGTCATCTCCAGACGCTACGAAAAGATCCCCGCACTGAGGATAGTTGCAAAGGATTCTGCTGCTATTGATGTCGATGACTCTGCTGGAAAAGTCTAAATCGTCAGCAATCGCTGACGCTGGCCAGGAGTCGCGCAAGCTCACGGCCATATCCAGCAGTATCAACTTCAAAGGAGCTGAATAATGTCGAAGATCTGCAAGTCCGTGCTTCTTCCTCCGGCACTCATTGCAATGCTTGGTCTATCCGGAATCGCATCTGCGTCGCAGGAAAGTGCGTCCAACGATCTCACGCAGATCCAGAACGCCTCTGTGCTGGACATCACTCTCGTCAGTGCGGCGGGGTTGCAAGAAGGAACCGCCGACAACGAGATCGCGGGTGTTCAATGTACCAACTACTCAAGCGGTGGTACCCACTGCGGTCACTACTCGTCAGGTGATGTAGAAGATCTCCAGCTTGCGCACGTAGTTCCTGACGCCCAGAAGTTCAACGTCTAAGAACGCGGACGGTCCCCCATGGGGGTGGCCGTCCGTCACCAAGGAGAGGTTGATGAGAACTTCCATAGAGGATCTCAGGAGAGCAATTGAAGATCCATGCAGAACGGTTGACGTTTGCTCGGTGCTGCTGGACGCATGGTTTGAAATGACTCCGCGTCGTTTGGGTGAGGCTCTTTCAAAATTCAGAGATGAGCGGCTTGAGAATCAAGAGCGTGTTGAGGATTTTGAAAGAGCATTCAAGCAGTTGGATCCAGCGGCGAGAAGAAGGTTGCTTGGCTCCCCGTGGGTTTCTGGATTCATGGATGATCCACATGGAGTCTCCCATGAAGATACGGATGGAAGGCCTGTCACGACCATCGAAGCGCTTCATCTCGCCGCAATGGCGGAGTGTCCAGTTGCTCCCATCCATAGCGAAATGGGCGAACGTCACCAAGGGAAGGGAGTTGAAAGCCCCCTTGGGGACTGGGTGCTCAGGCGGCATGAATCCGGATCAGAGAAGGTCGAGCGCGCAAAGGTGGGAGATGTGATCGCTCTGGACGTGGATAGTGGGCTGGCGCGTCGACACGAGCCAGAGAGCGGAACCTTCTGCAATCCATTCCTGAGCATCTCATCAGAAGAGCTTGCCGTAATCCAAGAGAAGCTGGAAGCAGCCATAAGGCTGGTGGACGAAGCCACTCCACATCTGGGTCTCCTGATTCGAACATTCACAAGGCGTGTGCTCGTGAGGAAGTCGATCGAGTGGGGTGATCAGGCCTCACCTCTGAATCTTGGATCCGAGTATCGGTCGATTCATGCAGGTTGTATCCGAATCCTCAATGTCCACAGGCCGGAAATGACCGTGGATATTTGTGCAGAGGCAATTCTTCATGAGTCCATCCACTCGTACCTCTCCGCCTATGAAGAGGTGCATGGGAAGTTCATGTCAGGTGCAATCAGAGTTCGCCCGGTTTCGCCATGGTCAGGTAACTTCATTCCGAACCATTCACTGGCGCACGCGGTCTTTGTCTACTACGCCATCCATCATCTTCTCGGCAGGTTGGTTGGCCTCGGTGCTGGGATTGGAGAAGAGGCAGGGAGGAGAATGAAGCGACGACTGATGCAAGTGGCAGGAGGATTCTTCATCGAACGGAAGATATCGACGCTATTTGTACTGGAGTCCCCACCTTCGATGCAGCTGATGGCGGTCGTGGATGAAATTCAGGATGAGATCAGGGACAAGTACAGCCAGAAAGTGCCAAGGGATACGCTGGAGAGCGTCGCATGAAGATTCCAACCATTGTCATCCATTCCGATCCGGAGGACGTCGTCGCAGCCGTGCTGAGAGATGTCCAGGGTGTAAGTGTGATCCATCTGGATGAGCTGACTCGAAGTTGGTGCGTTCAGGAGGCTGAGATCATTGAACCTGTAGTGGAAAAATCGATTCCTAGCATGTGGTCCGCCTATATCATCAACAGAGTCTTCGATCTCTCTTGCACCGAGATTGGAAAGCGTCTTCGTGCGTTCGGGCTGCATGAGAACTGGGCACACACGGCTTTGGGTTCGGTTCTGTCGCGAGCGCACGCACTGGCACACGGAATTGGCCCTCGCGGAGTGAGTAGATCACTTCTCCCCTTGAATGTGCAGTGGAAGCTTCTTTCCGAGCGTATCCCAGACATCAAAACGCCACGGTTCGCTTTTGGGTTCGGTCATCGAATGCCTGATATGTCGCGTCTGGAAAAATCCGTACAGAAGTCAGTCTGGTCCTACTTCCGGTGGAATGGTGATTCTGATGTCGCAGAAGGGGAGCAGCAGTGGCATCCGTTCTTCGTCGAACAGCCGCAAGGCATCCCAATAATATGTAGTTATCACGGAGAAGCGTTCGCATTGAGTTTCCCAAGGGGGCGACCCAAGGCGGATCTTGGGGATTTTCCAGCCCTTGTTCATGCATGCCGGGAGCTTTTCGACAGCAGGATGGGCGAGATCTTGGTGTACCAAGAGGACGAAAGCCTCACCTTCTGCGCCTGCAGTCCATACATGGCTGGAATAGGTGAGCTGAAAGAAGGAGAGCAACTTCTTCTACGGGGAGTTCCGTCGAGTTGAAGTTGAGGGCTCTGCAAAAGCCAAGGAGGGTACGTGCACGGTTATTACATCAGGATGTCGTTGATCCGATTCAAGCAACGGATCGGCACTCATCTGGCAATCGCTCTCATGCTGGGTGCGGGGGTGGGGATCACGACCGTGATGCTCTCCATTGTTCTCCAGGCATCGTCGGATCCCGCGCCGGGCCGGAGCTCCGCATTGTTCCGCCCGTACCTTGACGCGCGTCCAGATGCTCTGCGCAGTGGTTCCCCGGATCCGGGACAGGCACTGACCTGGCCGGATGCGAAGGCGCTTCTGGGCCAGGGGAGGTCGTGGAAGCAGGCCGCCATGGCGGGCGGGGCGGTGACGCTCTCCCGGCCGGGAGCCTCCAGCGCAAGGCTGCGTGCGAGATTCGCAACGTCCGAAGTGTTCAGTGTTCTTGGCATTGCTGTTGTTCAAGGGCGCGCATGGACCGCCGAGGAGGGGCATGCTGCGAGTCGTATAGTGGTCCTGTCGCGTGCGCTCGCCGAGCGCGAGTGTGCGCAGGACTGTGTTGGTCATCGGTTGGAACTGGGCAGGCGCACCTACACTGTTGTGGGTGTCGCGGAGGATTGGCATCCGGTGCCGATGTTTCAGGGAGATCTCACACGCCGGCCGTTTGTGGGACCTGACGAGATCTACCTGCCGGTTGAGACCGCAATCGCGGACAGGCTGACTGTTGTGGATGGGACGGCGATCTGGGGGGGTGACCAGGACACGGACCCTGCAGGAGCCAACGTGTCATGGCTCCAATTGTGGGCGTGGCTACCCACCGCGGACGATGTCGCCGCCTACCGGGCGAATCTGGATGCCTATGCACAGACAAAGGGCCTTCGGATCGAACCAGGCACCCAGCAGGTGGCACTCTGGCCGTTGATGGAGTGGCTGGACAGGCTGGGATTGGTTCCAGAGCGGGCCAGGATGCAGCTTCGGCTGTCACTGATCCTTCTCGGTGTGTGCATCGTCAACGCGGCGGCGCTGCTGAGCTTCAGTCTGGGGCGCCGTCGGCGGGAGCTCGCGATACGACGTGCACTGGGAGCGCGACGTCGGGACGTGTTCATCCAGCTCATGTGGGAATCCATCGCGGCGGGAGCCGCAAGCAGTGTGCTCGCTGTCGTCACCTACACGCTGGGAATCCGGGTGGTTGCTGCGGGAGACGTTCTGCCCAGCGCGATAACGGCGATGCATGCTGGGGCAATGCTGATGGCCGCTGGCCTGGGAGTCGTCACGACGCTGCTCTGTTCATTGGTCCCGTCGTTTGAAATCTGCAGGGTCAGCTCCCTGTCGAGTGCCTTCGCGAAGGGGGCTGCCTGAAATGTTCGAATCGATGAGGGAGACCCGACGACATTTGGGAAGCGCCGCACTGCTTGCAGTGCAGGCAGCGCTTGCAAGCCTGGCATGTGCGTTCGCACTGCAATCTGCGCTGGACAGCTTTGCCAGATTGAACGCCGGGAGCATCCGGGAGGCAGCATCGATTGGTGTGGTCAGAGTCTCTGATGTCGAAGACGGCGCGGATGCGGCAGTGCTGCGGGCAGACCTGTCCGCGATCCGGCTGCCCGGTGTTCAGAACAC
This sequence comes from Stenotrophomonas sp. YJH_SMC_120, assembly GCF_059368675.1. Classification (NCBI taxonomy): domain Bacteria; kingdom Pseudomonadati; phylum Pseudomonadota; class Gammaproteobacteria; order Lysobacterales; family Lysobacteraceae; genus Stenotrophomonas; species Stenotrophomonas sp. YJH_SMC_120. The sequence continues at coordinate 84,489 of NZ_JCAFRY010000003.1, forward strand.
GGTTGTGAGCGACGCTGTTCCGTTCGGGGGAAGAGCCCATCGATACGGCGTATGCACCAGTGAGTCGGCCATGGTGCATTCGATGAACGCGGGCACGGCAGACGTTGCTGGATGTGATCGCGTTCCCGTTGTAACTGCAAGCTCTGGCTTGCTGGCGATGCTGGGCGCGGGAATCGTCCTGGGGCGCGATGCCACGGAGGACGACACGATTGAAGGCGCTCCGGTGGTGCTGATCAGTGAATCGCTGGCTGCCCATCTGTTCGGAACGGGGAATGCTGTTGGCCGCCACCTGTATTTCGGCCCCGGCAGCAGCCGGGTCATCGTGGGCGTATTTGCGTCTGTTGCTGGACCGGCGCCAGGCGGCAATGAGCGAGATTCGCAGTGGGTGCTGCTCCCGGGCCTTCCCATGGGCGCCAGTCGCTATTATCTGGCGAAGTGGAAGTCGGAGGTTGATCGTTCATCGCTTGATCGCACCGCCGATGCGCTGCAGCGGCCTTATCGGATCATGCATCCAGCCGGTGTCGAGACGCTGGCGGGTTATCGCGACGCCTACGTCAAAGCTGATCGCTTCGCTACGACCGTGCTCGCGGTCATGACCGCCGTTGTTCTCGGTGTGCTGATGGCTGGCGTTTCCGGAGTTGTGGGCGCGTGGCTTGATCGGCGCCGGCACTCCATTGGGGTTCGACGGACATTGGGTGCTCGCGGATCCGTGATCTTTGCCGAAATCATGTTCGAGGTTTCACTGTTCACCACGCTGGGCACCCTGCTCGGCGCGTTGTCGTTGCAGTGGGTAGGGTCGCCGCAGGACGGCAGCACAGGTTCACCGTGGTTCTCGATATCGAGCGCTGTCGTGCTGGTGATGGGGGCCTGCTTGACTGCACTGGTACCCCAGGCCCTGCGAATCACCAAGGAGCCGCCCTTGACCCTGCTGAAGCCCCTGTAGCCCATTCATCCTGTCACCCAGCTTCACCTGCGACAAAGTGAAGCAGCGCGTCACCCGGTCGCATCCCGTCTTAACGAAATCCTCCTAAAGTGGTCCGGTATCCCACCGGTCACAGGCAGGAGGCGTCCCTTGGACGCGTTGTTGTTGTCCCGGATCCAGTTCGGATTCGTCATCAGTTTCCATGTGCTGTTCCCCGCCTTCACCATTGGCACGGCCAGCTGGCTGGCCTTCATCGAATGGCGCTGGCTGCGCACGAAGTTGCCCGTGTGGCGCGAGCTGTATTTCTTCTGGCAGAAGATCTTCGCGGTGTCGTTCGGCATGGGCGTGGTCAGCGGCATCGTCATGGCCTTCCAGTTCGGAACCAACTGGCCACGGCTGAGCGAGGTGGCCGGCACGGTCATCGGCCCGCTGCTGACCTATGAAGTGCTGACCGCGTTCTTCCTGGAAGCCAGCTTCCTCGGCGTGATGATGTTCGGCTGGGGCCGCGTCTCGCCGCGCCTGCATTTCCTGTCCACCTGCATGGTGGCGCTGGGCACGCTGTTCTCCACGTTCTGGATCCTGTCGTCCAACAGCTGGCTGCATACGCCGGCCGGCTACGAGATGGTCAACGGCGTGGTGCATCCGGTGGACTGGTGGCAGGTGGTGTTCAATCCCTCGTTCCCGTACCGGCTGGCGCACATGGCGCTGGGTTCGTTCATCACCACCTGTTTCGTGATCGGTGGCGTGGGCGCGTGGTACCTGCGCAAGGGCACGCACGTGGAAGCGGGCCGGCGCATGCTGATCGCAGCGGTGGCGTTCGCGGCACTGACCGTGCCGGTGCAGATTTTCGTCGGCGACATGCATGGCCTGAACACGCTCAAGCACCAGCCGATGAAGATCGCGGCGATGGAAGCGCACTGGCATGAAACCAAGGAGGGCGAGGGCGTACCGCTGGTGGTGTTCGCGCTGCCGAACGAGAAGGAAGAGCGCAATGATTTCGAAGTTGCCATCCCGAAGCTGGGCAGCGTGATCCTCACCCACAGCCTGGACGGTACCTTCGACCCGCTCACCTCGGTACCGTCCAACGAGCGGCCGCCGGTGACGCCGGTGTTCTTCGCCTTCCGCATCATGGTCGGTTTGGGCACGCTGATGCTGCTGCTGGCCTGGGTGTCGGCGTTCCAGTTGTGGCGGAAGAAGCTGCTGGATTCGCCGTGGCTGCTGCGCGGCTGGAACTGGATGCTGCCCAGCGGCTTCATCGCGCTGCTGTCGGGTTGGTTCGTCACCGAGATGGGCCGCCAGCCGTGGGTGGTGTATGGCGTGCTGCGCACTGCTGATGCGGTCGGCCCGCAGAGTGCGTGGATGACCGCGCTGTCGCTGGCGGTCTACGTCGTTGGCTACGCCTTCGTGTTCGGCTGGGGCATCTGGTACCTGGTGAAGATCCTGCGCCACGGACCGCGGCCACATGATGATGGGCCGTCGCTGGACCACGGCAGCCACACCCCGGCACGCCCGCTGTCGGCGGCCGACGAACCGCTGGAGGAGCGCTGACATGGACCTGATGACCTGGCTGCCGGTGGCGTGGTTTGCGGTGATCGGCTTCGGCGTGCTGATGTATGTGGTGCTGGATGGCTTCGTGCTCGGTATCGGCATCCTGGCCCCGTTCGCCGAGGACGAGGAGCAGCTGGACCTGATGATGAACACCGCCGCGCCGATCTGGGACGGCAACGAGACCTGGCTGGTACTGGGTGGCGCCGGGCTGCTGGCGGCGTTCCCGAAGGCCTATGCGGTGTTGTTGTCGGCGCTGTACCTGCCGGTGCTGCTGCTGGTGGTGGCGCTGGTGTTCCGCGGCGTGGCGTTCGAGTTCCGCTTCAAGGCACACCGGTCGCGCCGGCTGTGGAGCGTGGCGTTCGGACTCGGTTCGCTGCTGGCGACCTTTGCCCAGGGCGTGATCCTGGGCACCCTGGTGAAGGGCATCCCGCTGGTGGACGGCGTCTATCAGGGCGGACCGTTCGCCTGGTTCAGCCCGTTCGCGATGCTGACCGGTGCCGCGCTGGTGGCCGGCTATGCGCTGCTGGGCAGCACCTGGCTGATCCTGAAGACCGAAGGCCGCGTGCAGGCGCTGGCACGGCAGATGACCCGGCCGCTGGTGGTGGCGGTGATCGCAGCGATGGGCCTGGTCAGCAGCTGGCTGCCGTTCCTCGATTCGCGGCTGATGGCCCGCTGGTTCAGCGACGGCAACTTCTGGTGGCTGTCGCCGGTGCCGCTGTTGACCCTGGCGGTGGCCGTCGCGCTGTGGCGCAGTGCGACCCATCCGCGCCGCGACCTGGCGCCGTTCCTGCTCAGCCTGGCGCTGTTCGTGCTTGGTTTCCTTGGCCTGGTGCTGGGCATGTGGCCGTACCTGCTGCCGCCGTCGATGACCCTGTGGCAGGCCGCCGCGCCGGCCTCCTCGCTGGGCTTCACCCTGGTCGGGCTGGTCATTCTGCTGCCGGTCATCCTGGGCTATACGGCGTGGTCGTACCGGGTGTTCCGCGGCAAGGTGCACGCCGACACCGGTTACCACTGATGGGTTGAAGGCGGGGCCCGCCGGTGCCGGGCCCCGTGTTGGGGAATGTGAAACCTGCACACCCCGGGCGGGACGTGCTAGCGTGCGCTCCTTTCCGGCAGCCAGGGGGGCAGCCGGCGACGTCCTGGACGGACGCACGGCTGCAGGAATGGGGGGCCGCCGCGCGTCGCCGTAATGGCTCGTGCCTATCGTTCTCCCGTTGAAGCACCAACGCTAAATGATTGAATTCTCCATCGTCGACTGGGCCGCGTGGGCGCCCGGCCTGAGCGAGCGTAGCCAGTGGCTGGGCTGGGCCGAAGCGCCGTACCTGCCGCACGGCGGGGATACGCCGGCACTGGCAGAGGTTCCGGCAATGCAACGCCGTCGCATCGAGCGGTTGGGCCGCATGGCGATCCAGACCGCGTGCTGGTGCGAGGACGGGCAGGGGGCCGACAGCGACGTGCCGCTGGTGTTCGCCAGCCGCCATGGCGACGTCGCACGTTCGATGGACCTGCTGGGGGCGCTGGTCGGCGACCAGCCGTTGTCGCCCACCGGATTTGGCCTGTCGGTGCACAACGCGATCGCCGCGCTGTATTCAATCGCCCGCGGCCATCGCGGCAACTACCTGGCATTGGCGGCTGGCCAGGCAACGGTCGAAGCCGCGTGCCTGGAGGCCGTCGGCCTGCTTGCCGATGGCGCCCGCGAGGTACGGGTGGTGGTCTACGAGTCGCCGCTCCCGGAGGTTTACGCGACGTTCGCCGACGAACCCGACCCGTTCTTCGCCTGGTGCTGGCGTTTGGCCGCGCCAGCAGGGGGCCGGCCGACGCTGGCGCTGCAGTGGCAGCCGGCCGACGGCCAGGCCAGCACTGTACCCGGCCTGCTGCCGCACGCGCTGGACCTGCATCGCTTCCTGTTGTCCGGCGCGCCAGCGCTGGAGCACGTGGCCCATGGCCAGCGCTGGCGCTGGGGCCGCCGTGAGTGAGCTGCCGCGCCGCCTCGACCACGCCTGGCGGGTGTTTGGCACCGGCCTGAGCTTTGTTGCGTTTGGCCTGGGCGGGCTGCTACTCGGCGTCCTGGTGATGCCGGTACTGCTGCTGATGCGGGACCCGGTGGCCCGTCGCCGGCGCGCCCGGCGCGTGGTCCAGGTCGCGTTCGCCAGCCATCTGCGGCTGATGCGCGGGCTTGGGGTGATGACCTACGAGATCGAGGGTGGTGAACGCCTGCAGCGTGACGGCCTGCTGGTGCTGGCCAACCACCCGACCCTGATCGACGTGGTCTGCCTGATCTCGCTGCTTCCCAACGCCGACTGCGTGGTCAAGCGGGCCGTGGCCTGCAACCCGTTCATGCGCGGTCCGGTACGGGCCGCCGGCTACATCTCCAATGACGATGGCGCCGGCCTGGTCGATGACTGCGTGGCCGCGGTGCATGCCGGCGGCACCCTGGTCATCTTCCCGGAGGGCACCCGCAGCGTGCCCGGGCAGCCGCCGCGCCTGCAGCGCGGGGCCGCCAACATCGCCGTACGGGGCCGCATCGACGTCACCCCGGTGCGGATCACCTGCAGCCCGCCAACCCTGACCAAGGGACAGAAGTGGTATCGTGTCCCCTCACGTCGCTTTCACGTTCGGCTGCAGATCGGCGAAGATATCCCGATCGCGCCTTTCTTGGCCGAAGACGACTCGCCAAGGGGGGATGCCTTGGCGGCACGCCGCGTTACCGAGCACCTTTCTCGTTATTTCGACCTGTCTGGAGAGCCGCCCCGTGCAAGCACTTGAGCACGAGATCAAGGAATTGATCATTTCCTCCCTTTCGCTGGAGGACATCACGCCGGAGGACATCGATCCGACCGCGCCGCTGTTCGTCGAGGGCCTCGGCCTGGATTCGATCGACGCGCTGGAGTTGGGCCTGGCGCTGCAGAAGAAGTACGGTGTCAGCCTCTCGGCCGATTCGGAAGAAACCCGTCGCCATTTCTCCAGCGTGCGCGCGCTCGGCGAGTTCGTCGCCGCCCGCCAGTCGTAACGGCGCCAGGAATTGCCATGACCAAGAATGAACTGTTCGAACGCATCGTCAGCATCCTGACCGACAGCTTCGAGATCGAAACCGCCCGGATCACCCCCGAGGCACGCCTGTACGACGACCTGGATATCGACAGCATCGATGCGGTCGACCTGATCGTGCAGCTCAAGCCGCTGCTGGGCCGCAACCTGCAGCCGGAAGCGTTCAAGGCCGTGCGCACCGTGCAGGACATCGTCGATGTCGTGCATGGGTTGCTGCCGGACCAGGCAGCCGCCTGACCGCAGCGCCGGCGGCTCCGCCATGGCACGCGCACGCACGGTCGTGGTGGCTGCGATCTCGCTGGCCTACCCGGTGCTGGTGTACCTGGCGATGGGCCGTTTCGAGCCACGCTGGCTGTCGCTGCTGCTGTTCACCCTGGCCCTGCTGCGTGCGCTGAGTACGCGCCAGCCGCTGTGGTGGGCCGCCGCCGCGGGAACCGGCCTGCTGGCCGTGTTGGCCACCGTGCTGAACCAGGCCCTGCCGCTGAAGCTGTATCCGGCGCTGGTCAACATGGTGATGCTGGCGGTGTTCGGCACCAGCCTGCGCTTCGGCCCGCCGCTGGTGGAACGCCTGGCGCGGTTGCAGGAGCCGGACCTGCCGGCGTTCGCGGTGGCCTATACCCGCCGCGTCACCCAGGTGTGGTGTGGCTTCTTCGTTCTCAACGGCAGCCTGGCCCTGCTGACCGCGCTTTACGCGTCGGACCGGGTCTGGATGCTCTACAACGGATTGTTGGCGTACGTGATGATGGGCGTGTTGTTTGCAGGTGAGTGGCTGGTGCGGCGTCGGGTCAAGGCAGCGCACGCGCATGGCTGAGTGGATTGCCCTGGACCGGCTGCTGGTGGACCCGCAGCCGCAGCGCAGCATCGGCGTGTGCGATGGCGAGGTGATCGACCATGCCCGCTTCCGCCAGCGGGTGCTGGCCTGGCGTGCGGCCTTTGCTGCTGCCGATGGCCGTGACTGGGCCCTGTACTTCGATGATGCGGTGGCCTTCGCTGCTGCGCTGTTCGGCGCCTGGCATGCCGGCAAGCGGGTGTTCCTGGCTGCCGACAACCTGCCGGCCACGCTGCAGGCGCTGCAGCCACAGGTAAGCGGTTTCGCCGGTGATGTTTCCGCCGACTACCGAGCGCTGGTTGCCCCCACCGTTGGCGTGGACGGCGAACTGCAGGTGCTGGACGAGCGCACCTGCGAGCTGTGCGTGTTCACCTCCGGCAGCACGGGCCAGCCCAGTGCGATCAACAAGCGCATGGACCAGCTGGCGCGCGAGGTGGATGCGCTGCAGGCTGCGTTCGGCGCGCAGCTGGAAGGCGTGCAGGTGCATGGCACGGTGTCCCACCAGCACATCTACGGGCTGCTGTTCCGCGTGCTGTGGCCGCTGGCCGCCGGCCGCCTGATTCATCCGCGCCGGTTCTTCCACGAAGACCTGGTGGGTGCGCTGGCCGGTACCGATACGGTGCTGGTGGCGACGCCGGCCCACCTCAAGCGCCTGCCCGGGCAGCTCGACTGGGCCAGCCTGCATGGCCGCCTGCGCGCGGTGTTCTCCTCCGGTGGTCCGCTGCCGGAAGACGCAGCGCGGCAGGTGCGGCAGTGGCTGGGCGTGGCCCCGACCGAGGTCTATGGCAGCAGCGAGACCGGCGGCATCGCCTGGCGCCGCTGGGACATCGACCTGCCGCCGTGGCAGCCGCTGCCGGGCGTGCAGTGGCGCATCGACGATGGCTGCCTGGCGGTGGCCTCGGCGCACCTGGACACCCCCGGTTGGTGGCGCACCCAGGACCGTGTCGAAGCCCTGGCCGACGGCCGCTTCCGCCTGCTGGGCCGGGCCGACCGCATCGTCAAGATCGAGGAACGCCGGGTGTCGCTGGATGCGCTGGAACGCGCGCTGCGCGAAGACGCCGAGGTGGATGACGCGCGCGTGCTGGTGCTGCCCGGGCAGCGCGAGCAGCTGGCCGCCGTGGTGGTGCCGGCCGATCCGGCGCTGCTGGAGGGCGGCGACGCCGCGCGCCGTGCGCTGGGCCAGCGCCTTGGCGCCCGCCTGGCGCATGCGCATGACGCAGTGACCCGGCCGCGTCGCTGGCGCCTGGTGCAGGCGCTGCCGATCAATGCGCAGGGCAAGGTGACCCAGGCCGCGCTGGCGGCGCTGTTCCAGCCGTTGATGCCGGTGCCGGCGTGGGATCACCGCGATGCCGCCAGCGCCACCCTGCGCATGACCCTGGACCCGGCGCTGCGGCCGTTCCAGGGCCACTTCCCGCAGGCGGCAATCCTGCCCGGCGTGGCGCAGCTGGACTGGGCGGTGCGCTTCGCCCGCCAGGCGTTTGTGATGCGGGGCGCGTTCGTGCGCATGGATGCGGTGAAATTCCAGCACGTGGCCCGCCCCGGTGACGAGTTGACCCTGCAGCTGGACTGGGATGCCGCACGCAACGTGCTGGCCTTCCGCTACACCTCCAGCCACGGTGTGCATGCCAGCGGCAGGGTGGTTTTCGCTGATGCGGACTGATCCGGCCGTTGCCGGTGCCGCATTCGCGCCACTGGTGGTGATCCCTGTCTACGACCACGAGCACGCCATCGCGGCGGTGGTCGATGGCGTGCAGGCTGCGGGACTGCCCTGCCTGCTGGTCGACGATGGTTCGCACGATGGGTGCGCGGCGGTGCTGCGCGCGCTGGCACAGCGCCAGGGCGTCGACCTGCTGCGCCTGGACGTCAACCAGGGCAAGGGCGGGGCGATGCTGGCCGGCTTTGCCGAGGCCGGCGCGCGTGGCTACAGCCACGTGCTGCAGATCGATGCCGACGGCCAGCACGATACCACTGACCTGCCACGCTTCATCGAAGCCGCGCGCGCCCATCCCGAGGCGGTGATCTGCGGCATTCCGGCTTACGACGCCAGTGTTCCCAAGGCGCGCCTGTATGGCCGCTACGCCACCCACATCTGGGTCTGGATCAACACGCTGTCGCTGCACCTGCGCGACACCATGTGTGGCTTCCGCGTGTATCCACTGCCGCCAGTGCTGCGCCTGATCGGTGAAGAGACCATCGGCCGGCGCATGGATTTCGATACCGAAGTGATGGTGCGGCTGTACTGGCGGCAACTACCGGTCGAGCACCTGGCCACGCGTGTGACCTATCCATCCGATGGCGTGTCGCACTTCGATGTGTGGCGCGACAACGTGCGCATCAGCCGCATGCATACCCGCCTGTTCTTCGGCATGCTCTGGCGTGCGCCGCGGCTGCTGTGGCGCCGCCTGCGGGGGCAGCGCTGAGATGGCGGCCGCGCAGGGCGCTCCGCACTGGGCCGACATCGGCGAATCGACGTCGGTGGCCGGCGTGTTGTTCCTGTGCTGGGTGCACCGCTGGTTCGGGCGCTGGCCATTCCGCCTGTGCGTGTGGCCGGTGGTGGCCTGCCATTGGTTGGGCAACCGCGTCGGCCGCCAGGCCTCGATGCAGTACCTGCAGCGCCTGCAGGCACACAGCGGCGTGCTCGGCCGTGCGCCGACCCGGCGCGACAGCCTGCGCCATTTCTTCGCCTTCGCCGACACGATGCTGGACAAGATCCTCGGCCTCGGCGGGCGCTACCCCGCCGAACGCATCCACCTGCATCGCGACCTGGTACTGCAGAAGATAGCGCGCCGCGAAGGCGGGCTGATCCTGACCGCGCACATCGGCTGCCTGGAACTGTGCCAGGTGCTGGCCGAACAGGTGCCGGGGTTCCGCATCACCGTGCTGGTGCACACCGCGCATGCGCAGCGCTTCAACCGCCTGCTGCAACGGCTGGACCCGCTGGCGGCGGTGGAACTGGTGCAGGTAACCGAAATGGGCCCGGCCACGGCAGTGATGCTGGCCGAGCGCGTCGCGGCGGGGGGCTTCGTCGCCATCGTCGGCGACCGCACGCCGGTGCAGGGCGGACGCAGCGTCACCGCCGATTTCCTTGGCCACCGCGCCCCGTTCCCGATCGGCGCCTATGTGCTCGCCGCCGCACTGGGCTGCCCGGTCTACACCATGGCCTGCCTGCACCAGGGCGAGGGCTACCGCGTGGCATTCGAACAGTTCGCCGAACGCATCGTGCTGCCGCGCGGCTCACGCGATGCGGCACTGGCCGAACAGGCACAGCGCTTCGCGCGCTGGCTGGAACTCCAGGTCATCCAGTCCCCGTTGGACTGGTTCAATTTCTTCCCCTTCTGGGATCAGGCTCCGCATGACGACTGACGCCGTACCCGCGTGCCGCTTTGGCGATGCACCGTTGACCATCGAAGACGTGGTTGCCCTGGCCCAGCGCCAGTGCGAGGCCGCACTGAGCGACGCGCCGGCGTTCCGCGCCCACATCCAGCGTGGTGCCGACTTCCTCGACCGCCTGCTGCGCGAGGATGGCGTGATCTACGGTGTGACCACCGGCTATGGCGATTCGTGCACGGTGAACATCCCACCGGCACTGGTGGCTGAACTGCCGCACCACCTGTACACCTACCATGGCTGCGGCCTGGGCCGTTACCTGGACCCGGTCGAGACCCGGGCGGTGCTGGCGGCGCGCCTGGCCTCTCTGGTGCGCGGCATGTCCGGTGTAAGCCTGCCGTTGCTGGAAGGCCTGGCCACGCTGCTGCGGCACGACGTGCTGCCGATGATTCCGGCCGAAGGCTCGGTCGGTGCCAGTGGCGACCTGACGCCGCTGTCCTACGTGGCGGCGGTGCTGTGCGGCGAGCGCGAGGTGCTGCACGACGGCCGCGTGCAGCCGGCGGCGGACGTGCTGGCGAAGATCGGCATGACCCCGCTGAAGCTGCGGCCGAAGGAAGGCCTGGCGATCATGAACGGCACCGCGGTGATGACCGGCCTGGCCTGCCTGGCCTGGCAGCGCGCCGACTACCTGGCACGCATGGCTACGCGCCTGACCGCGTTCAACGTGCTGGCCAGCGACGGCAACGCGCACCACTTCGACGAAACCCTGTTCGCAGCCAAGCCGCACCCGGGCCAGGGCCGCATCGCCGCGCGCCTGCGCAGCGACCTGCACAGCGAGCGCCCGCCGCGCAATGAACAGCGCCTGCAGGATCGCTACTCGCTGCGCTGCGCACCGCATGTGATCGGCGTGCTGGAGGACAGCCTGCCGTTCCTGCGCCAGCTGATCGAGACCGAACTGAACAGCGCCAACGACAACCCGCTGATCGACGCCGACGGCGAGCGCATCCTGCATGGCGGCCACTTCTACGGGGGCCACATCGCGCTGGCGATGGACACCCTGAAGAACACCGTGGCCAACGTTGCCGATCTGCTCGACCGGCAGCTGGCGCTGGTGGTGGACGCCCGTTACAACCATGGCCTGCCGGCCAACCTGTCGGCGGCCACCGGTCCGCGCGCGGCCATCAACCATGGCCTGAAGGCACTGCAGATCAGCGTGTCGGCCTGGACTGCCGAAGCGCTGAAGCAGACCATGCCGGCCAGCGTGTTCTCGCGTTCCACCGAATGCCACAACCAGGACAAGGTCAGCATGGGCACCATCGCCGCGCGCGACTGCCTGCGCGTGATCGAGCTGACCGAACAGGTGGTGGCGGCAATGCTGATCGCCGCGCGCCAGGGCCTGGCCCTGCGTGAACGGGTTGGCCTGAATGCGCAGCTGCATGGCAGTCTGGCCGACATGTACGCCGACCTGGGGCAACGCATCGCCCTGGTCGAGGAAGACCGCGCGCTGGATCGCGAACTGCGGGAACTGCTGGTGGAGATCCGCGCGCAACGTTGGGAGCTGTATGCCGGTGAATGAGGCCATTGAACGGGTTGGCGAGATTGCGTTGACCCCCGCCTTCCATGACTGCGATCCGATGAACGTGGTCTGGCATGGCAACTACTTCAAGTACTTCGAGATCGCGCGCTGCGCGCTGCTCGGTCGCTACGACTACGACTACCCGCAGATGCTTGAATCGGGCTACCTGTGGCCGGTTGTCGATGCGCGGGTGAAGTACGTGCGCCCGCTGCTGTTCAACCAGGCGCTGCGCGTGGTCGCGCGCATCGTGGAATGGGAGAACCGGCTGAAGATCGAGTACGAAATCCTCGATGCGGAAAGCGGCCAGGTGCTGACCCGGGCGATGACCATCCAGGTCGCGGTGGACGCGGCCAGCAAGGAAATGCTGTACCAGTGCCCGCCGGTACTGTGGGAACGCCTGGGAGTGCCGGCGCCATGAACCGAGCGAACCGTTTCGCGCGTGCGCTGCTGTGCGCGCTGCTGCTGGTGGCCGCACCACTGGTGCAGGCGGCCGACCCCGCCATCGATGCGATTACCCAGGCGGTGGCGCGGCCGGATGTGCTGCGTGGCCAGTTCAGCCAGGAAAAGCAGGTGAGTGGCTTCAGGAACCCGCTGCGCTCGCAGGGCCGGTTCGTGGTCGCGCGCCAGCACGGCGTGATCTGGACCACGCTCAAGCCGTTCCCCTCGGAAGTAGTGGTCACCGCCGATCGCATCCTCAGCCGGCAGCGTGATGGCAGCACCCGCGTCGAACTGGACGCGCGGCAGCAGCCGGCGATGCGTTCGGTGAATGCGATCATGTTCGCGTTGATGAGTGGCGACGTGCAGGCACTGTCCAGCCAGTTCAACGTGGCGGCCAGCCGTGAAGGGCAGGGCTGGCGGCTGCGCCTGACGCCGAAGTCGGCGATGCTGGCCAAGGCCTTCGAATCGCTGACCCTGCAGGGCGACCGCTACGTGCGCCAGGTCGAGATCGTCGAGGCCAACAAGGACCGCACGCAGATCCAGTTCAGCGCGTTGAGCGAGGCGCCGGCCACGCTCAATGCCGACGAGGCCCGCCGCTTTGAGTGAGGCCGTGGCATCGAACGCACCGGACCGGTTGCGGCGTTGGTGGCACTGGCTGGGCATTGCCTGGCTGCTGGTGCTGCTGGCGCTGGGCGCACAGCAGTGGCAGCTGTGGAGCCAGCAATCGCGGATCGACACCGACATCCTCGCCCTGCTGCCGCAGGATGCGCACGACCGCCTGTTGAGCGACGTCACCCGGCGCATTGCCGATGGCAGTTCGCGGCAGGTCGTGGTGCTGCTCGGCAGCAAGGACAGCGCGGCTGCCAAGCGCGCGCAGGCGGCCTTTGCGGCGGCCATGGCCAAGGATGCCGACCATGCCTTGCTGGTACCCAGCGGTTCGATCGAAGGCTGGTTTGACGAGGCGCGCGCGTTCTACGCGCCGTACCGCGACCGCCTGCTGACACCGGCCCAGCGCGAGCAGTTGCTGGGCAGCGAACCGGGCGTGTTGGCCGAGCAGGCGCTGGCTGCGCTGTATGGCCCGATGGGTGCGCCGCGATTGACTGAATGGCGCCAGGATCCGTTGTCGCTGTGGCCGCAGTGGTGGCAGCAGCAGGCGCAGGGTTCGGGCCTGCGGTTGGGCGATGACGGCCTGCTTGAAGCCGAGGGCAGGCATTGGGCCGTGCTGCAGTTCGATACGCCCGGCTCGGCGTTCCAGCTGGATGGCGAGCGCCACCTCGATGGCCTGCTGGAACGTGCCGGGCAGGCCGCCACGGCGGCGGCGCCTGAGCTTGAAATCCTGCATGCCGGCGTGCCGCTGCATGCCGAGGCCGCCGCGGTGCAGGCCAACCAGGAGATCAACACCATCGGTTGGGGGTCGCTGGCGGCGGTGCTGCTGCTGGTGTGGCTGGCATTCCGCTCGCTGCGCCCGATCCTGCTGGTGGCCGCCTCGCTGCTGATCGGCTGTGGCGTGGCGCTGGCGGTGACCGTGCTGGTGTTCGGCAAGGTGCATGTGCTGACCCTGGTGTTTGGTGCGTCGCTGGTGGGTGTGGCCGAGGATTACGGCATTCACTGGTTCGCCTCGCGCCAGGCCGAACCGGCCGATCGTCGCTGGAAACTGCTGCGGCATCTGCTGCCCGGCCTGTGGCTGGCCCTGCTGACCAGTGCGCTGGCCTACCTGGCATTGGGCCTGGCCCCGTTCCCCGGCCTGCGCCAGATGGCACTGTTCTCGGTGGTGGGCCTGGCCGCAGCTTTCCTCACGGTGATCTTCTGGTTCCCGTGGCTCGACGGTGGCGAGATCCGCCAGACCCGCTTCTCGCAGTGGCTGGGCAATACGCTGGAGCGTTTCCCGCGGCTGCATGGCCGCCGCGCGGTGACGGTCTTCGTGGTGGTCGCGCTGGCACTGTCTGCCATCGGCATCGTGCGCCTGCAGAGCAACGACGACCTGCGCAGCCTGCAGTCGTCACCGCCGGCGTTGATGGCGCAGCAGATCCGCCTGAGCCAGTTGCTGGGCATGCCCAGCCCGGCACAGTTCTACCTGGTGCAGGGTGTCGATGCCGCGCAGCTGCTGCAGCGCGAGGAAGCACTGACCGAGCGCCTGCGTGTATTGGCCACCGACAAGCGCATTGGCGGCTATCGCGCGATCAGCGATTGGCTGCCGTCGCCGGCGCGCCAGCAGGCCGATGCCGCGCTGACCGCGAAGGTGGAACCCAGCGTGCTGTCGGCCGTGTCCGAGGCGGTGGGCGAACCGCTGCAGCGACCGCAGTTCGCCGCCGCGCCGCTCACCGCCGAAGCCTTCCTGGCCTCGCCGGCCTCGCAGCCGTTCCGCCACCTGTGGGTGGGTGAAGTCGGTGGGCAGATGATCAGCGTGGTGATGGTCGATGACCTGTCGCGCGCCGATGCCCTGGCCACGCTGCAGGGTGCTGCCGAAGGCCTGCCCGGCGTGCGCTGGGTAGACCGCACCTCCGATTTCTCCAAGCTGCTGGGCCACTACCGCAAGCTGATGGGCGGGCTGCTGCTGGTCGGCATCGCACTGGTGTTCGGTGCGCTGTGGCTGCGCTACCGCCGCCAGGCCTGGCGCGTATTTGCCCCCACCCTGATTGCCGGCGCACTGACCCTGGGCCTGCTGGGCCTGTTCGGCCAGCCGCTGCAGCTGTTCAACGTGCTGGCGCTGATGCTGCTGCTGGGCATGGGCATCGACTACGGCATCTTCCTGATCGAACACCGTGGCGATGCCAGCGCATGGCTGGCGGTCTGCGTGGGTGCGGCCAGCACCTGGCTGTCGTTCGGCCTGCTGGGCCTGTCGCAGACCCCGGCGCTGCGCGCGTTCGGCCTGACCCTGCTGTTCGGCATCGGCCTGGTCTGGCTGATCTCGCCACTGTTCCGGCCGCCACCGCATGACCTGCCGCCGGCCTGAGTCCGCCTTCCGCTTTTCTTCCTTCCCCTGATCGAGCAACAAGGACGCCCCGATGAGTACTGCTGTGGATGCTGTCGAACGCACTGAAATCCTGATCATCGGCGCAGGCCCGGCCGGCTCCGTGGCCGCGGCGATGCTGCGCCAGCAGGGCCGACAGGTGCTGATGCTGGAGCGCCAGCAGTTCCCGCGCTTCTCCATCGGCGAAAGCCTGCTGCCACAGAGCATGGAGTACATCGAAGCAGCCGGGCTGCTGCAGGATGTGGTCGAGGCCGGTTTCCAGTACAAGAACGGCGCGGCCTTCGTGCACGGTGAAGCGCGTACTGCCTTCGACTTCCGGAAGAAGTTCTCGCCGGGCTGGGGTACCACCTACCAGGTGCAGCGCGCCGACTTCGACAACGTGTTGGCACGCGGCGCCGAGCGCATGGGAACCACGCTGCGTTTCGGTGATGAAGTGCTGTCGGTCGAACCCGGTGAACAGCCTGCGGTGAACGTGCGCCGCCCGGATGGCAGCGAATACCGCATCGAGGCCGATTTCATCCTCGACGCATCGGGCTTCGCGCGCCTGCTGCCGCGCCTGCTGCAGCTGGAATCGCCATCCAATTTCCCGGTGCGCGGCGCGATCTTCTGCCACGTGCGCGACAACATTCCGGCCGAAGCCGACTTCGACCGCAACAAGATCCTGATCACCACCCATCCCGAACACATCGACGTCTGGTACTGGACGATTCCACTCTCCAACGGTTGCTGCTCGCTGGGCGTGGTCGCCGAGCCGTCGTTCTTCGAGCGCTACGAAGGCGACGACCTGCAGAAGCTGCAGGCCATCGTCGGTGAGGACCCCAACCTGACCCGCCTGCTGGCCAATGCCGAATGGGCGGTGCTGCCGGTGCGCCGCATCACGGGTTACTCGGCCAATGTCAGCTCGCTGTGGGGCCCCGGCTACGCGTTGCTGGGCAACGCCGGCGAGTTCCTCGACCCGGTGTTCTCGTCCGGTGTGACCATTGCCTTCAAGTCCGCGCAGCTGGCCAGCGAGTGCCTCAAGCGCCGTTATGCCGGCCAAACCGTCGACTGGGAAGCTGAATTCTCGATCCCGCTGCGCGCCGGCGTGAAGACCTTCCGCCGCTTCGTGGAAAGCTGGTACCAGGGCGGCTTCCAGAAGATCATCTACCACCCGCAGCAGCAACCCGAAGTGCGCGACATGATCAGCTCCATCCTGGCCGGTTACGCCTGGGACACCAAGAATCCGTATGTGGCCGATGAAAGTGGTCGCCGCATGCGCGTGCTGGAGGAATTGTGCAGCGCCTGATCTTCCGTACTGCGGCCCTGCTGCTGTGCCTGCTGCTGGCCGCCTGTGCCGGGCGCATGCCCAAGCCCCAGGTGGAGCTGCCGCCGCTGCGGCTGTCGCCGGCCAGCCTGCCGGCGCCGCTGGCCCTGCAACAGCAGCTGCATTTCCGCTTCGGCAGCCATGAGCGCGACCTCGACGCGCTGCTGGAGGCCGACGCGCAGCAGGTGCAGCTGGCGGTGCAGGCGATGGGCCAGACCGGCGTGCGCCTGCAGTGGGACGGCCAGCAGCTGACCCAGCAGCGCGCGCCGTGGCTGCCGCCGCAGGTACGTGCCGAGCGTGTGCTGGATGACCTGCAGTTCGCGCTCTGGCCGACCGCGGCCATCGCCGCCGCGCTGCCGTCCAACTGGCAGGTCAGCGACGACGGCCAGCAGCGCAGCCTGTCGCGCGATGGCACGGTGTGGCTGCAACTGCAGCGCCTGGACGATGGCAGCGTGCAGCTGGACAACCGTGCCGAAGGCTATGCGCTGCGCATCGAATCGATCGACATGGCCGGACAGGACCGATGAGTGCACCGATCTACCTGAACGACCTGGGCGTGGTCTGCGCGCTCGGCGATGGCCGCGCCGCTGTCGCGTCGGCGATGTTCGCCGACGTGCCGGGCGGGCTCAGTGACAACGACAGCCTGTTGCCGGGACGCACCCTGGCGCTGGGAGAAGTACGCACGCCACTGCCGGCGCTGGAGGAACTGCCGGTGGCCCTGCGCGGGCGCAACAACGCCCTGCTGGACGTGGCACTGGCGCAGATCGCTCCGGCGGTGGCCGCCGCGATCACCCGCCATGGCGCCGAGCGCGTGGCGGTGGTGCTGGGCACCAGCACCTCGGGCATCGGTGAATCCGAGCAGGCCCTGCGCACCCACGCCGAACAGGGCCAGTGGCCGCAGGGCTTCGATTACGCCCAGCAGGAAATGGGTACTGCCGCGCAGTTCGTGCGCCAGCGCAGCGGCGCTCAAGGGCCCGCGTGGACCCTGTCCACCGCCTGCTCGTCCAGTGCCAAGGCGCTGATGTCGGCTGCACGCATGCTGCGAGCCGGTATCGTCGACGCCGTGATCGCAGGCGGCGCGGATTCGCTGTGCCGCTTCACCGTGGCCGGCTTCAGCGCGCTGGAATCGGTGTCGGCCCTGCGCTGCAATCCGTTCTCGCAGCACCGCTCCGGTATCAACATCGGCGAGGGCGCCGCGCTGTTCCTGCTCACCCGCGAGCCGGGTCCGGTGTGCCTGGCCGGATGGGGCGAATCGGCCGACGCTCACCATATGTCCGCTCCCGATCCGCAGGGCCTGGGTGCCATCGATGCCCTGCAGCAGGCGCTGCAGCGCGCCGGCTGGGCGGCCGATGAAGTGGACTACGTGAACCTGCATGGCACCGCCACCGGGCACAACGATGCGATGGAAAGCCTGGCGGTTTCGCAGGTGCTGGGCAACGGCATTCGGGCCAGTTCGACCAAGCCCCTGACCGGCCATACGCTGGGTGCGTCAGGCGCGATCGAAGCTGCATTGTGCTGGATCGTGCTGGCCGAGAACCCGCAGCAGCAGCTGCCACCGCACTGGTGGGACGGCGTGGCAGACCCCGCGCTGCCGGCACTGCCGCTGGTCGCACCAGCTACCCGCCTGGCGCAGGCACCGCGGCGGGTGCTGAGCAATTCGTTCGCCTTCGGCGGCAGCAATGCCGTGCTGGCGCTGGAGCGTCGATGAACATGCTGTATGCAATTGAAGAGGTGGTACCGCACCGCCAGGACATGTGCCTGCTGGAGCGCATCACGCACTGGGACCAGAACACCATCGAGGCGGAACTGGTGGTGCCCGAGGCCGGCCTGTTCGTGGAAAACCACGAAGTGCCGGCCTGGGTGGGTATCGAATACATGGCACAGGCCATCGCGGCCTGGGCCGGCTGCCGTGCGCGTGCAGCGGGCAAGCCACCGCAGCTGGGCTTCCTGCTCGGCAGCCGCCGCTACAACAGCGCGCGCTGCAGCTTCCCCAGCGGCTCGCGGCTGCGCGTACAGGCGCGCTGCGAGCTGTTGGGTGACAATGGATTGGGGATGTTCGCCTGCCGCATCCTGGCGGGCGAGGACGAATGGGCGACAGCCAACGTGTCGGTGTTCGAACCGGCCGATGCGATGGCCTATCTGGAGAGTGGACAGGCATGACAGGGAATCGAAGCGTGCTGGTGACCGGCGCCAGCCGGGGCATCGGCCGGGCCATCGCGCTGCGCATCGCGCGCGATGGCTTCGACGTGGTGGTGCATTGCCGCAGCCGCCTGGATGAGGCACAGGCCGTGGTGGCCGAGATCCACGCGTTGGGCCAGCAGGCCCGCGTACTGATGTTCGACGTGGCCGACCGCGAGGCCGCTCGCGCCGCGCTGGAGGCCGATGTCGAAGCGCACGGCGCGTACTACGGCGTGGTCTGCAATGCCGGCATCGCCCGCGACGGCGCCTTCCCGGCGCTCTCTTCGGAAGACTGGGACCAGGTCATCCACACCAACCTGGATGGCTTCTACAACGTGCTGCATCCGCTGATCATGCCGATGGTGCGGCGGCGCAAGCCGGGCCGCATCGTCACCCTGTCGTCGGTGTCCGGACTGGCCGGCAACCGCGGGCAGGTCAATTACAGTGCCGCCAAGGCCGGCATCATCGGTGCCACCAAGGCCCTGGCGCTGGAACTGGCCAGCCGCCAGATCACCGTCAACTGCGTGGCCCCGGGCCTGATCGAGACCGAAATGCTCAACGATGAAGTGATCGAACACGCGCTCAAGCTGATTCCCGCCGGCCGCGTCGGCCGTCCCGACGAAGTGGCGGCCACGGTGGCGTTCCTGCTGTCCGAATCGGCCGGCTACATCACCCGCCAGGTGATCTCGGTGAACGGGGGCATGCTCTGATGGCCACCGATCGTCGCGTCGTGGTGACCGGTGCGTCCGCGATCAGTCCGCTCGGCCATGACTGGCCGACCATCGAGGCGCACCTGCGCAGCTGCCGCAACGCGGTGCGCGCGATGCCCGAGTGGGATGTCTATGCCGGGCTGAACACCAAGCTGGCTGCGCCGGCGCAGGACTTCGCGCTGCCGCCGAACTACAACCGCAAGACCACCCGCTCCATGGCCAAGGTCGCGATCATGTCGGTGCGTGCCACCGAAGTGGCGCTGCGCGAAGCTGGCCTGCACGAGCACCCGGTGCTGCGCAGCGGTCGCACCGGCGTGGCCTATGGTTCCTCGTCGGGCAGCCACGAAGCCACCGGCGAGTTCGGGCGCATGCTCAACGAGTTCACCACCGAAGGCATCAGCGCCACCACCTACCTGAAGATGATGAGCCATACCGCGCCGGTCAACATCGGCGTGTTCTTCGGCCTGTCCGGGCGTGTCTACACCACCTCCAGCGCCTGCACCTCGGGCAGCCAGGGCGTGGGCGCGGCCTATGAAGCGATCCGCAGCGGCAAGCAGACGGTGATGGTCGCAGGTGGTGCCGAGCAGCTCGACGCTACCGCTGCGGCGGTGTTCGATACCCTGTTCGCCACCAGCGTGCGCAACGACGCGCCGCAGACCACGCCGCGCCCGTTCGATGCCGGCCGCGATGGCCTGGTGCTGGGCGAGGGTGCCTGCACGCTGATTCTGGAAGACCTGGAGCACGCGCAGGCGCGCGGTGCCACCATCCTTGCCGAGGTGGTCGGCTACGGCACCAACAGCGACGGCCAGCACGTCACCCAGCCCAGCGCCGACACCATGGCCCAGGCCATGCGCCTGGCGCTGGAGGATGCGGGCCTGGAGGCGGCGCAGATCAACTACGTCAACGCCCACGGCACCGCCACCGATCACGGCGACATCGCCGAGACCCAGGCCACCGCGCAGGTGTTCGGCAGCCGCGTACCGATCAGCTCGCTGAAGAGCTACGTCGGCCACATGCTCGGTGCCTGTGGTGCGTTCGAGGCCTGGCTGAGCATCGAGATGATGCGTGCCGGCTGGTTCGCTCCCACGCTGAACCTGGCCGAGGTTGACCCGCGCTGCGGCCAGCTCGACTTCATCACCGGGCAGGGCCGCGAATTGCAGGCCGAGTACGTGATGAGCAACAACTTCGCCTTCGGCGGCATCAACACCTCGCTGGTGTTCCGCCGCTGGAGCGAATGATCCACCGTCCCATCCCGCCTTTTTCCTCAACCCACCCGCACCCCCGACAAGGAGATGTTCCGATGCGCCGCACCCTGATGATCGCCACGGCCACTGCACTGCTGGCCCTGACCTCCACCGCCTCCGCCCGCGACACCCGCGTTGAGCAGTCCCTGCAGGAGCTGGTCACCTCGCAGGCCGCCCGGGACGCCGGCATCGACGGCAGCGTGCGCTTCTACCTGGCCGGCCAGCCGGTCAGCGTGCAGCAGCGCCTGGGCGAGGACGTGACCAACAAGAAGACCAACGCCGCCAACAAGAGCGATGCCGAGGCCTGCCGCTGGGTCGCGCTGTCGGCGCTGCGCGCGCTGCAGGACGGCGCCAAGTCACGCGGAGCCAACGCGGTGGTCGACATCGTCAGCTACTACAAGAAGAACGAGTTCAAGAGCAGCACCAACTACGAATGCTATGCCGGTACGATCCTCGCTGGCGTGGCGCTGAAGGGCACCTACGCCAAGGTCAAGTAAGCGACCGCAGGGCAGCGGCGTTGCCTGAACGCCGCCGCCACATTGCTGAACCCCGTCGGGGAAACGCCGTCGATCACGCTGCCATCGTCGGTCGACGGCTTTCCCCGGTGTCGGCTTTCCGACACAATCATGGCTCTTCCCGGGTTATCGTCCCGCGGACATGCACGCCTACGTCTATAAAAGCCAACTCAAGCCTGACACCTACGTCTACGTTCCCCGACGCGATGATTTCAGCGCGCTGCCTGCGCCGCTGCTCACCTCGCTGGGTGCGCTCACCTTCGTCCTGGACGTGACCCTGGATGCCCAGCGTCGCCTGGCCCAGGCCGACCCGGACAAGGTTCGCAGTGACATGAGCGAGCGCGGGTTCTACCTGCAGGTGCCGCCGTCGGTGGCCAGCCTGATGCCGCGCCACTATGACTGACGTCTCCCGTCCGCGCGCCCTGTCGATCGCCTTCGCCGTGGGCGCCGTGCTGGCACTGGGTGCTGCCGTGGGCGGCGTTGCCGGTGCCATCCTCGCCGCCCTGGCGCAACCGGCGTTCGCGCTGGGCGTATCGTGGTGGCGGCGCAGCCGTGCGCTGCTGCCGCTGAAGGTGGTTGCACGCCAGGACCTGCCGGCGCTGCTGGCACTGTGGGCGGCCGCACCGCTGCTGCTGGCGCTGCTGCTGGCCTGGCCGCTGGCGGCGCTGCGTGACAGCGGCAGCCTTGCGGCGGTGCTGGGCCTGAGCGTGCTGGTCAGTGCCGGCCTGCTCGCTGCCTGGCGCACCTGGCCGTTGTGGAACGATGTCGAACGGCTTGATGGCCGCCTGGCCCATCATTGGCAGGCGCTGGCCGGTCGCGACCTGACCGCCTGGCGCGGTCTCGGCGTGGCGGCGCTGGTGATCGCGCTGGCCGCGCTGGTGGTGCTGCCGGCCTGGCCGGGGCTGCTGCCGGAGAGCGCGCGCTGGCCCGCTGCGCTGGCCGTGGTGGTGGTGTCTCCCGTGCTGCACCTGCTGCTGCAGCGGGTCGCGCCGGCGCCGCTGGTGTCGTTGCGACCCAGCCCGATGGCGACGTCCAGCGCAGAACACGAACCGATGTTCGCTGCCGCGGCCGAGACCGCGCCGCTGGAGGCGATGGCACCGCAGGAGCTGACCCCGGCCCTGTATGAAGCCGCCCGCCACGGCCGCATCGACCGCGGCCTGCAGCTGCTGCAGGCCGGCGCCGATCCGTATGCGCTGCCCGACCCGAACTGGCGCGACCAGCGCAGCCTGGCGGTGCTGGCGGCGGTGTTGCCGGACCTGCGCCTGCTGCGCGAACTGATTGCCCGCGGCGTTGACGTGAACGCGCCGCACCGGGGCATGACCCCGCTGCTGGCCGCCACCCGCGACAGCTGGCATGGCCGCCCCGAAGCCGTGATGACCCTGCTCGCCAACGGTGCCGATTCGCGTGCCACCGACAGCGATGGCAACACCCCGCTGCACCATGCCGCGCGCAGTTCCGACCCGGGCGTGGCCGCGCTGCTGCGCGATGCCGCCGCCGAAGTCGATGCGCTGAACAACGAGGGCTGGTCGCCGCTGGCCGTGGCCTGCCAGGTCGGCAACTGGCGCCTGGCCCGCTTCCTGCTCGAACGCGGTGCGCGCAGCGAACCGGCAGAGGGCACCCCGGTGCTGCTGGCCGCCGCCGCCACCGAAGACGACGATCCGGCTGGCGTGCAGCTGCTGCTCAAGCACAAGGCGCGTGCCGACGCGCGTGATCGCCAGCGCCGCAGCGCGCTGCACGAGGCGGCGCTGGCCGGCCACGTTGAAATCATCGGCGTGCTGCTGGCCGCCGGTGCCAACCTGGAAGCACGCGATGCACTGGGGCGTACACCCTGGCTGGAAGCCGCCCGTGCCGGGCGTGCCGCGGTGGTCGAACACTTGCTGCCGCACAAGCCGGACCTGGTTGCCGTCGACGGCGAAGGGCGCAACGCAGTGCAGCTGGCGGTGATGGCAGAGGATGTCTCGCCGTTGCTGGTCAAGCGCCTGGTGGAGCTGGGCATCGCCGCCGACGCGACCGATCCGGTCGGTCGCCGTGCAGTGGACTACGCTGCCGAAGCCGGGCGCTGGGCGATTGTCGCCCTGCTGGATCCGTCCTATCCGTTGCCGGCCGCGGTCAGTGACGGCCTGGCCGAGCGTGGCGAAGCCGCCAGTGCCAGCGGCCTGCTGCCGGACCGTCCGCCGCTGACCCTGCTGCGCGAAGCGCTGGGCTTCGGCAACACCGAAGGCATGGCCGCGCTGGCCAAGCTGTGCCAGCCGGAAGAACTGGGCGGTCTGCTGCTCGACCCCGAGCTGGCGCTGGAGCCGCGCGCGGTGGATTGGCTGCTGGGCCACGGCGCCGACCCCTATGTGCGTGACGCCTGTTCCGATACGCCGATGTTCGCGTTGCTGTCGCGCGGCATTGATGCAGTGCCGGCGTTGCAGGTGATGTTGCAGCGTGGCTTGTCACCGGCCGGACGCGGTGGCCTGGCGCGCTTCCTGGCGGCCTGTGCGCAGCACGACCAGGCCGCCCGTGGCCTGGAACAGCTGGCGCTGGAATTGCTGGAGCGTGGCGCCGATCCGTTCGCGGCTTCGCCGGCCGGTGATCCGCCGTTGTCGCTGGCGGTGCGCCTGGGCTGGCTGCGCCTGCAGCAGGCGCTGCTCAAGGCGGGCGTCGATCGCGAAGCGCGCGACAGCCATGGCATGACGGCATTGCATCTGGCCACCGCATTGGCCCGCGAAGGCGCGCTGAAGCTGCTGGTGCAGCACGGTGCCTCGCCGGAAGCACGCGCCGCCGATGGCCAGACGCCGCTGGGCGTGGCGCTGTCGATTGGTCGCCGCGACCTGGCCGACTGGCTGGACTGGCGGGTGTGGCCGTTGCCGCGCCGCACCCTGCGCGAGTCCGATCTGCCGGCCGCCGCAATGGCCGGTGACGTCGACGCGGTGCGCCGCCTGATCGATCTGGGCTTCGCCGTCGATGCGGTTGATGCGCAGGGCTGCACCGCGCTGCTGCGCGCCGCCGGTGGTGGCCATCTGGCGGTGACCGACCTGTTGCTGGCGCGTGGCGCTGATCCGCAGCACGCAGCGGCCAGTGGTGCCACGCCGCTGTCGGCGGCGGTCAGCATGCGCCAGGTGGACATCGTCTCGGCCCTGCTCGACGCTGGCGCCAAGCTGGAACACCGCCTGCCGGGCGGCGTGACCGTGCTGATGCTGGCGTCCGCGCTGGGCCTGCCGGACATCGTTGCGCGCCTGCTCACCGCCGGTGCCGACGTGCACGCCGGTGATGCCCAGCAGCTGGGCCCACTGCACTGTGCCGCGCTGTATGGCTTCAGTGCCCGCGACCGCTCGCGCCTGCTCGCCCTGCTCGACACCCTGCTGCTGGCCGGTGCCGAACCGGACCAGGCCGCGGCTGGTTCGGTCACGCCGCTGCTGCTGCTGCTGGGCGCACGCGCCGAGCCCGGCACCGCCTGCGACGAACAGGTGGTGATGGCTGCGGTGGAACGTCTGCTGGACGAAGACGTGAGCCTTGAGGTGCGTGATCCGCGCGGCTTCGGACCGCTGCACCTCGCGGCCCTGCACGGCCTGCCGCTGCTGGTGCAGCGCCTGCTGCGCGCTGGTGCCGATCCGGAGGCGCGCGACAGCCTCAACCGCAGCCCGCGCGAGATCGCGGTGATGCGTGGCTTCATCGACGTGGCCGGCGAGTTCGAACCGCGCGTGCCGGGCGTCTCGTCGATGGCGCGGTTCCTGCGCGACAACGGTTGAGCACCGGAGTCGGATCCCTTTCCCACGGAAAGGGCTCTGACCCCGGCATCGCGTCATCCACGCATGGCGTGGATCCACTGCTGGAATCCGCAGTGGGTAGTGCCGGCCGCTGGCCGGCAGCCTCATGACACCCCGGGGACGCGAGATTGCCGGCCAGCGGCCGGCACTACTGCAATCCGTGGTGGGTGCCGACCGTTGGTCGGCACGCCTACTTGCCGTCGCTTTCCGCGTCGGCCTCGAACAGATGCATCAGGTCGTTGCGTGCGTCGCGCGAGGTCTGGATCACCGCTGCCTCGTCGTCGTACACCAGGTACTGGTCGCGCAGCAGCTGCTCATCGTGCTCGCGGAAGCGCTGCACGTGGCGCTCGGCCACGTCCGGTGCCACGCCCAGCGCGGTCAGCACGCGGCCGCTCATCTCCAGGCTGGTGCCGAACACTTCGCGGAACGGCTCGGCCGACATGTCCATCAGGCGCCACGCATGCTGGCGGTTGCGTGCACGCGCCAGCACCGTCGCGTCCGGGTACAGCCGGCGCACCATGCGCACCGCGCGCAGGTTGGTTTCCGGGTCATCCACGGTGATCACGAACACATCGATGTGCTCGCCCCCGGCCGCGCGCAGCATCTCCGGCCGGGTCGGGTCGCCGTAATACAGCTGGTTACCGAATCGGCGCAGGTCGGCCACGGTATCCGGGTTCGCCTCCAGCGCCACGAACGGCACCTTCTGCGCGGTCAGCAGGCGCGCGATCACCTGGCCGAAGCGGCCCATGCCGGCGATCAGCACCTTGGGCCGGTTGTCCGGCGCCACCTTGTCGGCCTCGGCCGGCTCGCGCGGAGTGGCTTTCTCCTGGCCGAGCAGTTTCAGCAGCGCGATCATCAACAGCGGCGTGATCGCCATCGACAGGCCGACGATCGCCACCAGCCGGTCGTGGTTGGCGTTGCCCAGCAGGTGCGCGCGCTGTGCCTCGTTGAACACCACGAAGGCGAACTCACCGCCCAGCCACAGGACGCTGCCCAGCAGCAGCGATTGCCGCGAGCTGAGCCGGGCGACACGTCCAACCGCGTAGAGCAGGCTGAACTTGACCACCAGCAGGATGCCGACACCTGCGGCGATCAGCCACGGCTCGGCGGCGATGCGGTCCAGGTCGATGCCCATGCCCACCGCGATGAAGAACAGGCCCAGCAGCAGCCCCTTGAACGGCTCGATCTGCGCTTCCAGCTCATGCCGGAACTCCGAATCGGACAGCAGCACGCCGGCCAGGAACGCGCCGAGGCTGGGGCTGAGGCCGGCTTCCTGCATGAACCAGGCGGTGCCCAGCACCACCAGCAGGGCGGTGGCAGTGAATACTTCCGGGCTGCGGGTGCGCGCAATGATGCTGAACACCTTGCGCAGCACCGGTCGTCCGCACAGGATCACCACCGCCAGCGCACCCAGCGCCACGGCCGCATCTTCCCAGCGCAGGGTCTCGTTCTTGACCCCGCCCAGCAGCGGGATGGCCGCCAGCAGCGGGATCGCGATCAGGTCCTGGAACAGCAGGATGGCAAAGCCCAACCGGCCGTGGTCGCTGTTGATCGCCTTGTGCTCGGACAGCAGCTGCAGGCCCACCGCCGTGGACGACAGCGCCAGTGCCACGCCCACCACCAGTGCGCTTTTCCACTGGAAATGGTCGAGCAGCAGCAGGCCGCCCAGCACCAGCCCGGACAGCGCCACCTGTGCCGCACCGGCGCCGAACACCGAGCGCCGCATCACCTTCAGGCGTGCCGGCGACAGCTCCAGGCCGATCACGAACAGCAGCATCACCACGCCGATCTCGGCGGCGCCGAGGATGCGGTCGGCGTCCTGCACGAAGCCCAGCCCGTCCGGGCCCAGCACCACACCGGCCGCCAGGTAGCCCAGCACCGCGCCGAAACCGAACTTCTTGAACACCGGCACGGCGATGACTGCCGCCAGCAGCAGCACCAGCGCCAGTTCCAGACCACCGCTATGCATGGGAATACCTGGTCATCGGGGGAGCCGCTGTGCGTCCGTTCGGGTGGGGGAAAAGCGTGGCGAACACCACCGCGCCATTATGCGCGCCGGCCTGTGTACGCACGAGAACAACCTGCGGGCAGGGTGCTGCCGCGGCGGGACCGGGTTGACCTGCATGGTCCACGGGTCCAGACTGCCCGCCGCTGGCGGCGCGTCCGTCGGCACACGCATCCCGGAGTCCCCAACCCATGTCCAGCGACAGTAGAAGTCGACCTCGTTCGACGCCAGCGATGGCCACCGCCTGACATCGGGACGGTTTGCCTGCGTTGGCGTTGCGCGAGGTCGCACCCCACAAGGCAAACCCGATGAACCAGAAGCAATTGCTGCGCCCGGTGGCCGATGCCGCCGCACTGGCCGCGCCGCTGGCGAACTTCAACACCGCCGATGCGGTGGAATTCCTCAACACGCTGGAATTGACCCGCGCCGCGGAAACGCTGGCTGCGCTGCCGTTGCCGCGTGCAGTGAAAATGCTGGAAGCGCCGGAACTGCACCGCAGCGGCGAACTGGTGGCTGCGCTGCCGCCGGCGCGCGCTGCCGCCCTGCTCGGCTTGATGGCCGACGACCGCGCCACCGACATCGTCCATGAGCTGGATGAGGAAGAACGCGCCCGGTTGATCCCGCTGCTGGGCACCGACGCCCGCCAGGCCATCCAGAAGCTGCTCAGCTACCCGCCGAACACCGCCGGCGCGCTGATGACCACCGAGTACGTGGCGGTACCCGCCAGCTGGACCGTGGCGCAGACCCTGCAGCACATCCGCCAGGTCGAGCGCACCCGTGAAACGGTGTACGCGATCTACGTGCTGGACCCGGACAGCCAGCAGCTGCAGCAGGTGGTGACCATGCGCCGGCTGATCACCGGCCTGCCGGAGGAGTCGATCCTGGACGTGGCCCAGGTCAATCCACCGGTGACGGTGGACGCACTGATGGACCAGGAAGAAGTGGCACGGCTGATCCGTCGCCACGACCTGCTGGCGATCCCGGTGGTCGATGCGCAGCAGCAGATGCTCGGCATCGTCACCGTCGATGACGTATTGGATGCGCTGATCGAGGAATCCACCGAGGACGCGCACAAGTTCGGCGGCATGGAAGCACTGGACAAGCCGTACATGCAGATCGGCTTCTTCGAGATGCTGCGCAAGCGCGCCGGCTGGCTGAGCGTGCTGTTCCTGGGCGAGATGCTGACCGCCAGCGCGATGCAGCACTATGAGGACGAACTGGCGCGCGCGGTGGTGCTGACCCTGTTCATTCCGCTCATCATGAGTTCGGGCGGCAACTCCGGTTCACAGGCCACCTCGCTGCTGATCCGCAGCCTGGCGCTGCGCGAACTGCGCCTGCGCGACTGGTGGAAGGTGGCCCTGCGCGAAGTGCCCACCGGCATGGTGCTGGGCGCGATCCTCGGCTGCCTGGCCATCGTGCGCATCGTCATCTGGCAGCTGGGTGGCCTGCATGACTACGGCGAGCACTGGATCCTGCTGGCGATCACCATCGGCGCCGCGCTGGTCGGCATCGTCACGTTCGGCTCGCTGTCCGGATCGATGCTGCCGTTCATCCTGAAGCGGCTCGGCTTCGACCCGGCCAGTGCCTCGGCCCCGTTCGTGGCCACGCTGGTGGACGTGACCGGACTGGTGATCTATTTCAGCATCGCCGCGATGATCCTGCACGGCACACTGTTGTAAACCGGGGTCGGTTACGGGGTCGGATCCCTTCCTTGGCGAAAGGGATCTGACCCCATCGCCATGGAATTTGGTTACCGTAGGCGCATGAGTACCTACCACCTGCAGTCCGTGTTCCGTCCGCAGTCGGTCGCGGTGATCGGCGGCAGCCCGCGTCAGCGCTCGGCCGGACGTGCGGTGATGCGCAACCTGCGCGGCACCGGCTTCCCCGGCAAGGTGGCGTGGATCAACCCGCGGCATGCCGAAATTGATGGCATCCGCACCGTGAAGCGGCTGAAGGACCTGGACTGGGTGCCGGATCTGGTGGTGATCACCGCGCCGGCGTCGATCGTGCCGCAGGTGGTGCGCACCGCTGCCGAACGCGGCGTGCAGGCGGCAATCATCCTCACCGCGCACCTGGGTGAAGGCCCGGGCTCGCTGTCGGCGCAGGTGGAGGCGGTGGCGCGCAAGCATGGCCTGCGCATCCTCGGCCCACACTGCCTGGGTGTGATTGCACCGCACGCACGGCTCAATGCCAGCATCGCCGCGCACTTCCCGCAGGCCGGTGATCTTGCGTTGATCTCCGAATCCTCGGCCATTGCCGCCGCGCTGGTGGAGTGGGGCGTGGCCCGCTCGGTCGGGTTTTCCGCGGTGGTCTCGCTGGGCGACACGATGGACGTCGACTTCGGTGACCTGCTCGACTACTTCGCCACCGACTACCGCACCCGCGCCATCCTGCTCTACGTCGAGCAGATCAAGGATGCGCGCAAGTTCATGTCGGCCGCGCGTGCCGCCGCCCGCGCCAAGCCGGTAGTGGTGGTGAAGTCCGGCCGCGCCGAGCGCGTGCAGCCGGGCAGCCGCGATACCCATGTGCAGGCCCTGGCCCGCGCCGACGACGTGTATGGCGCCGCGTTCAACCGCGCCGGCCTGCTGCGCGTGGGCGCGCTGGACGAACTGTTCACGGCCGCCGAATCGCTGGGCCGGTTGGGGACCTTCCCCGGTCGTCGCCTGGCCATTCTCAGCAATGGTGGCGGTGTCGGCCGCCTGGCCGTGGACCAGCTCATTGCACTGCGTGGCACGCTGGCCAACCTGTCCGACAGCACGGTCGAGAAACTCGACGCCGTGCTGCCGCAGGGCTGGTCGCGCAGCAACCCGGTCGACATCGTGGTCGACGCCGATGGTGACCGCTATGCCGCCGCCATCGAGGCGCTGCTGGCTGACAACGAGAATGATGCGGTGATGGTGGTCAACGTGCCGACCGCATTCACTTCATCCGCAGACGCCGCACAGGCGCTTACCCGCACGCTCGGACTGCGCCCGCGCCATCACCGCGACAAGCCGGTATTCGCGGTGTGGCTGGGTAACGATGACCAGGCCACCGCCACGCTCAACGCGGCACGGGTGCCGACCTATCCGACCGAGGCCGAAGCGGTGCGCGGCTTCCAGCATCTGGTGCGTTACCGCGAAGCGCAGAACGCGCTGATGGAAACACCGCCCAGCCTGCCGCAGGACTTCAGTGTCGACGCGGCGGCCGCACGCGCGCTGGTCGATGCGGCATTGGCCAACGGCCAGCAATGGCTGGACCCGTTGGCCACCCACGAACTGCTCAAGGCCTACGGCATTCCCTCCGCGCCGGTGATGCACGCGCGCGATGCGCACGAGGCAATGGACCTGGCGCAGCCGTTGCTGGAGCGTGGCGCCAGCGTGGCGCTGAAGATCCTGTCGCCGGACATTCCGCACAAGTCGGAAGTGGACGGCGTGCGCCTGAACCTGTCCACCCTGCCGGCGGTGCAGAGCGCGGCCAACGCGATCCTGTCGCGCGCACGCCAGCTGCGGCCGGCTGCGCGCATCGATGGCCTGCTGGTGCAGCCGACCATCGTTCGCCCGAAGGCGCGCGAGTTGATCGTCGGCATTGCCGATGACGCGACGTTCGGCCCGGTGATCGTGGTCGGTCGGGGCGGTACCGCGGTCGAAGTGATCAATGACAAGGCGTTGGCGCTGCCGCCGCTGGATCTGCGCCTGGCCCATGAGCTGATCGGCCAGACCCGCGCCTCGCGCATCCTAAAGGCCTATGGCGATGTGCCTGCCGCCGACGAGCGCGCACTGGCGTTGGCGCTGGTCAAGCTGGCACAACTGGCTGCCGACATCCCCGAAGTGCGCACGCTGGACATCAATCCGTTGCTGGTCGACGGCAAAGGCATCCTCGCCCTCGACGCACGTGTGGCGGTGGCGCCGTCGCGCATCCTGCACAAGGGCCGTGGTCATCCGCGTTTTTCGGTGTTCCCGTACCCGAAGGAGTGGGAGCGCACCATCGAACTGTCCGATGGCGGCCGCGCCTTCGTGCGTCCGGTGCGGCCGGAGGACGACGCGCTGTTCCGTGCGTTCTTCGCCCGCGTCAGCGACGAGGACCTGCGCCTGCGTTTCTTCCAGTCGGTGAAGCACTTCAGCCACGAGTTCATCGCGCGCCTGACCCAGCTCGACTACGCACGCTCGATCGCACTGGTGGCGATCGAACCGCGCAGTGGCGAAATGCTTGGCGCGGTGCGCCTGCACGCCGATGCCGATTACCACCGCGGTGAGTACGGTATCCTGATCCGCTCGGACCTGAAGGGACACGGCATCGGCTGGCGGCTGATGGCAATCATGATCGAGTACGCCAAGTGGCTGGGCCTGGACGTGGTCGAAGGCCAAGTGCTGCGCGAGAACAGCACCATGCTGGCGATGTGCCAGAGCCTGGGCTTCAAGACGAAGCTGGACCCGGATGACCCGACGGTGATGATGGTGACCCTGCCGGTGCAGCAGGTCGAGGTGCCGGCGGCACCGCTGTAGAGTCGAGCTCGCTCGACTGTTGCCATCGAAAGCAGTCGAGCAAGCTCGACACTACGACCAGGCTATCGCATCGGTTCCACCACCACTGCCGTGCCGTAGCACAGCACTTCGGTCAGCCCGGTCATCACATCGGTGGCGTCGTAGCGCATGCCGATGATCGCGTTGGCGCCCAGCTGCCGCGCGTGCTTGACCATGTCGCGGTAGGTTTCCTCGCGGGCCTGTTCGCACAGCTCGGTGTAGATGGTGATGTTGCCACCGAACAGGGTCTGGATGCCGCCGAGGAAATTGCCGACGATCGAGCGCGAGCGCACGGTGATGCCGCGCACAACGCCCAGGTTGCGAACCACGCGATGGCCGGGCAGCTCGAAGGCGGTGGTGACCAGCGCATCGTCGAAACGTGCCAGCGAGGTCGTCGGGTTGCCGCTGTTGTAGGGGTCTGCCATGGCCGCATCCTTGGAACGGGTAGGGTCGAGGGCTGCATCCTAGCGTGTCGTCGTGCTGCTGGGCCGGTTCTGCAACGCACAGGGCCAGCCACGGCATGTCCTTGCCACCGCACCGGCGCGACAATACCCGCATGACCGACCGTATCCCCCTGCTGCTGCTGCCTGGCCTGCTCAACGATGCCGAACTGTGGCGCGCGCAGTTGGCCGATCTGGCCGACATCGCCGATTGCACGGTAGGCGACCAGACTCGCGGCGAGACCCTGCAGGCGGTGGCCGAGGACGTGCTGGCGCAGGCGCCGGAACGCTTCGCCCTCGCCGGTTTCTCGCTGGGTGGCTTCGTCGCCCAGCAGATCCTGCGCATCGCGCCCGAGCGTGTGCTGCAGCTGGCGCTGGTCGATACCTCGATCCACGCCGATTCACCGGAACGTGCCGAACAGCGCCGCAGCCAACGGGCCAGCGTGCGCCTGCCCGGAAAGTTCCATGGCTTCGGCGATGTGCTGATGCGCAGCTACATCGATGCCTCGCGGCTGGATGATTACGTGCTGGTGCAACGTGTGCGTGACATGACCGCCCGCCTGGGCGCGGACGTGTTCCTGCGCCAGAGTGCGCTGGAACGCCGTGACGGCCATGACGTGCTGGCTGGCTACCGCGATCCGCTGCTGATCGTATGTGGCGCCAACGACCGCATTACGCCACTCGCGGTCAGCGAGGAAATGCACGCCCTGGTGCCGCACTCGCAGCTGGTGGTGGTGCCGGACTGCGGGCACCTGGCACCGATGGAAAAGCCGGATGAGGTCAGTGCGGCAATGCGCGGGTGGTTGCTGCAGGAGTAGGCCAAATCCGCTTTCGGTGGGTGCGGACCTTGGTCCGCACGGTGTTTCAATGATCCATCAGAGGTCAGTGCCGACCAAGGGCGGACCCTACCGATTCCGAGCCGTAACCGCAGTGGGATCAATCCCAGGCGGGTGCAATCCCTTCCGGATTCGCCAGGCGATGGCCACGGTCCAGCTTGGCGATCTGCGCCATGTCTTCGTCGGTCAGGCGGATCGCTGCCGCTTCCAGGTTGCTCGACAGGTTCTCGCGCTTGGTCGACGACGGGATCACCGAGAAGCCCTGCTGCAGCGCCCAGGCCAGCGCGATCTGCGCCGGAGTGGCCTGGTGGCGGCCGGCAATGGCCTGGATCACCGGGTCCTTGATCACCTCGCCATAGGCCAGGCTCATGTAGGCGGTGACGTGAATGCCGTTGTCCTGCAGGAACTTCACCAGCAGGCGGTTCTGCAGGTAGGGATGCATCTCAATCTGGTTGGTGGCGATGGCATCGGCGCCAAGGATCTCGATGGCCTTGCGGGTCTGGGCGATGGTGAAGTTGGAGATGCCGATCGCCTTCGTCAGGCCCTGTGCCTTGGCCTCGGCCAGCGCCGGCAGGTACTCCTCCATCGGCACGTCGACCTTGTCGTTCGGCGACGGCCAGTGGATCAGCGTCAGGTCCACATGACCGGTACGCAGCTTTTCCAGACTGGTATGCAGGCTGGCCAGCAGCGCTTCCCGCTTGAACGCGGTGATCCAGACCTTGGTGGTCAGGTAGATCTCTTCGCGCGGCACGCCGGAATCGGCGATGGCCTGGCCGACCTCGGCTTCATTGCCGTAGATCTGCGCGGTATCGATGGCGCGGTAGCCGACATCCAGCGCGTTGCGCACCGAGTCGATCACGGTCTGGTCTTTCAGGCGGAAGGTGCCGAGACCGAAGGCGGGGACAGTCATGGGGAGCTCCAGCAAAGGGGAGGGATGCGAATATCCAGCAAAGGGTAGGCCAGTGGCCGCATGCGTGCCGGCAACGGTGCATTGCACCACCGTACCGGCAGGGCATGACCTATCTCAATGCGTGGCCACGGCGATGCCATCGGCGCGGTCATCGATGCCGTCGCGGCGGTCCAGTCGGCCGCTGAGCACGGTCAATGCATACGCACCCACCACCACCAGCGCGCCCAGCCACGGCGTGTGCATCAGGCCGATGTTCTCCACCACCAGGCCGCCGAGCGAGGCGCCCAGCGCGATGCCGATGTTGAAGGCGGCGATGTTCAGCCCCGAGGCCACGTCGGTGGCCTGCGGCGCATAGCGCTGCGCCTGCTTGACCACATACACCTGCAGGCCGGGCACGTTGCCGAACGCCACCGCACCCAGTGCCAGTACCGTCAGCAGCATCAGCCAGGTGTTGTAGGCGGTGAAGGTGAGCACGAACAGCACGACGGCCAACAGGGCGAAGATGCGCTTCAGTGCGGGCACCGGGCCCATGCGGTCGGCCATGCGCCCGCCCCACAGGTTGCCGATCGCCACCGACACGCCGTACACCAGCAGCACCAGGCTGACTGCGTTTGCCGAGAAACCAGTGACGTCCTGCAGGATCGGCGCCAGATAGGTGAAGGCCAGGAAGGTGCCGCCGTAGCCCAGCGCGGTTATCGCATAGACCAGCAGCAGGCGGGGTTGGGCGAGTACGGCCAGCTGCTGGCGGAAGCTGGCCGGCGCACTCTGCGGCACGCTGCGCGGCACGAACAGCAGCGCGCCGAGCAGGGCGATCACGCCCAGCGCGGCCACCGCCAGGAAGGTGGCGCGCCAGCCCAGGTGCTGGCCGATGAAGGTGCCCAGCGGTACACCGGTCACCAGCGCCACGGTGAGGCCGGTGAACATGATGGCGATCGCGCTGGCGGCCTTCTCCTTCGGCACCACCGCGGTGGCGATGATCGAACCGATCGAGAAGAACACACCGTGGGCGAGGCCGGTGAGGATGCGGGCGACGATCAGCGAGGTGTAGCCCGGCGCCAGGAAGGCGATGACGTTGCCGAGGGTGAACAGCACCATCAGCGCCACCAGCAGCGACTTGCGCGGTACGCGGCCGGTGAGCGCGGTCAGCACCGGCGCACCGATGGCCACGCCGAGGGCATACAGCGAGACCAGCAGGCCGGCCGAGGGCAGGCTGACCTGAAGGTCGGCGGCAATGGTGGGAATCAGGCCGACGATGACGAACTCGGTGGTGCCGATGGCGAAGGCACCGAGGGTCAGCGCCAGCAGGGCGAGGGGAATGCCACGGATCATGACCGGCTCCGGAGGGAAGGAAGGCGCGCAGTGTGCGCGGCGCACCTTTGCCGAAAAACCGGTCTTCACGCCAATCACTATTGCCGTCCAGTCAATAATGGCGGCATGAAGACCACTCTCGATGAAATGCAGGCCTTCCTCGCGGTGATAGACAGCGGGTCGATCAGTGCTGCCGCCGAACAGCTGGGGCAGACGCCGTCGGGCGTGAGCCGGGCGCTGGGGCGGCTGGAAGACAAGCTCGGCACCACCCTGTTGACCCGTACCACCCGCCGCCTGCACCTGACCGCAGAGGGCGAGGCCTATCTGCGCCATGCACGGGCGATCATCGATGCGGTGGAGTCCGCCGAGGAACAGATGGCCGCCCGCCGCGAGCGCCCGGCCGGGCGCCTGCGCGTGGATGCGGCGATGCCGTTCGTGCTGCACGTGATCGCGCCGCTGGTGGCCGGGTACCGCGCGCGCTACCCGGAGGTGCAGCTGGAGTTGAACAGCTCCGAGCGCTACATCGACCTGCTGGAACGGCGCACCGACCTGGCGATCCGGATCGGGCCGCTGGCCGACTCCACCCTGCATGCGCGGCCGTTGGGTCGCTGCCAGCTGCGGCTGGTGGCCAGTCCGGCCTACCTGGCGGCACACGGCGAACCGGCCAGCGTCGCCGCGCTGGGCCAGCACACCCTGCTCAGCTTCAACGAACCGGAATCGTTGAATCACTGGCCGCTGCCGGGCGATGCCGATGGCCTGCTGCGGGTGCGTCCGGATATCGCGGTGTCCAGCGGCGAAACACTACGCCGACTGGCGGTGGAAGGCGTGGGCATCACCTGCCTGTCCGACTTCGTGACCGACCGCGACCGCGCCACCGGCACTTTGGTGCCGGTGCTGGCGACGCAGACGCTGGATGTGTACCAGCCGATCCACGCGGTGTATTACCGCAACACGGCGGTGTCGGCGCGGATCAGCTCGTTCCTGGATTACCTGGCTGAAGCGATGGCGCGGAGCGATTACCTGCGCTGAGGTCGTGGTGGGGTTGCCGGCCAGCGGCCGGCACTACCGTTCATCGCGGGGTAGTGCCGGCCGCTGGCCGGCAACCGGATCAATCAGGCCGCGCGCGCCAGCGCGTCCTTCGCTGCGGCGGTGGTCGACAGATCGAACACATCCACCGCGTCGATCAACCGGTTCGCCTGCTGCTCCAGGCTGCGCGCGGCGGCGCTGGCTTCCTCCACCAGCGCGGCATTCTGCTGGGTGGTGCCGTCCATCTGGATCACGGTCTGGCTGACCTGTTCGATGCCCGCGCTCTGCTCCTGCGAGGCGGCGGAGATCTCGGCCATGATGTCGGTGACGCGCTGCACCGACGCCACGATCTCGGCCATGGTGTCACCGGCCTCGCGCACGCGCCGTGCACCGTGGCCGACCTGTTCCACCGACGCTTCGATCAACGCCTTGATCTCCTTCGCGGCTGCCGCCGAACGCTGTGCCAGGGTGCGCACTTCGCTGGCAACCACCGCGAAGCCGCGGCCCTGCTCGCCGGCGCGTGCCGCTTCCACCGCGGCGTTCAGCGCCAGGATGTTGGTCTGGAAGGCGATGCCGTCGATCACGCTGATGATCTCGGCGATCTGCCGCGACGAGGTTTCGATCGCGCCCATCGTCGTCACCACCTGGCCGACCACGCTGCCGCCGTGAGAGGCAACGGTGTGCGCGCCGATCGCCAGCTGGTTGGCCTGGCGCGCATGCTCGGCGTTCTGGCGCACGGTGGAGGTCAGTTCCTCCATCGATGCCGCCGTCTCTTCCAGGTTGGCGGCCTGCTGTTCGGTACGGCGCGACAGATCGTTGTTGCCGGCGGCGATCTCCGCCGCCGCCGTGTGGATGTTGCCGGAGGCGTGCTTGATGTCGGTGACGATGGTTGCCAGCTGCGTAGCGGTGGTGTTGGCGTCGCCGGCGATACGCGCGAACACGCCCTGGAAATCACCGTGCATGCGCGCGCCGAGGCGGCCATCGGCAATCGCGCGCAGCATGCTGGAGACCTCGCCGAGGTTCAGTTCGGTGGTCTGCATCAATCGGTTCAAGCCGTCGACCATTGCGCGGAAATCATGCTCGAAGCGTGCGCTGTCGCCGCGCTGGCTGAAGTCACCGGCGGCGGCGGCTTCGGCCAGGCGGCGGATCTCGCCGTTGATCATGCCGAGATTGGCCTTGGCCGTATCCAATGCGTTGGTGATCACGGCCTTTTCGCCGGGCAGGCGTTCCATGTCCTGGCTGAGGTCACCGACGGCATAGCGGCCCATGATCGAGATCGCGCGCATCTTCACCTGGATGTGCGCGTCAACCAGCGTGTTGCAGTCGGCCACCATGGTGCCGAACGCGCCCGGGAACGCACTGGCATCCATGCGATGGCTGATGGTGCCGGCGTCATGCGCCTGCGCCATCGACGCCTGTGCGTCCAGTACGCCGCGCAGCGTGGACTGCACCGCCTGCATCGCCTGCGCGAGGCGACCGATCTCGTCGCGGCTGCGCACCTGCACCACGTGCTGCAGATCACCGGCGGCCACGGCACGCGCAGCGGCTTCCACCGCCAGCACCGGCTGCACCACCGCGCGCCGCAGCCACCAGGCCAGGCCCATCAGCAGCAACACGGCGGCCAGCACGGTCAGCGCCGCGCACAGCAGCAGGGTCTGCCGCGCCTGCTGCGACCGCGCCGCTACGGTTGCTTCGGCCACCTGCGTGGCATGCGTGCTCAGCGCATCCAGTGCGGTCGCCACCGGGCGGTCCTTGCCACGCACCAGATTGTCGCCGGCGGCGGGATCGTAGCCGGCTTCCGCAAACGCTTGCAGGGCGGCGTGGTAGTCCTTCTGCAGCTGCGTGTGCAGGCCGATGAAGGACTGTGCCAGTTCGCGCGTGCGTATGTCCGGGCTGGCTATGAGGCCCCTGGCCAGCTGCTCGACCAGGCGGCCCTCGCTGTCGAAGGCGTCCAGATGGCGCTGGCGCAGCGCGTCGTCGTGGCCGCGCAGCAGCACGTTCTTCCATTCCTGCACCTGGCCGCGGAACTCGCGCTGCAGGCGTTCGGCGTCGCGGCTGTGCGCGACTTCGGGTGGAACCTCGGTGGACAACTTCAACCAGGCGGAGGCCAGGCCCGCCAATGCGCACAGCAGGACCACGGCCAGACCAACGGAAACCGCGCCGAGCAGCTTGGACTGCAGGCGCGGAGCACGGACAGACGCTTTCATGGAAGGGACTCTCGGGAAGGGGCAATGCGGTATCGACCTGTCCCCTCGCGTCTGAAGTGCGACGCTCATCACATTACCGTTTCGTTTAGTGATGTGAAGGGGGTGTTTCATAGGACAAATGTGTCCATATGGAACGAAAGAAGACTCTCGACAGAGAATTTAAATGTAACTATTGTTGTTACATGAAATCCGCGAATCCACTGTCCGACGCCCTGCATGTGATGGCGCATCTGGTCGGCCATGCCGCCCCGCGCACGTCCGAGCAGCTGGCGTCCTGCCTGCCGACGCATCCGGTGGTGATCCGTCGCCTGCTGGCGCAGCTGCACAAGGCCGGCCTGGTGCGCAGCACCCGCGGCCACGGCGGCGGCAGCCTGCTGGCACGCGATGCCGCGGCGATCACCCTGCATGACATCTACCTGGCGGTGGGCGCACCACCGCTGGTCCAGGTCGGCGCACGCGACTCCGGCGGTGGCTGCCCGATCCAGCAGCTGGTCAACAGCGCCCTGCTCGAGGGTGCACGCGAGGCGCAGCGCCTGCTCGAACAACGCTTGCAGGCGACCACCCTGGACCAGCTCGGCGCCGACTTCGCCCGCCATCTTGCCCATCACCGTTCCCTGGAAGGTCACCATGAATCCTGATGTGCTCATCGTCGGCGGCAGCTATGCCGGCATTGCCGCCGGCCTGATCCTGGCCCGTGCCCGTCGCCCGGTCACCGTCATCGACGCCGGTTCGCCGCGCAACCGTTTCGCCAGTCATTCGCACGGGGTGCTCGGGCTGGATGGCATCAGTGGCGCCGAGCTGCTGAAGACCGCGCGCCAGCAGCTGCTGGACTACCCCACGGTGCGTTGGGTGCATGCCGAAGCCGTGCAGGCCACCGCCCGCGCCGAAGGCGTGGAAGTGCGTACCGCCGATGGCCAGGTGCTGGCCGCGCGCAAGCTGCTGCTCGCCAGCGGTATTGCCGACCAGTTGCCGGCGTTGCCGGGCCTCGCCGAGCGCTGGGGCAGCACCGTGCTGCACTGCCCGTACTGTCATGGCTATGAAGTGGGTGGTGGTGCCATTGGCCTGCTTGGCGGTCATCCGATGTCCGCCAGCAAGGCGCCGCTGTTCGCGGACTGGGGCAATGTCACGTTCTTCAGCATGGGACTGGACATCACGGATGAGGAACGCGCCGCCATGCAGCAGCGCGGCGTGCAGATCGAGACGTCACCCGTGCTGGGCGTGCAGGGCGACCAGCCGACCTGGCTGGAAGTGGAGCTGGCCGACGGCCGCCGAATCGCCCAGCGTGCGTTGTTCGTGCCGGCCACCCAGGCGATGGCCACGCCATTGGTGCAGCAGCTGGGTTGCACGTTGGTCGAGAGCCCGCTGGGCGTGCTGATCGAGGTCGATGCGATGAAGCACACCTCGGTGCCGAACGTGTATGCCGCAGGCGATGCGACCACGGTGGGCAACATCACCCTGGCCATGGCCGAAGGCGTGCGCGCGGGCATCGGCGTGCACCATGCGCTGGTGGCCGAAGACAGCGTGCCGCGCTGAACGCGCGTGCTCCGGTAGATGCCGACCTTGGTCGGCGCTGTTCCATCCACGCATGGCGTGGTTCTACTGCAATCGGGAGCGGTGCCGACCTTGGTCGGCACCGCTCCATTACCCCTTCACGCACAGCACCTGGCGCAGCGTGTGCACCACGTCGACGAGGTCGAGCTGCGCGGCCATCACATCGTCGATCGACTTGTACGCGGCCGGTGACTCGTCCAGCACGCCGCTGTCCTTGCGGCATTCCACATGCGCGGTGGCCTCGCGGTGCTGGGCCAGCGTGATCTGCTGGCGCGCCGTGCCACGGCTCATCACCCGGCCGGCGCCGTGGCTGCAGCTGTGGAAGCTGTCCGCGTTGCCCTTGCCGCGCACGATGTAGCTGCGCGTGCCCATGCTGCCGGGAATGATGCCCAGCTCGCCCTCACGCGCGCTGACCGCGCCCTTGCGCGTCACCAGCAGTTCCTGGCCGTTGTGCATCTCCTTCTGCACGTAGTTGTGGTGGCAGTTCACCGCCATCGCTGCCAGCTGGAACTTCGGCAGCCGGTGGCGCATCTCGGCCAGCACGCGCGACATCATCGCCTCGCGGTTCTGCCGGGCGTAGTCCTGCGCCCACGACACCGCTTCGACGTAGTCATCGAACAGCGGCTCGCCTTCCATGAAGAACGCCAGGTCCTTGTCCGGCAGGTGGAAGCCCAGCACGCGCCGGGCCAGTTCCTCGCGCGCCTTCTCGATGAAGTAGGTGCCGATCAGGTTGCCGGTACCGCGTGAGCCGCTGTGCAGCATCACCCACACCGTGTCCGTCTCGTCCAGGCACAGTTCGATGAAGTGATTGCCGCCACCCAGCGTGCCCAGCTGGCGGTCGAGCTTGTCGGTGCGGATCCTGCGGTGCCTGTCCTTGATCTTCTCCAGGCCGGCGGCCAGCCCGGACTGCACCAGCCGGGTGTGGATGCTGTCGGGCATGCGGTGATGTTCGCCGCCACGGCCATTGCCGACCGGGATGCTGCGCTCGATGCTGTTGCGCAGCTGCCGCAGGTCATCGGGCAGGTCATCGGCGCGCAGCGTGGTACGCACCGCCGCCATGCCGCAGCCGATGTCGACGCCGACCGCGGCCGGGATGATCGCCCCGCGGGTTGGGATCACCGAACCTACGGTCGCGCCCTTGCCCAGGTGCACGTCCGGCATCACGGCCACCCACGGCCCGACGAACGGGATCGCAGCGATGTTGCGCAGCTGCTCATGCGCCTGCACTTCCAGCGGCACACCGTTGACCCAGCCCTTGATCGGCGTGGTGCCCTCGGCATGCAGCCATTGATAGTTCTGTTGAGTGTCCATGTCTTCTTTAATGTCCTTGATGGGCCGGCGGCGCGTCCCTGCGCCACCGCTACCCCCTACCTGATCGTCACCAGCTGCTTCAGCACGCCATCCAGGCCGCCGAACACGGTGAGCGTGTCGATCTTCTCGGTGACCTTCTCCAGTGCCTCCAGCTCCTTCAAGCGCATCAGCACCGGGTTGTCCTCGATCAGCTTTGCAGTGTTGAGCTGCGAACGCGTGGCGTTGGCCTCCTCGCGGCGACGGATCACGCTGGCCTGGGCCTGCTTTTCGGCCAGCACCACGCCGTTGAGGATCTCCTTCATCTCGCCCGGCAGGATCACGTCCTTGATGCCGACGCCGAGCAAGCGCACGCCGTGGCCTTCGATCGCCGCCTGCACATGCGCAGCGATCTCGCCGTCCAGTGCCGCCTTGTCACCCAGCAGCTCGTCCAGGCTGCGCGCGGCAATTGCCTGGCGCAGGCCGAACTGCAGCTGCCGGTAGACGAACTCATCGGCATTGCTGAGCGTGCGGTGCGCACGCACCGGGTCGACCACCTGCACGGTCGCGGCCAGGTTCACCCGCAGGGTCACCTTGTCGCGGCTGAGCAGTTCCTGGCCGGACACGTCCAGTGAACGTGCACGCAGTTCCACACGCTCCACCGACACGTTGCCGTTGAAGTTCCAGAACGCGTGCAGGCCGGCGTCCAGCGTCTGCCGCAGCGTGCCATCGATGAACAGCAGGCCGACCGACTCGCTCGGCACCGTGCTGATCACCGCCACACGCGGCAGCACGCCCAATTGACCCAGCCGCTGCTGCACGTCGGCCGGAATGCGCGGCTCGTCACCCAACGCCATTACCTGCACCTGGGTATCGACCGAACCGCGCCAGTACAGACGGCGGCTGCCCGGCGGCAGCACTTCATCGATGCGGCCGTTGCGCAGCAACAGGCCGACCTCGCTGGCGCCGACGTTGGCCAGCACGAAGTGCGTGTCAAGCTGTGCGCCCAGCGCTTCGATCAGGCTGTCCTGGTCGCTGCCAGTGTAGGCCGCGCCCTTCGATGCAGTGTGGATGTCCACGTGCGGCCGGCCGCCGAACGGCGACAGGCGGTGCATGCCCGGCAGCAGGATCTGCTGGAAACGACGGTTGCGATACACCAGGCCGCGCTCGCCGTCGCCGATCACGACCTTGATGGTCCGGAACATGGGAGTCTCTCCTTGTATGGCTCTGGTGGTTCGACCCGTTGCGGATGAATCGCCATGACCCGGGTCGATCCGGTCGTGGCGAGGCTGCCTGCACATCACGTGCAGGCAGCGGAAGAGGGCGGCCATCGGCGGACGGTCCGCGCGCGGAGCCTTCGATGCGCCGGCAGTGCTGCCATCGTCGTTCCCGGCAGACAGCACCGGTGCGGAACGTGGCTGGCAGTGGCGGCGGGCCGGGGCCCGGCGTGCGGTCCGTTGCCTTCCACGTTCCTGCCCGAAGGCGATGTCCGTGGACGGCGACGATGGCCGCTGGGGCTTGCGCCCCGGGTGTTGCTTCAAGTCATGACGTGACAGGTCATGTGGTTTGGAGTGGGAATCGAACCCACGACAGACGGATTACGGATCCGTTGCTCTGACCAAGCTGAGCTATCCAGTTGGGGACCGCGCGGAATCGAACCGCGTACCGGCGAACCGGTGCCTGCCTCCAGCAGGCGATCCAGGCGATGGCATGTCCGCGACCTCCGGCATACGCCACGGCAACGCCGCGCGCACCAGCCCGTGGTTGAAACGGGACCGTTGGATAATCGAGGGTGCAGGCCACCGACATTATCGGCGAGCGATAATGTTCTGATGCGATGCAGATAATGTCCAGGCGCTGCCAGTCGCGCGAAGTAAATCCTTCGGCGGGGCGGGAAAAGCCTGGGTCAGTGAGCGGCGGGTCGCCGCGCGGGGTGCAGTTCTGGCATCGCGGGTCCTTGTGTCGACGCAAACGAAAACGCCCCCGGGACTTGCGTTCCGAGGGCGTCGTCAGGCCTCGGAGATCGGGGTGGCCGATCTCCGCAGGGCGGGTATCAGGCCGTTGTCAGCTGGTCTTCCTTGCCGAACGCGCGCGCCGGCCCGTCCATGCGCAGGCATGGCAGCAGTTTGGCGATGGCGACGGAATGCGCGTTCAAGGGAAGTTTCCAGTGGTTGTTGAAACGAGGTGCGCACGATAAACCACGATTTAGTCGTGCGCAACCATTTTGTTCAATTATTTTCTGCGGTATGTGTGCAATGCCGGCCAGCGGCCGGCACTACCGGCCCTCACGCTTCGGCGCTGGCGGCATCCAGCTGCGCGACATCGTGCACGCTCAGCGACACGTTGGCCGCCGCCAGCAGATCGTGCAGCTGCTCGACGCTGGTGGCGCTGACGATCGGCGCGGTGATCGACGGCCGTGCGATCTGCCATGCCAGTGCGATCTGCGCGGCACTGGCGTTGTGCTTGCTGGCCACGTCATCCAGTGCCTGCAGGATGCGCAGGCCACGCGGATTCAGATAGCGCTTCACCACGTTCTCGCCACGCGCCGGGCTCTTGGCCGCATCGGCCGGCGTGCGGTACTTGCCGCTGAGGAAGCCACTGGCCAGCGCGTAGTAGCCGATCACGCCGATCTGTTCGCGCTGCACCAGCGGTTCCAGTTCCTTTTCGTAGCCGGCGCGGTCATACAGGTTGTACTCCGGCTGCAGGGTTTCGTAACGCGGCAGCTTGTAGTCGGTGGACACCTTCAGCGCATCGGCCAGGCGCGTGGCGCTGTAGTTGGAAGCACCGATCGCACGCACCTTGCCAGCTTCGATCAACCGGCCGAATGCAGCCAGGGTCGCTTCCAGCGGCGTCGACTCGTCATCCTCGTGGGCCTGGTACAGATCGATCACGTCGGTCTGCAGGCGGCGCAGCGAATCCTCGACCGCCGCATTGATGTTGTCCGGGGTCAGGCCGGGGCGCTCGGCCCACTTGGCCACCTTGGTCGCCAGCACCACCTTGTCGCGCTTGCCGCTGCGGGCAAACCACTTGCCGATCAGCGTCTCCGATTCGCCGCCGGCATTGCCCGGCACCCAGGCCGAATACACATCGGCGGTGTCGACCAGATTGAAGCCGGCGTCGACGAAGGCATCGAGCAGGGCGAAGCTGGCCTTCTCATCGGCGCTCCAGCCGAACACATTGCCACCGAAGGCGAGCGGACGTACATGCAGGCCGGAACGGCCCAGTTCGCGGGTTGCCGTCATGGGCACGGACTCCTTGGGGGAAGTGCTCCAGAATAAAACGCGTAGTGTGACCGTGCTGCGGCGGCGACCACAAAACAGTGTTCCGCGATACGCACGCAGCTAACGTTTTGTGAACACCTGGGACGCCGCGGCTGCTAGTCTCGCCGCATCTTCCGCTGGAGTCGCTCCGATGATGCCTGCTTCGTCCCTGCGTGGTTGCCGCCTGCTGCTTGCTTCGGCCCTGTTTGCCGCTGTTCCCGCGTTCGCCGCACCGGCCACGGTGGCGCCGGCGAAGATCCAGGTGTCGCCGGCCATCGACGCGGCGGTGAAGGCACCCACCCGTGATGCCAACAACGTCAAGCGCGACGGCTTCCGCCACCCGGCGCAGACGCTGTCGTTCTTCAAGGTGACGCCGGGAAAGACCGTCATCGAGATCACCCCCGGCAACGGCTGGTACTCGGAGATCCTGGCGCCGCTGCTGCACGACAAGGGCCACTACGTTGCTGCGGTGGTCGATCCGATGGCGGTGCCCGAAGGCCGTGGACGCGACTACCAGCAGCGCAGCCGCGACAGCCTGGAAAAGAAGTACGCCGCTGCACCGGCACAGTTCGGCAAGACTGCCGTGGTCGCCTACGATCCGGCCAAGCCGGTGTTCGGCCCGGCCGGTTCAGCCGATGTGGTGCTGACCTTCCGCAACGTGCACAACTGGCGCAAGGCCGGCCAGGCGCAGGGCATGTTCCAGGGCTTCTTCAACGTGCTCAAGCCGGGCGGCGTGCTGGGCGTGGTCGAGCACCGCGCCAAGGCCGACGTGGCCGACGACGATGACACCGGCTATGTCGGCCAGCAGCAGGTGATCGCGATGGCCGAGGCCGCCGGCTTCAGGTTGGACGCGCGCAGCGAGGTCAACGCCAACCCGCGCGACACCAAGGACCACCCGAACGGCGTGTGGACGCTGCCGCCGACC
This sequence comes from Stenotrophomonas sp. YJH_SMC_120, assembly GCF_059368675.1. Taxonomy (NCBI): domain Bacteria; kingdom Pseudomonadati; phylum Pseudomonadota; class Gammaproteobacteria; order Lysobacterales; family Lysobacteraceae; genus Stenotrophomonas; species Stenotrophomonas sp. YJH_SMC_120. Next base: position 129,107 of record NZ_JCAFRY010000003.1, read on the forward strand.
AACCAGCACGACAAGGCCGATGATGCGAAGTACCAGGCGATCGGCGAAAGCGACCGCATGACCCTGCGCTTCATCAAGCCGTAAAGGGGGGCGCCGGGCCGTGCCTGGTGAGCGCGCAGCGCGGTGTCGGGCGGAATGGGTAGCGGCCGGGCAATGCCCGGCGCTGCCACCAATGGAGTGTGCTGTTGAAGAAAGTGCTGTACTCCGCCTTCGCATTGATGGCGCTGCCGCGGTTGTACGACTTCGTGTTCCATGCGGGTCACGTGCATGATCTCGTGGCGGCGGCAGGTTTTGCGGTGCTGCTCGTGGGTTGCCTGTGGGACGAACGTGCGCGCAGGGCCTGCCCACCGGTAGCGCGGCTACGGTATCGCGCCAACGCTGCCGCCACGTGCGGCGCCGTGGTGGTGCTCGTTGCGCTGTTGATGGAAAGGAAGGTCTTCGGCTGAGTGGTGATCGCGGCGGCGATGCGGGAATGGGACAATGCCCCACCCGCCGACTGCCGTGCCCGCAATGCTGATCGCCTTCAACAAGCCCTTCAACGTGCTCTGCCAGTTCACCGACCGCAGCGTACCGCCGCGGCCGACGCTGGCCGGGTTCGGCCTGCCGCCGCGCGTGTATGCCGCCGGTCGCCTGGACCATGACAGCGAAGGCCTGCTGCTGCTGACGGATAACGGTACGCTGGCGCACAAGCTGACCGACCCCAGGCACAAGGCCGACAAGACCTACTGGGTGCAGGTGGAAGGCACGCCCAGCGATGAGCAGCTGCAACGGCTGCGCGATGGGGTGGAGCTGAATGACGGGCCGACCTTGCCGGCGAAGATCGAGCGCCTCGATCCGGCGCCGTCGCTGTGGACACGCGATCCGCCGGTGCGCTTCCGCAAGACCGTGCCCGATGCCTGGCTGGCGATCACGATCCGCGAGGGCCGCAACCGCCAGGTGCGGCGGATGACCGCCGCGGTGAACCTGCCGACGCTGCGGCTGGTCCGCGTGTCGATGGGACCCTACCGGCTGGACGACCTGCAGCCGGGGCAGTGGCGGCAGATTGGCTGAAATGAAAAGGCCGGAGCCCTTCCTGCGGAAGGACCCCGGCCCTGACAGTGGCCGACGATCTCAGGCGTCGCTGCCGATATCGCTGTGCTCGTCCACCACGGTGTCGTTGCGGCGGTCGCGTGCGTTGATGCGCTGCGCCTGCCCATTCACCACGTGGCCATTGGCAGCCTTCTTCTTCTGCTGCTTGCGGTACAGCGCATAGCCGAGCAGGCCGACGCCGACGGCAGCCGCGGCAATGGTCACGGCCGGGTTGCGGCGGGCGAACTTGGTGGCGACCTTGCCGCCGGTCTTCACTGCGCCGAGGGCGGCGCCGGTCTTGATCCAGTCCGCGTTGCGCAGGCTGCCACCGGCGCTCTTCAGGCCATCGCCGGCGGTGTGGGCCAGCTCCAGGGCGCGCTCCAGAGCGCGGTCGGTGATTACGGTCAGCTTGCTCATGCGGGGGTCCTTTGCCTCGGGTCGAAGTCCAGTGTCGCGTGTTGCCCGTAAACGGTATGTCAGTCGGGGACGCAGGCGGTGTGACTTTAGCGTAGCCATTCAGGATCAGGCAGGGTGGGTCGGATCCCTTTCCGTTGGGAAACGGCTCTGACCCCAGCGCCACGCCTGGGTTCAGAGCCCATCGCGATGCAATGGGATCCGACCCCGCCCGTCAGGTTCCGCGCGGCTTGGCCCGGTGCGTGGCCGTCGCCGTCCACGGATCATCCGGCCATGGGTGGCGCGGGTAACGGCCCTTCATCTCCTTTTTCACTTCGGCGTAGGTGCTTTCCCAGAAGTTGCGCAGGTCCTGGGTGACCTGCAGCGGGCGGCCACCGGGGGAGAGCAGGTGCAGGGTCAGCGGCACGCGGCCATCGGCGATGCGCGGCGTGTCGGCCAGGCCGAACAGTTCCTGCAGCTTCACCGCCAGCACCGGCGGCAGCGGATCGCCGCTCTCGCTGTCCAGCGCATAGGTGATCGGCCGCTCCAGTCCGGACGGCACGGTAATGCGGGTCGGCGCATGACGCTCGACCAGCTGCCGTTGTGACCACTCCAGTGGCGATTTCAGCGCTTCGCCAAAGCTGGATTCGTCCAGCGCATCCAGTCGCGTCTTGCCGGCGAACGCGGGCTGCAGCCACTGCGCACGGTTGGCCAGCAGGGCGTCGTCGCTGCAGTCGGGCAGGCCAAGCTCGGGCATCCAGCGGCGCAGCGATTCCACCCGTGCCTGCCACTGGCGCAGGCCTTCGGTCCACGGCAGCGCCTGCAGGCCGAGCTCGGCCACCGCATCGGTCAGTGCCTGCGCGGCGTGCTGCGGATCGACCCGGCCGGCCGAGCGGCTGTCCAACACGATCCGGTCGAAACGGGTCTCGCGCAGGGCCACCAGGGCGCGGCGCTCGCTGTCCCAGCGCACCACGTCTTCGGTGACGAAGCGCTCCGGCCACGCCCTGCGCAATTGGCCTTCGTCCACCGGTGCGGCACGCAGCAGCAGCGCATCGCGTGCCTCAAAGCGAAGCTCGCTGGCCACCAGCCACGGTTCGCCACGCAGGTCGCTCAGCTCGTGCAGGCGCGCGCTGCGCCCATTGGCCAGCAGGTAACGCAGTGGATCGCCGGGATGCTGGAAGCCGATCCGATCAGGGAAGGCGTGAGCGAGCAGGTCACCCAGCTCATGGGCCTCGATGCTGGCCGGCGGCGTGGCTTCGCAGCGCAGGCGGCGACGCCACTGCTTGGCGGCGGCATCGATGGCGGCCAGCCCGCTGCGGTTGGCATCGCCCGGTGTGCGGCCATTGCGGAACGCGGCCAGTGCGCGCCAGCGGCTCGCCAGCGCGTCACCGCCCTGGCGCAGCGGATCGCGCGCTTCCAGCAGCGCGGCCAGATCGGCGGCCAGTGCCTGCGAACGTGTATCGGGCGCGGCCAGCAGCATCGCCGCCATCCGTGGGTGCGTACCCAGCGCCAGTACGCGGCGGCCGAGTGCGGTGATCGCACCACTGCTGGACAATGCGCCCAACCGCTGCAGCAGTTCGCGGGCGGCGCCCATCGGGCCGGCAGGTGGCGGATCGAGGAAGCGCAGGTCGCTGCTGCCCCAGGCGGCCAGTTCCAGTGCCAGTCCGGCCAGTTCCACCTGGTCGATCTCGGCGCGGCGCTGCGGCTCCAATCGCTGCGACTGCGGCCACAGCCGCCAGGCCACGCCTTCGGCCACGCGACCGGCGCGACCGGCGCGCTGGTCGGCCGACGCCTGGGCGATGGACACCACGTCCAGCCGGGTGAAGCCGCTGTTGGGGTCGTAGCGCGGTTCGCGTGCCTGGCCGCTGTCGATCACCACGCGCACGCCGGGCAGGGTCACCGACGACTCGGCCACGTTGGTGGCCAGCACCACGCGGCGGCGGCCATCGCTGGCGGCCTGCAGCACGCGCGCCTGCTGTTCCACCGGCAGCTCACCATGCAGGGCCAGTACTTCGACGCCGGCATCCAGCGATTCCTGCAGTCCAGCCTGCACCCGCGCGATCTCGCGCTGGCCGGGCAGGAACACCAGCAGGTCACCGGGGTGATCGGCCAGGGCCTGCTGCACCGCGCGGCGCACCTGCAGTTCCAGCGTCTCATCGCGGCGCGCCGGGAAATGGCTGACCGTCACCGGGTAGCTGCGGCCCTCGCTGCTCAGCCGCGGCGCATCGAGGAAGCGTGCCAGGCGCTCACCATCCAGCGTGGCCGACATCACTACCAGGCGCAGGTCATCGCGCAGCTGCGCCTGCACGTCCAGCGCCAGCGCCAGGCCGAGGTCACCGCTGAGATGGCGCTCGTGGAATTCGTCGAACAGGATCGCACCGACTTCTTCCAGCATCGGGTCGTCCTGCAGCATGCGGGTCAGGATGCCTTCGGTGACGACTTCAATGCGGGTGCGTGCCGAGACCTTGTTCTCGAAGCGGATGCGGTAGCCGACCGTGCCGCCGACCTCTTCGCCCAGCTGCCGTGCCATGAACAGCGCGGCGCTGCGTGCGGCGACCCGGCGCGGCTCCAGCAGGATGATTTTCCGGCCTTGCAGCCATGGTGCTTCGAGCAGGGCCAGTGGTACCTGGGTGGTCTTGCCGGCGCCGGGCGGGGCTTCCAGCACCAGCCGTGGCTGCACGGCCAGGTGCTGCTGGATCTGCGGCAGCAGCGGGGAAATCGGGAAGAGCGGGGCATTCATGGGCAAAGGATAAGGGGCCATGGCGGCCGCAGGTACAATGCGCGGGCACTTTTCCCCCGCGATGACCATGCACCTGATCGATATCGGCGCCAACCTGACCCACGACTCCTTCGACCGCGACCGCGATGCCGTGCTGGACCGCGCACGGCAGGCCGGCGTGGTGCAGATGGTCATCACCGGTGCCAGCCGCGAGCACTCGCCGCTGGCCGTGCAGCTGGCGCAGCAGCACCCGGGCTTCCTGTATGCGACCGCCGGCGTGCACCCGCATCATGCGGTGGAGTACACCGAGGAATGTGATGCCGAGATGCGCGCGCTGCATGACCACCCGGAAGTGGTGGCGGTGGGTGAGTGCGGGCTGGACTACTTCCGTGACTTCTCGCCGCGCCCGGCGCAGCACCGTGCCTTCGAGCGCCAGTTGCAGCTGGCCGCGGACAATGGCAAGCCGCTGTTCCTGCACCAGCGCGACGCGCATGCCGATTTCATGGCACAGATGAAGAACTTCGAAGGTCGCATCGGCCCGGCGGTGGTGCATTGCTTCACCGGCGAACGCGACGAGCTGTTCGACTACCTGGACCAGGACTGGTACATCGGCATCACCGGCTGGCTGTGCGACGAGCGCCGTGGCGCGCACCTGCGCGAACTGGTGAAGAACATCCCGGCCAACCGCCTGATGATCGAGACCGATGCGCCCTACCTGTTGCCACGCACGCTGAAGCCGATGCCGAAGGACCGCCGCAACGAACCGATGTTCCTCTCGCATATCGCGGAAGAACTGGCACGTGACCGGGGCGAGGACGTGGCCGTGACGGCGGCCAATGCCACTGCCGCCACGCGTGCGTTCTTCCGCCTGCCCGACGCGGGTTGACGGTAGTGCCGGCCGCTGGCCGGCACTACCGGAGCAGGTCGCGCAGGCCCTCACGGTAGCTGGGGAAGCGCGGCTGCCACGCCAGCGCTTCACGCGTGCCACGGCTGTCGATGCGCTTGTTGCTCTCGTAGAAGCGCCGTAGCGTCGGGCTGAGTGCAGGGTCGTCCCACGCCACGGCAGGTGGCATCGCAAACCCGCCCAGCTTCGCGGCGAAGGCCAGCACATCCTGCGGTGGTGCCGGCTCGTCATCGCTGGGCAGGTATATCCCCTGCGCAACCGGTCGCTGCATCGCCGCGACGATCACTGCCGCAAGATCCTCTACGTGCAGGCGGTTGAACGCCAGGCCCGGCCGAATCACATGGCGGGCACGGCCCTGTGACAGCTGCAGCAACGCATTGCGCCCCGGCCCGTACAGGCCGGGCAGGCGGAACACCGCCGAAGCGATGCCACGTACCTCTGCAAGCGCACGCCATTGCGCTTCGGCACGCAGGCGCTGCACGCCGGCTGCTTCGGTGGCATCGGCTGCGCTGTGCTCGTCAACCCAGCCGCCGGCCCGATCGGCATACACCGACGTGGACGACAGATAGCCCACCCAGCGCAGTGCCGGGCTGGCCCGCAGAGCCGGCAGCAGCAGGCGCAGTGCCGGGTCGCCCGCGGCATCTGGCGGCACGCTGCACAGCACGGCCTCGGCCTGCGCGACCTCATCGAGCAGGGCGGGCGACGGTGGAGTGTCAGCGTGCAGCTGATGCCGCAGCAGGCCATCGTCCGGCGCCGACGAGGGGTCACGCACCGTGCCGACGACGTGCACTCCCCGTGCCTGCAGCTGCGTGGCCAGCACGCATCCGCTCCAGCCCATACCGAGGATCAGCACCCGCGTAGGCAGCGCGCTGGCCCGCAACGGGAGGCTCACGCGCCGCGCAGTGCCTGGTAGGCCTGCAGGCTGCTGTAGGCGACCTGCAGCAACAGGGCTTCCTGATCGGCCTTGCGTGCACGCGCCAGCATGTCGCCGACGATCTGCTCGGCCTCGACCTGCTGGCCAGCCTCCAGGTCCCGCAACATCGATGCCTTCAATGCAGAGCCGGCCTGGGTGAGGGTGCCGCGTGCGGTGTCCTGCGCGGCATCGGGAATCGGCTCACCGGCAGCTTCGGCCACGGCCAGGCATTCGTCGTACAGGCCGCGCACGATCGCCTCGCCATCATCGGTGGCGACGATGGTGCCGATATCCGCGCGAAGCAGGCAGGTAGCAGCGGCCAGCGCGGTCAGGAAGGTGTACTTGATCCACTGTTCCTGGCCGATGTGTTCGCTCGCCAGGTGATCAAGATGGGCCTGCGCGCAGGCAGCGGCGAAGGCACGCACGCGTGCGGACGCCGCGCCGCCATCGCGTTCGCCGAAGGTGAGCTTGGCCGGCTTGCCCAGGTGCAGCACCGCACCGTCGGGGGCCTTGGTGGCGCTGATGAAGCACAGGCCGCCGAGCACGGCGTCGCGGCCGAAGCGCAGGTCCAGCGCGTTGTAGTGGTGCAGGCCGTTGAGGATCGGCAGCACGGTGGTGTTCGCGCCCACGGCTGGAGCAATGGCGTCGATCGAGCTGTCGAGGTCGTAGGCCTTGCAGCTGAGGATGACCAGATCGAACGGCTTCTGCGCGGCCAATGCGGGCAGCGCATCGGCGGTGACGTGCTGCACCGGGAAGCTGGCATCGCCGAGCGGGCTGCGGATGACCAGGCCATCGCGGTCCAGCTGTGCGGCGCGCGCGGGGCGCACGAGGAAGGTCACGTCCACGCCGGCCTGGGCCAGGCGACCACCGAAGTAACCGCCGGTACCGCCGGCGCCGAGGATCAGGATGCGCATTGCACGTTCACCGCTTTCTGGGGAATCAGATCTGCGATTGTGCCGGAGATTGCGGCCAACGGCGGAACCCCTCGTGGTCGAAGAAGCGCAAGCCGTGCCTGGTTGGGCGGTCCGGGTGCGGCCACCACGGAAAGCAGATCAAGAGTGAAAGCGGGTCGCTCGCTGCGCTCGCTCGTGTAGAGCGGTGCTCAGGGCAGTTGTTCGCTGAAGTCTTCGGTGTAGCCCAACAGCAGTGTGGTGCGGGTGGCCAGGGTTGCAGCCAGTTTTGACCACGTGTCATGCGTTCCGGCCGCGTAGACGCGCTGCAGGTCCGCGACCAACGCATTTGCCTGTGCAGGCGACGGCGCGCTGTCGCGCTGGAAGCCGAGCCACGATGCGCCAAGCCCGAACAGGCGGTAGCCATGGTGCTCCTGCAGGTGCCGGATCAGGGCGTGATTCTGGAAGATGTCCCAGTCCGCGCTGAAGTAACCGTTGGGCAGGGCGGCGATCAGCAGGTCATCGCGGTCCACCGGCACCTGTTGCACGCAGACCACCTCGTCGACGATGAGGTCCGGCGTTGCATTGGCGGCGACCAGCGCCTCGATGTCCTCGTCGCTGCACATCAGCGTGCCCGGCAGCGCGCTCCATTCCAGCCGATGAGAGGAATGCTCGAGCTGCGCGACCACATGCGCCAGCAACCGCTCGCGTGCCGCCAATGCATCTTCGGGGGTTTCCGGATCTTCGTCCTCGTACAGCGCGATGCGCGCGTCGTCGGACGCATGCATGCTGGTGTAGCGGCATTGGCCGACATCATCGAGCGTGCACAGGTAGCGATACCGGGGATCAGCCGCGTGCCGCGAGGCCAGGTATTCCAGCACCTCATCCAGCGTGGGCGAATCGCCCAGCAACGCATGGCTGAAGGCATCGATGGGGCCGTCCGACACGGCCTTGTCCAATGGAATGGAAGTGATCTTCATCGCCACAGCCTAGCCGCAATCCCGAACGAAAAGATCCGGGCGTCGGCCTTACCGTGAACGCTCCATCCACGCATGGCGTGGATCCATCGTGTCGACCAAGGTCGACACCCACCAACAGCAGCGGCAATCTGTCGAAGGCGGGGTGGGTCCGGTTGCGGGGGTGTCCGCGGCATGGATGCCGCGGCCAAGCCCCCAGGATGGGTTTACGGCGTCCCCCGCAACCGGACGCACCCCGCCATCCTCCGGCTAGTCAGCTTTTGCCGTTGAACTTGACGTTGACGTTGATTCAGCGGGTGCAGGGCCGCAGGCCCTGCAGGCAAAACTCAGCTGCGCATGCCCACGCCGCGACGCAGCAGCCACAGCGCCAACGCCGTCAGCACCACCACGAAACCGATCATCAGGCCGTAGGCCACCGGCAGCGGTACATCGCTGCTGCCCAGCAGGCCATAGCGGAACGCGTTGACCATGTAGAAGATCGGGTTGGCGTGCGTGGCCGCTTCGGCCCAGCCCGGCAGCAGCTTCACCGAATAGAACACGCCACCCAGGTAGGTCAGCGGGGTCAGGATGAAGGTCGGCACGATCGCCACGTCATCGAACTTCTTCGCATACACCGCGTTGATGAAGCCGGCCAGCGAGAAGATCGTCGCGCCCAGGATCACCGTGGTCAGCATCACCAGCGGGTGCGGGATGCGCACCGGGGTGAAGAACATCGCGATGATCAGCACGATCACGCCCACCATCAGGCCGCGCAGCACGGCGCCGGCCACGTAGCCCCACAGGATCACCCAGTTCGGCATCGGGCTGACCAGCAGTTCTTCCACGTGGCGACCGAACTTGGCGCCAAAGAACGAGGAACTGATGTTGCCGTAGCTGTTCTGGATCACGCTCATCATCACCAGGCCCGGCACGATGAACTGCATGTAGGTGTAGCCGCCCATGTCACCCACGCGCGACCCGATCAGGTTGCCGAAGATCAGGAAGTACAGGGTCATGGTGATCGCCGGTGGCACCAGGGTCTGGCCCCAGATGCGCATGATGCGGGCGACTTCGCGGCGCACGATGGTCATCAGCGCGATGCGGTTGCGCTGGCCGTCGGTCAGCTCGGTGGTGCTCATGCAGGCTTCTCCAGGTTGCCGGTGAGGCGCACGAACAGCTCCTCCAGGCGGTTGCTCTTGGTACGCATCGAACGCACGCGGATACCGGCCTCGTTGAGCGTGGCGAACACGCGGTTGAGGTCCATTGCGCGCGGCATGTCGATGTCCAGCGTGTGCGGGTCCGGCGCGGTCAGCGTCGCACCTTCGATCACCGGCAGCTGTGCCGGCAGGTCACCGTCGATGTCCAGCAGGAAGCCCTCCACGTCCAGCTTGGCCAGCAGGGTGCGCATCGGCCCCTGCTCGACGATCTGGCCATGGTTGATGATCGCCAGGTGGCGGCACAGGTACTCGGCTTCTTCCAGGTAGTGCGTGGTAAGGATGATCGTGGTGCCTGCGGCATTGATCTCCTTCAGCACGCGCCACATGTCGCGGCGGATCTCGATGTCCACGCCGGCGGTCGGCTCGTCCAGGATCAGCAGGCGCGGGCGGGTCATCATCGCGCGGGCGATCATCAGCCGGCGCTTCATGCCGCCGGAAAGCGTGCGGCTCATTACCTGTGCCTTTTCCCACAGGTGCGCGCGCTTCAGTTCCTCTTCGGCGCGCTGCTCGGCTTCCTCGCGCGGTACGCCATAGAAGCCGGCGTAGTTCACCAGGATGTCGAAGGGCTTCTCGAACAGGTTGAAGTTGATTTCCTGAGGCACCAGCCCGATCAGGCGCATGGTGGCGCTGCGGTTGCGCACCAGGTCGCTGCCGAACACTTCCACCTGGCCCTCGCTGAGGTTGACCAGGGAGCTGATGATGCCGATCAGGGTCGACTTGCCGGCGCCATTGGGGCCGAGCAGGGCGAAGAAGTCGCCCGGGGCCACTTCCAGGGAAACCCCCTTCAGGGCCTGGGTGCCGTTGTCGTAGGTCTTGCGCAGGTCGCGCACGCGCAGGGCGGGCGCCGTATCGTTCTGGGATGCCAAGCTCGAAGCCTTCGCGCCCATGGGCTGGCGCTGGAGAGGGGCGGGGAGGGGCTATTATAGAAGACCCCGAGGGCTTGCCCCGGCTACACACTGTCCCGAAAAGTCGTGCCTGTTCAATTCCCCCTCAAGCTGGTCGGCTGCCGCATGCTGGCCCCGACCGTCGGCCACTACCAGTTCGTGCGTGACGATGGGCAGCCGCTGGATTTCCAGCCCGGCCAGTTCATCCAGGTCCATTTCAGCTACGCCGACGGCACCGAAACCAAGCGCAGCTACTCGCTGGCGACCATCCACGACCACGCGCTGGGCCCAGGCGAGGCGGTGGATATCGCCGTCAGTTTCGTGCCCGGTGGCGCCGCCACGGCCCTGTTCGAGGCACTGGAGCAGGGCGGCCAGATCAGTGCGTCCGGCCCCTATGGCCGGTTCTGCCTGAATCCCGGTGACCACAACGCCCGTTACCTGCTGATCGCCACCGGTACCGGCGTTACCCCGTACCGCTCGATGCTGCCGCTGCTGGAAAAGGCCATGGCCGAACGCGGTGTGCAGATCGTGCTGTTGCAGGGCGCGCGCAGCCCGGGCGAACTGCTGTACAACGAAGATTTTTACAGCTTCGCCGAAAAGCACCCGAACTTCCGTTATGTTCCGTGCCTGTCGCGTGAACTCCCGGCTGATCCGCACCCGGACGTACAGCACGGCTACGTGCAGCAGGCGCTGGCCGGCTTCACGCCGGACCCGGCCACCGACATCGCTTACCTGTGCGGCAACCCGGACATGGTCGATGCCTGTACCGAGCTGCTGAAGGCCGCCGGCCTGGGCAACCCGCAGATCCGCCGCGAGAAGTACGTCAGCAGCAAGTAAGTCAGGGTAGTGCCGGCCGCTGGCCGGCAGCCCCACGAACCCTGGTAGTGCCGGCCGCTGGCCGGCAACTCCAAGAACCGGAGGCGGCGCCACGCCGCCCCCGGTGCCCTGCCTCAGTACGCGACCCAGGCATCGCGCCAGGCGAAACCGGTGCCCGGGCGATAGGCATCGGCGTTGATGTTGCACCACGCACCCTCCGGGAACGGCCGGCAGGCGTAGAGCTTGCCGTCGGTGCCCTTGACCACGGTTTCGCCCGGCGTGTAGCTGCCGATACCGGCCGGATACACGAAGTCGTAGTCGTCACCCGGCGGCGGATCTACCGGATCCACCGGGCCCGGCAGGCGGGTATCGATCTGGAACAGGTTGCCCGGCTTCAGGTAGACGCGGTTCTCGGTGGCCGAGGCGACCGGCGTGATCACGCCGTTCCTCATCACGCCCACACGCGCCTGCTGTGCACTGGCGTTGACCTTGCGGGCCAGCGCCAGCGGCCACTGGTTCGCAGCGGTCTGGCCTGCCGCCAGGGTGATCTCCGGACGCTCCAGATCATTGCCCTGGGCGTTGAACACGCGCAGCGTCAGGGTGGTGCCTTCTTCCAACGCACCGCGGGCGGTGACCGGGCCGGCGTCCTGCCACTGCGGCGGCGGTTCAACGCCACCGCCGCCTTCGAAGCGCACGTCCGCGCAGGTATAGAACGCTTCACCGGAATCCGAGCGCTGCCAGGTGTTGTAGATGATGTGCTGGCCGCTGCGCTTGGGCAGCGGGCAATCCAGCTTGTAGACGTCGCCGGAGACCGGCACGTTGCCCAGCGTGCAGAATTCCTGCAGGTCGGCCCAGCGCAGCGGGCTGCCCGGCTGCCAGCCGTCGCGGGTGACGTAGAACTTCCACTCGCGGGTAGCATGCGGGGCCGGTGCCTTGAACTCGAAGGTGTAGCGCCCGCGCGAATCGGCGCGGATCGGCGAGGTCGGCCAGTCACTGCGGTTCAGATCGAGGCCGCGGTACTTGCTGTTGCCGCCGCTGCACAACTCGCCATCTGGAACCACCGCTTGATGGTTGCCGTTGGCGTTGGCCTGGTTGACACCGGCCCAGTCGTAGAACGGCTGGGCGCCGCCGATGGCCTTGGCGGCGGCGCAGGCCGGGTTGGTCGGATTCTCCGGATTGCCCTCGTGGCACTGCTTCACGCGGCTGAGCGGCTTGGACAGCGTGCCGTGGGCGAAGGCGTTGCCGGACAGTGCCAGGCCGACAACGGCGGACAGTGCGAGGACGGCCCGATGGGACAGGTGCATGCAGGAACTCCTTTGCGAAGTGTTGGAAACCTCGCGGAGTCTTCCCATGTAGCCGCCATATGCCCATCAGACAAGTTTGAAAGGCTGCTGCGTTCCTCTGTTTCCGCAACGCGCGCCCCACTGCGCGGCAGGGGAGCCAGGAGGCGGTGTGATGTGCACCGCCTCCCACATCACTGCGTCAGTACGCGATCCACGCATCGCGCCAGGCCGCGCCCACGCCCGGCCGGTAGGCCTCGGCATTGACGTTGCACCATGCACCCTCCGGGAACGGGCGGCAGGCATACAGCTTGCCGTCGCTGCTCTTCACCGCGGTCTGGCCCGGCACATAGCTGCCGATGCCCGCCGGGTACACGTGGTCGAAATCACCACCCGGCGATGGCGTACCCGGGTCCGGCACCTGGGTATCGAGCTGGAAGCGGTTGCCGTCCTTCAGGTACACGCGATTGTCGGTGGCCGACGCCGACGGCGTGATCACGCCATTGGCAAGCACGCCCACGCGCGCATGCCTGGCACTGGCATTGACCTTGCGGGCCAGCGCCAAGGGCCATTGCGCGGCCGAGGTCTGGCCGCTGGCCAGCGTCGCTTCCACACGTTCGACATCGTTGCCGCTGGCATTGAACACGCGCAGTGCCAGCGTCGTACCGACCGGCAATTCACCGCGGGCGGTGACCGGGCCGGCATCCTGCCATTGCGGTGCCGGCGCCGTACCACCGCCGCCGCCTTCAAAGCGTACGTCCATGCAGGTGTAGAACGCTTCGGTCGAATCCGAGCGCTGCCAGGTGTTGTAGATCACATGCTGGCCGGTGCGCTGCGGCAGCGTGCACTGCAGCTTGTAGGTGCCATCGGCAGAGAGCGGTGTATTGCCCAGCGTGCAGAACTCCTGCAGGTCTGCCCAACGCAACGGGCTGCCCGGTTGCCAGCCGTCGCGGGTGACGAAGAAGCGCCAGTCGCGCGTGGCGTGCGGCGCGGTTGCCTTGAACACGAAGGTGAACTTGCCATTGGCATCGGCGTGGATCGGCGTGGTCTGCCAGTCACTGCGGTTCACGTCCAGGCCGCGGAAGGTGGGATTGTTGCCGCTGCACAGCTTGCCGTCGGGCACCACCGCCTGATGGTTGCCGTTGGCGTTGGCCTGGTTGATGCCGTTCCAGTCGTAGAACGCCTGCGATCCGCCCACCGCTTTCGCGGCAGCGCAGGCCGGGTTGGTCGGGTTCTCCGGATTGCCCTGGAAACAGGCATAGACGCGGCTGACCGGCGTGGTCATGGTGCCGTGGGCGAACGCGTTGCCGGCCAGGCACAGGCCTGCAGCGGCGAACGAGGTGGCCAGCAGCAGCGGTGTGGATTGGAATGACATGGCGCTTCCTTGTGGTCGTCGAAAGAGAGCGGTGACCGCAGAGTTGCGCTGCGCGGCGGACTTTCGGCGGCACCATGGCGAGTATCGAGTTGCGGTGCCGGGTGCGGAACCATGGAAATGCTGATCCGTGACTGTGGGTGTGAAGCCCTTCCCGCGGGCTTCACGTGGGCCTGAACGGATGCGCTGGCGATCACGTGTTCGGCGTGGCAACGATCACGTCGTGGAGATCCGGCCATGTCGGTGTCATGCCGACGCGATCCGCCTGGCACGAGAAGCAGCCGTGGGCCGCGTTGTGCAGCTGCACGAAGGCCACGGCAGGGTCGGCAAACAGCGCGTCCAGCCGAGCGCCGACATCCGTGCCTGCGCTGATCTCGGCGGCCAGCATCAATGCAGCCTGGTCATAGGCGCGCAACGAGATCATCCGGCGCTGCACGTACGGGGGTACTTCGCCCGGCGGCAGCACGCAGCGGGTCACGCCACGCTGCACGAAGATCGGGCCCGAAGCGTGATAGGGCGAGTGCAGGGGCAGGTGCACGTGGGACAACAGCAGCAGCTCGCTGCCACCGGGCGGATCGCTCAGGCTGATCCGGCAGGGGTGTCCTCCTGATTCGCCGGCCCAGCGACGCCGGATGCCCAGCGCAGCCAGCGCGGTGTCGCTCTTCTCGAACAGGTGCAGGAACGGGCGGTGGTCGATGCCACCGAGGTACCACGCATGCATGGGCGTCTCCTTGGTTTTCCGAGGATTCTGCGCATGCGGCGGCCGCCGTGCTCGCCGTTTTCGGACCCCGCATCTCCATCGGGCCAGGCAGCGCCACGGGGATCGCAGCACAAGGCGCTAAGATGCGCGCGCCGCCCCAGCCGATGAGCGTCGCATGTCCCTGGATTTCCCCACCCTCACCGTGCTTGGCTTCCTGCTCTGCATCGGCATTGCCGTGGGGTTCTCGTTGTTGCTGGTGGTGTTGCGCGGGCAACCGGTGCTGCGCCTGTGGACCGCCAGCCTGTGGCTGCTGACCCTGGGCGTGACCCTGCTGGCGCTGCGACCCTACCTGCCGTTGGCGCCGGCCATACTGGCCGGGAATGCGGCGATGGCCGGCTGCGCGCTGCTGATGCTCCGCGGCGTGGCGCTGCATCTGGAACAACCGCTGCCGCTGTGGCGGCCGTTGCTGATGGCGGCCGCGTTCATGGCCTGCATCTTCGCCTTCCTGGTGCTGTGGCCGGACCTGGGCGTGCGCCTGCAGGTGTTCAGTGTGTTCACGCTGCTGGTTGATGGCTGGATCGCGTGGCTGCTGCTGCGGCATGCCCCCGTGCAGCAGCGCACCAGCTGCCGTCTGGCGGCGGTGGTGTTCCTGGCGGAGGCGGCTCTGTACGCGGTGCGCCTGTTCCTGCCGGTGGCACCCGATGCCGGTGAGGACATCATGCGCACCGGCACGCCGATGTTCGTCACCTACATTGCCGGTGTGATGCTGGAACTGGCGCGATGCTTTGCGATGGTGCTGCTGCTGGTCGAACGCATGCTGGTCGATCTGCGGCGTGCGGCGCGCACAGACGGCCTGACCGGGCTGCTCAACCGCAGCGCGGTGCTGGCCGATGGCCAGGTGCAGTTGCAGCGGCTGCGCCGGCAGGGCCGGCCACTGGCCCTGCTGCTGATCGACGTCGATCACTTCAAGCAGATCAACGACCGCTGGGGCCATCTGGCCGGAGACGAGGTACTGCGCCACTTCGCTGCGTTGCTGCAGCACGGTTTGCAGGGCCGTGACACGTTGCTGGGCCGCTATGGTGGCGAGGAGTTCGTGCTGGTTCTGGCCGGAAGCACACAGGCTGAAGCGATGGCGCGGGCTGCGACGATCCGTACCGCCCTGCAGCAGAAGCCGGCGCGGCTGGCCACCGGGCCGGTGACGTTCACTGCCAGCATCGGCCTGGCGATGGACGACGGCCAGGGCGAGCTGTCCACGCTGCTGGCAGCGGCGGACACGGCGCTGTACCGGGCCAAGGCCGCGGGCCGCGATCGCCTGACCTGCGCTACGCCGGCGGAGATTTCGCGTCTGCCCATCGCCGACGACGCCGTGCCCGTGTAAGTTGAGTCACATCTTCCGCGGCAGCCCGTCGTGGTTGCCAGGAACGTCCTCCAGGGGAAACGAGCACGATGCAAAGACACCACCTCGCGTTGGCCGCAGTGTTGGCCAGCCTGATGCTTGCCGGTTGCAGCCAGTCACCGTCACCCGGCGCCGAAGGCGCCAGCGATGCACCCAGCCGCCGTTTCGGCACGATCGACTTCCAGCCCTGCACGCTGTCCACGGTAGGTGCCAGTGCCAACGTGGAAGCGCAGTGCGCCACCCTGCAGGTGCCGGAGGACCGGGCCCAGCCCGCTGGCCGGCGCATCGGCCTGCGCATCGCCTGGCTGGAGTCGGGCAGCAGCGGCTCCAGCCAGCCCGACCCGGTGTTCTTCCTGGCCGGTGGCCCCGGCCAGGCCGCCAGCGAAGTGGCCGTCATTGTCGATACCGCGCTGCGCCAGGTGCGCAAGCAGCGGGACATCTTCCTGGTCGACCAGCGCGGCACCGGCGGCTCCAACCCGCTCAGCTGCCTCGGCGCGGACGGAAAGGAACTGCCGATGGACGAGGACGCGGCGCCCTCCGAGGCCTTGCTGCGCGACTATGCCCAGCGATGCGCGGCTTCCCTGCAGGGACGTGCGGACGCACGTTTCTACACCACCACCGAAGCCATTGCCGACCTGGACGCGGTCCGCCAGGCCTTGGGCGTGGACCGGGTCAATCTGATCGGTGCGTCCTACGGCACCCGCGTGGCCCAGCGCTATGCGGGTACCTATCCACAGCACACCCGCAGCATCGTCATCGATGGCGTGGTGCCGAATGAGCTGGTGGTGGGCGGCGATTTCGCCAGGACGTTCGAAGACGCGATCGCCCTGCAGTCGGCGCAGTGCCGCAAGGACGCGGCCTGCAGCAGGCGCTTCCCGACCGATACCCGTGCGCAGCTGCGCAGCGTGGTCGAGACCCTGCGCCGTGCACCGGTTCCGGTCGAGTATCGCGATCCCGGCACCTACGACACCCGGAAGGATGTGCTGACACCGGACAGCGTGGTGGGCCTGGCTTTTGCGTTTTCCTACGTACCCCAGTACGCCTCATTGCTGCCGCTGGTTCTTGATGAAGCCGCGCACGGCCGCTACGCGCCGCTCGCCTCGCTGGCGCGCGGTGCGAACCGCAGCATGGATTTCCAGATCAACCGTGGCATGCACTGGTCGGTGATCTGCAGCGAAGACGCGCCGCGCTACCAGGCGCCGGCCGAGGATCCCGGGCGCCTGTTCGGCAACGACGTGGCACGTTCGTTCTTTGCCGCCTGCCCGGCATGGCCGCACCGGCCGGCACCGGCAGCCAATGCCGTGCCGCTGCGCAGTGACGTACCGGCGCTGCTGTTGTCTGGTGAACTGGACCCGGTGACCCCGCCGCGCTATGCCGAGCAGGTCCTCAAGGGCCTGCCCAATGGACGCGCGCTGGTCGCCCGTGGCCAGGGCCACGGCACGCTGACCGCCGGCTGCATGCCGCGCCTGCTCGGCCAGTTCATCGACACGACCGATGCGAAGGCGCTGGATGCCGGCTGCCTGGACACGCTGAGCTACGTGCCGGCGTTCACCTCGTTCAACGGATGGGAACCATGATCGTCGCCGACAACCTGCACAAGGCCTTCGACACCCGCACCGGCCGTATCCAGGCAGTGTCCAACGTCGGCTTCCGCGCCGAGGATGGCCGCATCACCGGCCTGCTGGGGCCCAATGGTGCTGGCAAGACCACCACCATGCGCATGCTGTACACGCTGATGACCCCCGACCAGGGCAGCATCAGCGTCGATGGTGTCGATGCTGCGCGCAATCCGGTGGAAGTGCGTCGCCATCTCGGCGTGCTGCCCGACGCGCGTGGCGTCTACAAGCGCCTGACCGCGCGTGAGAACATCGCCTACTTCGGCGAACTGCATGGCCTGTCGGCCGAGCGCATCCGCGAGCGCATCGAGGTGCTGTCGCACGCGCTGGACATGGGGGACATCCTCGACCGCCAGACCGATGGCTTCTCGCAGGGCCAGCGCACCAAGACCGCGATCGCCCGCGCACTGGTGCACGACCCGCGCAACGTCATTCTCGATGAACCGACCAACGGCCTGGACGTGATGACCACCCGCGCACTGCGCCGCTTCCTGCTGGGCCTGCGCGAAGAAGGCCGCTGCGTGATCCTGTCCAGCCACATCATGCAGGAGGTGGCCGCGCTGTGCGATCACATCGTGATCATCGCCAAGGGCACGGTGATGGCCGCCGGCAGCGCCGATGAACTGCGCGCGCAGTCCGGCGAATCCAACCTGGAGGATGCGTTCGTGAAACTGATCGGCAGCGAAGAGGGCCTGCACGCATGAGCATGATGTCGACCCTGATGACGGTGATGCGCAAGGAGCTGCGTGACCTGTCGCGCGACCGCCGTACGCTGGCGCTGACGCTGCTGTTCGGGCCGCTGCTGTACCCGCTGCTGATCCTGGGCATGGGCAAGCTGTCCGAAAGCCGCGTGCGCACGCAGATCGAGCAGCCGCTGCAGATTCCCACCATCGGCGCCGAACATGCGCCGAACCTGGTGCGCTTCCTGGCTGCCCAGGGCCTGAATACCGCTGCTGCGCCGAAGGACCTGGCCGAGGCCATCCGTTCGCAGGACATCGACGTGGCGCTGCGCATCAGCCCGGACTTCGGCAGGGACTGGGCCGATGGCAAGCCGGCGCTGGTGGAGGTGATCAGTGACAGCACACGACGTGCCGCCGAGGTGCCCACTGCGCGCCTGCAGGCGGCGTTGGCCACGTACAACGGGCAGGTAGGGGCGCTGCGGCTGATGGCGCGGGGCGTCGACGCCCAGGTCGCACGGCCGCTGGACGTGGCCAGCCAGGACATGGCCAGTGCCGAAGCCAAGCGTGGCCTGATGCTGTCGGCGTTGTTGCCGATCCTGCTGACCCTCACCTCGTTCCTCGGTGGTGCCTACCTGGTGATGGACACCACCGCCGGCGAGCGTGAGCGGCAGTCGCTGGAGCCGCTGCTGGCCACGCCGGGGTCGCGCAGTGCCATTGTCAGCGGCAAGATCGCCGCCGCCTGCATGGTCGGCTTTGCCTCGCTGCTGTTGACCCTGGCCGCGTTCAAGGTGAGCGCGCAGATCGCCCCCGGTAACATCGGCCGCCAGCTCAACATGAACATCATGGCGATGGTGCAGATGCTGCTGGTGATGCTGCCGATGCTGCTGATCGGCACCTCGCTGCTGACCTTCCTGGCCGCAGCGGCCAAGAGCATGAAGGAAGCGCAGAGCCACATGACCTGGTTGATGCTGCTGCCGATGCTGCCGGGCTATGCGCTGATTGCCTACCCGGTGAAGAGCCAGCTGTGGCAGTACGCCGTGCCGTTCCTGTCGCAGAACCAGATGCTGCTGAAGGTGATCCGCCACGAGACCATCACACCCGCGGTCTGGGCCATCTACCTCGGCGCCAGCCTCGGCCTGGCCGCCGTGCTGTGGTTCGCCGCCGTGCGTCGCTACCACAACGAGCGCCTGGCCATCTCCGGCTGACCGTAAAAGGGGACGGAGGGGATTAAGTCGTTTCTAACCCCCCGCCCCCTTCTTCTGAGGGCGCCCCCGCTTGCGCAGCATCACGGGGCGACCCAGGGTCTGTTCCACCATTCGCAGGTAAGCTGCATTTCCCAACGGATGCTGGCCGGCACTGTGCGCACGGATTGCCGGCAGGTCAGCGGACGCGTTCATGTCCTGCAGAAACTCCGCATAGAGCATTGCCCGCTGTCGCTGGGTCGGGGCGAGCGCCTGGAATGCGGGATGTTCTGTCAGCATCGGATCGTGGCGCCGCTGCAGGTTTCCATGCACGCTCGACCATGGGTGATCTTCCGGGGCGGCAGTCATGCCTGCACGAACCGGATTGAGTTCGATGTAGCGATAGACGCTGAGCAGATAGGCGTCGCTGTCCACCATCGAAGAATGGAAGCGGCCCTGCCAGAGCGGTCCGCTGCGCTCATGCCGCTGATTGAACGCCTGGACATAGTTGTTGCCCTGCATCCGCATCGCATTCGCCAAGCCAACACGCGTGGAAGGTGTGGCCAACAGATGAACGTGATTGCCCATCAATACGTAGGCATGCAGTGCGACCTGATGCTTCAGGAACGCGCTGTGCAACAGGTGCAGAAACAGCTGACGGTCGATATCGTCAACGAAGATCGCCCTCTTGTTCACACCGCGCTGGGTTACGTGGTACGGCTGTTCGGCCAACATCAGGCGCGCTTGTCGAGGCATGGCAGTTCAGGGCTTCAAGAATTCATCAGACTGCCGCCTCCGTGACCTCGAAGGACATCAGGCGATGCCGCGAGATGGCGTGGGGGGGGGCAGAAGCGACTTAATCCCCTCCGTCCCCTTTTCCATACCGCGCAGGCGTCACCCCCATCTCGCGCTTGAACACGGCGATGAATGAACTAGGCGTGTCGTACCCCATCGACAGCGCGACGCTGATCACCGGCTCGCCGGACAGCAGGCGTGGCAGCGCCAGCAGCACCCGCAGGCGTTGCCGCCACTGGCTCAGCGTCATGCCGGTCTCGGCCAGCCAGTGGCGGGCCAGGCTGCGGCCGGACAGGCCACTGCTGGCGGCCCAGTCCTCGACGCTGCGGTTGTCGTGCGGCGCGCGAGCCAGCGCGGCGGCGATCCGGCCCAGGCGCCGGTCACGCGGCTGTGGCAGGGCCAGCGGCAGCGGCGTGCTGGCGGCAATCTCATCGGCGATCACGCCGGCCAGGCGTGCCTGCGCAGCATCCAGTGGCGCATGGGGCCATTGCAGCGCACGTGCTGTCGCCGCCTGCAGCAGCGCATTGGGCTGGAAGATGCGTGGTGTGGCGGGCAGACCCAGGCAGGCCTCGGCGTTGAAGTACAGGCTCCAGCCATTGAACCCGTCTGCGCCCAGCAGCGCGTGGGGCAGCAAGGGCGGTATCCAGGCGACGTGACCTGCGGGCAGCAGCCAGTGCAGGTCGTCGGCGGCGATCCGCAGCAGCCCCTGGTACGCACCCAGCAGCTGCCCACGCGCATGCCGGTGGCGGGCCGTGCGACGCTTGCCGAGCTGGCGCAGCCGGGCCGCCAGCACCGCCGGTCCATCGGTGGCATCGGCCAGCGCGGGGTCGAGCAATGCGGCGGTTGTCTGATCTGCCATATCGATTGGCAGTTATACGGCAGAAACGTCGCGTCCGTGCCCCGACACTGGAGCCCACCTCAACGGAGCGCTTCGCCATGCAGCCACAGGACATTCTTTCCGACCATCAGAACGACGTGCAGGTGAACGGCCTCACCGTGCGCAAGGGCAGTGTCGGCGCCTTCCTGGCCAGCGTCCGTGACTGGCAGGATCCCGCCAGCGATCCCGCCAGGCGTGCCACTGCCGAAGCCGATCTGCGTGCGCTGCTGCCGGGCCTGCACGCGCTGGGCCTGTTCCAGGTACTGACGGCGCGCGATCCGGCACTGCAACGACTGATCGATGGAGCGGCCTGAAACGGACAAGGCCCGGACATGCCGGGCCTTGGCGTCATTGCAGGGGCAGAAACGACTTAATCCCCTCCGTCCCCTTTTTCGTTCAGTTGTTGCCCGGCGCGAACACCAGCGTACGGCGGGTGGTCACCGGCGCGCTGACCGGCTCGAAGCGCCAACGCTTGACCGCGTTCAGGGCTTCACGGTCGAACACGCGTCCCGGCGTCGCGCGCAGCACGCGAGCGTTCACCACCGAGCCGTCAGTGCCGACGGTGATCTCCACCAGCACTTCGCCGGAGGTTCCCGAACGCAGCGCTTCGCCCGGATAGCGCGGCGCCGGTGTGCTGACCGGGCGCAGGGTGGGCGCTGCCGGTGCGGCGGCCTGGCGTGCGGCGCTGGCCTGCTGGGCGGCAGCCTGCTGCTGCTTCTGCTCGGCCTCGCGGCGGGCGGCGGCCTGGCGCTCGGCTTCCTGGCGCTCGTTGTCGCGGCGCGCGGCATCCTGCTGCGCGGCAATCTGCTTGGCGGCGTCGGCTTCCTTGGCGCGCTGCTCGCTCAGGCGCTGCTGCTCGGTCTGCTGCTTGCTGCGGTCCTCGGCGTCCTTCTTGGCCTTCTCGGCTTCCGCTTCGGTGCGCTTGGCTGCGTTCTGCACGCCCTTGGCCAGGCCGTCCTTCAGGCGCGGCAGGGCCGGCGCGGATGCATCCACCTTCTCGATCAGTGCCACCAGGCGCTGCGCTTCGGTGTAGTCCTCGCGGCCCAGGTGTTGCTCGGCGGCGATCAGGGTGTACGGCAGCAGGTCGGTCAGTGCGCTCTTCACCGAGGCGTCGTCCGGCGTCTTGTCACGCAGGGCGAGGTAGTACTCGATGGCGTTGTCGCCGGCCGGTGCATACATGCGGTTCTCGCGCAGCGCCTGGCTGGCCGACTCGCGCAGCTGCTCGGTGCCCATGGACTGCACCTTGGCAGCAACCGCCGGTGCGGCGGGTGCGGCAGCGGCAGGCGCCGTGGCGGCAGCAGGCGCTGCGGATTCTTCCTTGCCCGAGCAGGCGGCCAGTGCCAGTGCCAGGGCAACCGGCAGCCACCGGCGCGCGGCGGTGATCGTTGAGACGTGCGACATCCTGCTCCCCTCTAGAAGACGACGTGACGTAAATCATTGATACGCATGGCCGGGACCTGCGGTCCGGGCGCGGCAGGGTGACGTTTCCCGACGCCACCGCCGGCAACGGCGAGGGTGCAATCTAGCATCCCGGCCACCGCCGCGCACAAGGGACGGTGGCCGGAATGGGGCAGCGGCGGTCAAGCCGCTGGCGGCGGCGACCTCAGTGGTCGTGTGCCTTGTCGTGCGACTTGCTGTGGCTGTTGGACATCAGCTTGTCGGTCCAGGCGATGCCGATCGCCGACAGGATGAACACGCAGTGGATGATGGTCTGCCACAGCACGCCATCCTGGGTCAGCATCGAGCAGCGGGCGACACCGATGTTGGCAGCGGCCACGCTCATCTGCTCCGGCGTGCACAGCGGGATGCCGCCCAGCGCACCGCTGGCGATGAAGGTCTTCAGCAGGTGGATCGAGGAGATGCCGATGATCGCCATCGCCAGTTTCACCTTCAGCACGCTGGCATTGACGTGGCTCAGCCATTCCGGCTGGTCCGGGTGGCCTTCCAGGCGCAGGCGCGAGACGAAGGTCTCGTAGCCGCCGACGATCACCATCACCAGCAGGTTGGAGATCATCACCACGTCGATCAGGCCCAGCACGATCAGCATGATCTGCTGCTCGCCCATCGACACCGAGTGCGAGATCAGGTGCCACAGTTCCTTGCCGAACAGGAACACGTAGACGCACTGCGCCACGATCAGGCCCAGGTACAGCGGCAGCTGCAGCCAGCGCGAGGCGAAGATCAGCGTGGACAAGGGGGAGAGCGGCGGGCGGTTTGCACTCATGCGAGGGATGCTGCGTTGCGGGGGAGAGGCGAGGTTACCGGCCCGCCATGACGGTGCCAACCCAACTCACGCACTAGACTTCAGGTTCCTTTCCGCACCCCGAGCCGCCGCCATGATCGACCTGTATTACTGGCCCACCCCGAACGGCCACAAAGTGACCCTGCTGCTGGAAGAAACCGGCCTGGAATACCGCATCCACCCGGTCAACATCGGCTCGGGCGACCAGTTCAAGCCGGAATTCCTGGCGATCTCGCCGAACAACAAGATGCCGGCCATCGTCGACCAGGCCCCGGCCGATGGCGGTGCTCCCCAGAGCGTGTTCGAGTCCGGCGCGATCCTGCTGTACCTGGCCGAGAAGACCGGCCGCTTCCTGCCCAGCGACCCCCGCGGCCGCGTCACCACCCTGGAGTGGCTGTTCTGGCAGATGGCCGGCCTGGGCCCGATGAGCGGCCAGATGGGCCACTTCAACGTATACGCGCCTGAAAAGATCCCGTATGCCATCGAGCGCTATGACAACGAAGTGCGCCGCCTGCACGGGGTGGTGGACAAGCGCCTGGCCCAGCACGCCTTCCTGGCCGGCGACGAGTACACCATCGCCGACATGGCCAGCTACCCGTGGATCGGCGCCTACGACAAGCTGCCGGTGGATTTCACCGCGTTCCCGAACCTCAAGCGCTGGCATGAAGCCATTGCCGCACGCCCGGCCACCCAGCGCGCCTATGCCCTGCGCCAGCAGGTGAACCCCAACGCCGGCAAGCCGCTCAGCGACGAGGAGCGCAAGCACCTGTTCGGCCAGCGCTGACCGCCTCGGGGTCGGATCCCTTTGCAGCGCGAAGGGCTCCGACCCCAGCACCGCGGCATGGGCAGAAGGTCATGCTGCCTTCCCGCACAGGCTTGGTTAGGATGGGGGACGACCGCTCCGCGTCCATCGCGGGGGCGGACCTGCCGTTTGCCGGGATCCTCCATGCGCCACCTGTTCGCTTCGCTCGCCCTCATGCTCGCCACCAGTACCGCCGCCCACGCTGAAAAGCTGACCCTGGAAGCCATCACCGGCCCGTTGCCGTTGTCCGGCCCGACCCTGATGAAGCCGAAGGTGGCGCCCGACGGTTCGCAGGTCAGCTTCCTGCGCGGCAAGGACAGCGACCGCAACCAGCTGGACCTGTGGACCTACGACATCGACAGTGGCCAGACCCGGTTGCTGGTTGATTCCAAGGTGGTGCTGCCCGGCACCGAGACCCTCAGCGACGAGGAGAAGGCCCGCCGCGAGCGCCAGCGCATCGCCGCGATGACCGGCATCGTCGATTACCAGTGGTCGCCGGACGCGCAGCGCCTGCTGTTCCCGCTGGGCGGCGAGCTGTACCTGTACGACCTCAAGCAGCAGGGCCAGGCGGCGGTGCGCCAGCTGACCCATGGTGAAGGCTTCGCCACCGACGCCAAGCTGTCGCCCAAGGGCGGCTTCGTCAGCTTCATCCGCGGCCGCAACCTGTGGGTGATCGACCTGGCCAGCGGCAGGCAGCTGCAGCTGACCCGCGACGGCAGCACCACCATCGGCAACGGCGTTGCCGAGTTCGTCGCCGACGAGGAAATGGATCGCCACACCGGTTACTGGTGGGCGCCGGACGATTCGGCGATTGCCTTTGCCCGCATCGACGAATCCCCGGTACCGGTGCAGAAGCGCTACGAGGTCTATGCCGACCGCACCGATGTTATCGAACAGCGTTACCCGGCCGCCGGCGACGCCAACGTGCGCGTGCAGCTGGGCGTGATCGCACCGACCGCCGATGCGCAGCCGCGCTGGGTCGACCTCGGCAAGGAACAGGACATCTACCTGGCCCGCGTGGACTGGCGCGATGCGCAGCACCTGAGCTTCCAGCGCCAGTCGCGTGACCAGAAGCAGCTGGACCTGGTGGAAGTGGCACTTGACTCCAACCGCCAGCGCGTGCTCGCCCACGAAACCAGCCCGACCTGGGTGCCGCTGCACAACAGCCTGCGTTTCCTGGACGATGGCAGCGTGCTGTGGTCGTCCGAACGCACCGGCTTCCAGCACCTGTACCGCATCGACAGCAAGGGCAAGGCCACCGCGCTGACCCACGGCAACTGGCCGGTGGATGAGCTGCTGGCGGTCGATGAAAAGGCCGGCAAGGCCTACTTCCGCGCCGGCATCGAGACCTCGCGCGAAAGCCAGATCTACGCGGTGTCGCTGCAGGGCGGTGAGCCGCAGCGCCTGTCGAAGGCGCCGGGCATGCACAGCGCCAGCTTCGCCCGCAACGCCAGCGTCTACGTGGACAGCTGGTCCAACAGCACCACGCCGCCGCAGATCGAACTGTTCCGCGCCAATGGCGAGAAGATCGCCACCCTGCTCGAGAACGACCTGGCCGATCCCAAGCATCCGTATGCGCGCTACCGCGATGCGCAGCGCCCGGTGGAGTTCGGCACGTTGATGGCTGCCGACGGCAAGACCCCGCTGAACTACAGCCTGATCAAGCCGGCCGGCTTCGATCCGTCCAAGCGCTACCCGGTGGCCGTGTACGTCTATGGTGGCCCGGCCAGCCAGACCGTCACCGACAGCTGGCCCGGCCGTGGCGACCACCTGTTCAACCAGTACCTGGCCCAGCAGGGCTACGTGGTGTTCTCGCTGGACAACCGTGGCACCCCGCGCCGTGGCCGCGACTTCGGTGGTGCGCTGTATGGCAAGCAGGGCACGGTGGAAGTGACCGACCAGCTGCGCGGCGTGGCCTGGCTGAAGCAGCAGCCATGGGTGGACCCGGCGCGCATCGGCGTGCAGGGCTGGTCCAACGGCGGCTACATGACCCTGATGCTGCTGGCCAAGGCTTCGAACCAGTACGCCTGTGGCGTGGCCGGTGCGCCGGTGACCGACTGGGGCCTGTACGACAGCCATTACACCGAACGCTACATGGACCTGCCGGCGCGCAATGAAGCGGGTTACCGCGAAGCGCGCGTGCTGACCCATATCGATGGCCTGCGCTCGTCGCTGCTGCTGATCCACGGCATGGCCGACGACAACGTGTTGTTCACCAATTCGACCAGCCTGATGAGCGCGTTGCAGAAGCGTGCACAGCCGTTCGAGCTGATGACCTACCCGGGTGCCAAGCATGGCCTGTCCGGCGCCGATGCCCTGCATCGCTACCGCGTGGCCGAAGCCTTCCTGGGACGTTGCCTCAAGCCCTGATCCAGCAACGGGAAGGAGCCCGCCGATGACCCTGCCACCGCCGATTCCCGCCCATGACCCCGCATCCGCCGGTTGGTGGTGCCGCCACTGGCGCTGGGCGATGCCGTTGATGGTGGTGCTGGTGCTGGGTGGTGCAGGGGGTGTGGTGACCTGGAGCGTGCTGCGCTGGAGCGAGGCGGCACGCGAGAGCCCGCCGATGCGCGAGGCGCTGCGACGCGCGGGCTGCAGTATTGAACTGGTGGAAGCGTTCGGTGAGCCGTTGAACATCGAGTCGATGCCGCTGGGCAGCATGCAGACTGCGATCAACGGCCAGCGTGATGTCGGCCTGACCGTAGCCCTGGAAGGACCGCATGCGCACGGACGGTTGTTCGTGCAGGGTATCCGTCGCGATGACGTGTGGGACTACCCGGTGATGTACGTGTTGGGCGAGGACAAGCAGACCTTCGACCTGACGGCGCTGGATGACGACGAGGCCGCGCAGGAGTGCGAGCTGAAGGCCTGCCGTGATCGCGGCGAATGCCCGCTGACCGCCGTGCTCTGACCTCCGGGCGCAGGCGACTGCGGGACGCCGACTGGATAGAGTCGACCGGGTAGAGTCGACTGCCAGTCGACTGCTCTTAGACCAGACAGCGAAAACCCCCGCGCTGCGCGCGATGGTCGACTGACAGTCGACTCTACCCCCGCCAGGTTTCCGCGGAGCCCGGCTGCACAACCAGCCCGCCATGACTTCCCGCCGATTGTCGCCATCGCCGTGAGCGCGTAGGGTGCGGGCAACCCTTTGCTGGAGTGTCCCATGAAGCCGATTGCGCTCGCCGTTGCCCTGGCCCTGACTGCCGCACCGCTGCTGTCCGCACCACCGGCGCTGGCGGCACCCTCCGCCAAGGCCGCCACCCCGGCCAGCCCGGCCTGGGTCGCCCGCAGCAATGCGCTGGCGCAGATTCTGCTGGACGCCCAGGGCCCGTTCCAGCCGGAGGAAACCGGCTTCTTCGGCGTGCCCGGCTACGACGACAAGGTGGCCGATCTCGGCCCGGACAACGGCAAGCGCTACCGCGCTGCCATGGCCAAGGCACGTGACGAACTGAAGGCAAAGCTGGCCGTCGAGAAGGATCCCAATGTCCGCCAGGACCTGGAGATCATGATCCACGCCGCCAGCCAGAACATCGAAGGCAGCGAGCTCAACGAGAAGTACCTGCTGCCGTGGAGCGATGCGCCGCAGACCGTGTTCAGCGGCCTCAACCTGCTGCTGTCCGACCAGGTGCCGGTCGAGCGCCGGGCCAAGGCGGTCGACCGCCTCAAGGCCTATGCCGGCCTGCAGCCGGGCGGCACCGCCTTCACCACGCTGGCGCGCCAGCGCTACGAGGAACGGCTGAAGGACAGCAGCCTGTTGCAGCCGACGAAGATTGAAGTGCAGCAATCGCTGGACAACGTCGAGACCTACATCACCGGTATCGAGTCGCTGCTGAAGAAGTACCAGATTGCCGGCGCCGATGAAGCAATGAAGGCGCTGGCCGGGCAGATGAAGGACTACGCCGCCTGGACCCGCAAGGAGGTACTGCCGAAGTCACGTGCCGACGCACGCCTGCCGGCGCCGTTGTACGCCTACCAGCTCAAGCAGGTCGGCATCGACATCGACCCGAAGCTGCTGATGCAGCGCGCGCAGCTGGAGTTCATGGAAACCCGCTCGGCGATGCAGCAGCTGGCACCGCTGGTGGTGAAGGAGAAGGGGCTGAAGGTGGCCGTCCCGAGCGATCCGGTGGCGGTGATCCGCGCGCTGAAGGCCGACAAGATCGCCGACGACCATCTGGAAGGTCACTATCGCAAGGTGATCGATGCGATCGATCCGCTGATCCGCGAGCACGCCATCGTCGACGTGCCCAAGCGCGCCATGCAGATGCGCCTGGGCTCGGCCGCCGAGAGTGCGGCCAGCCCGGCTCCGCACTTCCTGCCGGCCCCGCTGGTCAACAACACCGGGCAGCAGGGCACCTTCGTGCTGCCGCTGGGCAACCCGGCAGCGGGCCCGGGCGCGCAGTACGACGACTTCAACTTCGGTGCGGCAGCATGGACGCTGAGCGCGCATGAAGGCCGCCCCGGCCACGAGCTGCAGTTCACCGCGATGGTCGAGCGTGGTGTGTCGCTGGCACGCACCATGTTCGCGTTCAATTCGGTGAACGTGGAAGGCTGGGCGCTGTACGCCGAAGCCGAGATGGTGCCGTACGAGCCGCTGGACGGGCAGATGATCGCCCTGCAGTTCCGCCTGCTGCGCGCCGCGCGCGCGATGCTCGACCCGATGCTCAACCTCGGCCTGACCGACCGTGCCAACGGCGAGCGCGTGCTGATGGAGCAGGTCGGCCTGTCCAAGGCGATGGCCACCCAGGAACTGGACCGCTACATGGTGCGGATGCCGGGCCAGGCAGGTAGCTACTTCTACGGCTACACCCGCATCCTGGAACTGCGCATGCAGACGGAACTGGCGCTGGGTGCGAAGTTCGACCGCCTGGCGTTCAACAACTTCCTGCTCGACCAGGGCCTGCTGCCGCCGGACCAGCTGGCTGACGCAGTGAACAAGGTGTTCGTGCCGAAGTACAAGCGCTGAGCATCACCGGGTAGTGCCGGCCGCTGGCCGGCAACCGGTGTGGGTAGATGCCGACCTTGGTCGGCGCTGTGGGGTCGTGCCAACCAAGGTTGGCACCCACCAGAGCGATGCGTCGGTTGCAGCGGTAGTGCCGCGTCACCGCTGCGGTTGCGGCGTGATCACCTGTGTCGGCAACCGCGCCGGCGGTGCCGGATTCGGCACCCAGATCGCGACGCCTGCGGCGCGCTTCTGCGTGGTCGGAATCCCGATGCCGACGCCACCACCGACGTGCGAGCCGAACGTGCCCGCGCCCACCGACATGCCTACCGGCGAACCGCTGCTGCCCACGCCCATCAGCACCACGCCGTTGGCGCCCAGCGCTGCGGCTTCACGCTTCAGGCGGGCCACGGCGGCGTCGGTCTGGCCCTGGGTGCCGAAGCCGACGGCGGAAGACGATTCCAGCTGGGCGATTTCCTGGGAGCCGGCCGGTGGCGTCGAATAGATCTGCACCAGCGCCGGATCGATCGGTGCGCGCGCGCGGCCCAGCATCACCTTGGAGGTGCTGGCACAGCCGGCGGCGACCAGCAGCATGGCCGCCAACGCGGCCCAACGGATGTTCATGGCACTTCCCCTGCAGGACTGGTTGCGATGATCGGCGGGCCACTCTGAATCGGCGCCAACACCCGGGCCGGGGCACGCACGACAGCACGCTAGCACGGGCCGGGTGACAGCCCCGCCAATGGCAGTAGGCGGCGGCAACGGGAACGATTATGGTGGGGCCAGGAACCAACTGCGGGAGAGCGGCATGGGTGTGATCAGTCTGTTGTGGGGCGTATTGGCGCTGTTGTGGATGATCCTGGCGTTGATTCCGCTGCTGGGCTGGGGCAACTGGTTCCTGATCCCGTTCGCCGCGGTCGGTGCGGTGATCGCCGCGCTGGGCATCCTGTTCACCCACCCGAGCAAGCGTGGCCGGGCGTGGGCCGGGTTGGTCCTGAACGGTATCGTGGTGGTGGTCGGCATCCTGCGTCTTGGCCTGGGCGGCGGCGTGGTCTGAGCCCGGTCCCGGGTGCGACAGGGCGTCGCAGGCACACGGCCGATGGCCGGGCGGGGGCGTACAATGAATGGCTGCGCGAGCCCCCCGCGTGCCTGTGAATCCGCGCCCCGCGCGGCTGCCCCATGATCATCCGACCCCGTCCCCACGGCTGGCAACTGCTGTACATCCTGCGCGGTTCGATCGTCAAAGCGATCGCGCCGAAGGTGCTGGCCATCCTGATCCTGTCCATCGCCGTGGCTGCGGTGGTCGAACTGGCGCCCCCCACCGGCATCGAACGCGTGTCGGTGACCCCGTTCACCCTGCTTGGCCTGGTGCTGTCGATCTTCCTCAGCTTCCGCAACAGCGCCTGCTACGACCGCTGGTGGGAAGGACGCAAGCTGTGGGGCCAGCTGATCTACGAATCGCGTTCGCTGGCGCGCCAGGTAAACCTGCTGCTTGCCGACGACGCGGGCCGTCGTCGTCGCGTCGCCTACCTCACCACCGCGTTCGCCCATGCGCTGGCGGCGCGACTGCGTGGTCGCATCGTCGCCCTGGCAGCACTGCCGTGGCTGGACAAGCGCCAGCGCGAACAGCTGGGCCAGCGCGAGAACGTGCCCGATGCACTGCTGGCGATGATCGCGGCCGAACTGGCGCATGCGCTGCGCGCCGGCCAGCTCGAGCCCATCCTCTACACCCAGCTGGAAGAGCGCCTGCACGCGATGTCGTCGATCCAGGCCGGCTGCGAGCGCATCCTCACCACGCCGCTGCCGTTCGCCTACACCCTGCTGCTGCACCGCTGCGCGTGGATGTTCTGCGTGCTGCTGCCGTTCGGCCTGGCCAGTTCGCTGGGCTGGGGAACGCCGGTGCTGTCGGCGGTGCTGGCCTATGCCTTCTTCGGCCTGGACCAGCTGGGCGAAGAAATGGAAGACCCCTTCGGCCTTGAGCCGAACGATCTGCCGCTGGACGCGCTGGTGCGCACGATCGAGATCGACCAGCTCGATGCGCTCGGCGAACGCCCGTTGCCCGAACCCCTGCTGCCGCAGGGCTACCTGTTGCAATAGCCACTCCTCGGAGCCTGCCATGTCCCACCCGCTGTACCGCCCGCGCCGCATGCGCCACGACGAGTTCTCGCGCCGCCTGATGCGCGAGAACACGCTGACCACCGATGACCTGATCTACCCGGTGTTCGTGCACGAACTGGCCGGCCGCACCGCAGTGCCGTCGATGCCGGGCGTGGAGCGGCTGTCGATCGAAGAACTGCTGAAGGTGGCCGAAGAGGCGCTGGAGCTGGGCATTCCGGTGATCGACCTGTTCCCGGTGATCGACCCGTCGCTGAAATCGCTGGATGCATCGGCGGCGTGGGCCGAGGACGGCCTGGCGCAACGCGCGATCCGCGCGCTGAAGTCGCGCTTCCCGGAACTGGGGGTGATGACCGACGTGGCGCTGGACCCGTACACCACCCACGGCCAGGACGGCATCATCGATGACAAGGGCTATGTGCTGAACGACATCACCGTCGAAGCGCTGGTCAAGCAGTCGGTATCGCATGCCGAAGCCGGCGTCGACATCGTTTCGCCGTCGGACATGATGGATGGCCGCATCGGCGCGATCCGCCGTGCGCTGGATGCCGACAACCACGTCAACGTGCGCATCATGGCTTACTCGGCCAAGTACGCCTCGGCGTTCTACGGTCCGTTCCGTGATGCGGTGGGCAGCGCGGCCAGCCTCGGCAAGGCCGACAAGAAGACCTACCAGATGGACCCGGCCAACGGCGACGAAGCCCTGCGCGAGATCGCGCTGGACCTGGAAGAGGGCGCCGACATGGTGATGGTCAAGCCGGGCATGCCGTACCTGGACCTGGTGCGCCGGGTGAAGGAAAAATTCGGTGTGCCGACCTTCGCCTATCAGGTCAGTGGCGAGTACGCGATGATGAAGGCCGCCTTCGCCAACGGCTGGCTGGACGAGCGCGCCTGCGTGCTGGAGTCGCTGCTGGGCTTCAAGCGGGCCGGTGCCGATGGCGTGCTGACCTATTTCGCGCCGCAGGTGGCGCGATGGCTGCGCGAGCGCTGACAATAGCGCCACGATAGACGGAGGACTGCGCGATGGGACCCGAACTGGGATGGATGCAATGGCTGATCTGGGGCACCGGCACGCTGGTGTTCGGCGCCATCATCGTCGGTGTCTTCATCGCCGCCTGGCGCGCGGGCAAGCGCCCACCGGAGCAGCTCTCCGCCGCCCGCCACGTGGCCCGTGAGCAGGCCCTGCCGGACAGCGTGCAGGCCGAGCTGGCCGCGCTGAACCAGCGCAAGGACAATGGCCAGCTGAGCGAGATGGAGTACGAGCAGTTGCGCGCCAAGGTGTTGTCGCGCTGACGGGCAATGCCCGGGGTCGGATCCCTTTCCGCAGGAAAGGGCTCTGATCCCCATCGCGGGCGCCATCCACGCGCGGCGTGGATCTACCGCACGCACCCGGCCACCGCCGCCACCTTCGGCACCGCCAACCGGTACACGTCCACGCCACCGGCACGCGGTGCCCTGGCCGCGCTGCTGGCCACCATCATTTCGCCTGGCTTGGCGTTGTCGATCACCGGCGCGCCGGTCCAGCCGCCGGTCTGGTTGAACGACAGTCCCAACGGTTGCAGGGGCGCGCCACTCCACGCGCAGCCGCTGCTCCACACCTGTGCGGTTGCGCCGTTGCCGCGGCTGAACACCACCGCGCCATCGTTGCCCAGCCAGTCGCCGTCGGTCTCGTCGTCGGCGCTGTTCAACGCTGTCAATGCGGTGGCCGGGCCGCGCATGCCCTGCGCATCCAGCGTCGCCACGAACAGGTTCCAGCCGGCGCCACGGCCCTGTTGGCGGGCAAACAGCAGCCGCGTGCCGTCCGCGCTCAGGGCCGGCCCGCGCTCTTCGTGGCGTCCACCGTCGCCGGCCATGGGGTGCGCCTTGCCCAGCCGGCCATCTGCTTCCACCGCAGCCCGGTACAGCGCCAGCGCGCCTTCGCGGCCGGCGGCGAACAACAGCCAGCGGCCGTCGCGGCTGAAGTAGGGATCGCGGGCCTCGCCGGCCACGCCTACCGGCAGGGCCTGCGCCTGCTGCCAGCGGCCATCGACCACGCGCGCCTCCCACAGGCCCCAGCCGGCTTCGCCGCGGCGGGCGAAGACGATGCGCCGGCCATCGGCACTGATCGTGGCGCGGCCCTCGTCGGCGCGGGTCGAGACCACGCCCATGCCTTCGATGCCGTACTCGTTCAACGCCATCGCCACGGGGGCAGAGAGTAGACTGGCGGCAAGCACCAGCAGGGGCGGGGTGATGCGCATCATCCGGGTCCGTGCACGAAAGAGCATCAGTCTAGCTAGCTTGAGGATTCCATGACCGACCGTTACGCCGTCTTCGGACACCCCGTTGCCCACTCGAAGTCGCCGCAGATCCACGCGACGTTCGGTCGCCAGGAAGGCATCGCGGTGGATTACCGCGCGATCGACCTGGCCCCGGAGGCGTTCCTGGCCGGCCTGGAGGCCTTCGCCGCCGACGGCGGTGTCGGCGCCAACGTCACCTCGCCGCACAAGGAGGCCGCGTTCTCGGTGTGCACCACCCTGACCGCACGCGCGCGCCGCGCCGGTTCGGTCAACACGCTGCTGCGCAAGGGCGACCGCTGGCATGGCGACACCACCGACGGCATCGGCCTGGTGCGTGACCTGACCGACCGCCATGGCCTGGACCTGCGTGGCCGCCGCATGTTGCTGATCGGTGCCGGTGGCTCCGCGCGCAGCGTCGCCCCGGCGCTGCTTGATGCCGGCATCACCGAGCTGGTGGTGGTCAACCGCACACCGGAACGCGCCGATGAACTGATCGATGCGATGGGTGAGCCGGGTCGCGCGATCAGCCGCTACTGGGAAGACCTGCGTGATCTGGGTGACTTCGAACTGATCGTCAACGCCACCTCGGCCGGCCGCGACCGCGACGTCGAGTTCAAGCTGCCGCTGTCGCTGGTCAACTCGATGACCACCGCCGTCGACCTCAACTACGGCGAAGCGGCGATCGCCTTCCTGGCCTGGGCGCGCGCCGCAGAGTGCCGCAATACGGTCGATGGCCTGGGCATGCTGGTCGAGCAGGCCGCTGAGAGTTTCCTGCAGTGGCACGGTGTGCGCCCGCAGACCGACGAGGTCTACCAGTCGCTGCGCCAGGGCTCGGCCGTGCTGGCCGGCGAGGACTGATCGATGGACGGCACAACCCTGCTGGTCACGGTGCTGAGCATGGTGGGCGTGCGCCTGCCGGTGCTGATCGCGCTGTGCGTGGGCCTGGTCTGGGTGGTCGGCGCACCGCGCGATGCCACCCGCACCGGTGCCCTGGTCGGCCTGCTGCTGTTGCTGCTGGCCAGCCTCGGCGGCATGGCGGCGGGCATCCTGCCGATGTGGATGGTCCGCAGCGGTGATTTCAGTGCCGTGTCGAGCTTGAGTGCCATCCTCGGCGTGCTGCATTTCGCGCTGGCGATGGTCGAGGCCATCGGTGTGGTGCTGGTGGTGTGGGCGCTGGTGCGCCTGCTGCGTACCCGTACGCTCCCGGCCGCCTGACCGGTCGCGCCGGGCCATGCCCGGCGTATCTGCCCCTTGGATGGTCCGGCCATTGGACCGGGACCGCCAGCGGGCGTCGTTGCTGGCCCGTTCAGGGTCCCAGCGGCGGTGAATGCGGCCGGCCATGCGACAATGCCCGGCCTGATCCAGCTACGGTAATTCCCGGCGTGACCGAAACCGTCGCCGCTCCGCGCACCCTCGATGACACCTTGAAGGACGCGATCCGCAAGGCGTACACGACGCTGCAGGCCAATACCCCCGGCTTCTCCACCCGTCGCTCGCAGAGCCAGATGATCGGCGTGGTGTCGCGTGCGCTGTCGAAAAGTGGTGGCGTCGGCGTGGTCGAGGCGCCCACCGGCGTCGGCAAGAGCCTGGGCTACCTCACCGCAGGCGTGCCGATCGCATTGGCCAGCAAGAAGAAGCTGGTGATCAGCACCGGCACCGTGGCGCTGCAGTCGCAGCTGGTCGAGCGCGATATCCCGAATTTCCTGAAAGCCACCGGCCTGGAGGCGACCGTGGCGCTGGCCAAGGGCCGTACCCGCTACCTGTGCACGCGCAATGCCGCCGAGGCGCAGGGCGAGGGCTCGCAGGGCGGCATGTTCGAGGACGACGCGCCCTTGTTCGACCGGCCACTGGCGCCGATCGAGATGGACATCGCCAAGCGCCTGACCGATGCCTTCACCGGCGGCAGCTGGGATGGCGACATCGACAACGCACCGGAGACGATCAGCCCCGGCCTGCGCAGCCGCATCACCACGCCGGCTTCGGGCTGCGCCGGGCGCCGTTGTGCCTATTCGGCGCAGTGTGCGGTGCTGCGTTCGCGCAACACCGTGCGTGACGCGCAGATCGTGGTCACCAACCACGCGCTGCTGCTGTCGGCGCTGTCGATCGGCGACAGCGACAACGGCCAGCCGTTGATCGCACCGCCGTCGGACATGCTGCTGGTGCTGGACGAAGGCCATCACATCGGCAACGTGGCGATCGACCAGGGCGCGGCCAGCCTGGCGCTGGACGAGATGGCCAAACGCACCGGTCGCCTGCAGATCCTGATCGCCGGCGCCTACCGCGCGGTCGACAAGGATCGCCTCGGCAACCTGCTGCCGAACGAAGCGATCGAGGTGGCCAGCAACGTGGCCAAGCAGCTGCGCGCGTTCCGCGATCATATCGAGCGCGTGTGGATGCCGGCGCCGGCGGACGAAGAGCCGATGTGGCGCGCGGCCAATGGGCGACTGCCCGAGGCCTGGCGCGAGCCGATCGAAGCACTGGCTGACGATACCCGCAGCCTCTACAACTGGGCGCACGCCGCCACCGCCCAGGTAGCCAAGGGCAAGCCGGACGATGCCGCGCGCGAGCGCCTGCAGCGCAACCTGGGCATGGCGCTGGAGATGATCGAGCAGCAGTACAACCTGTGGCAGGCCTGGCGCCGCGAAGACAAGGACGGTGCGCCGCCGATGGCGCGCTGGGTCACCGCCACCCGCGACGGCGATCTGGTGCTGCACGGCTCGCCGGTGTCGGCCGCGCACGTGCTGCGCAAGCTGCTGTGGGATGAAGTGGACTCGGTGGTGATGACCTCGGCGACGTTGACCGGTGGCGGCGATTTCCAGTCGCTGGCGAT
This sequence comes from Stenotrophomonas sp. YJH_SMC_120, assembly GCF_059368675.1. NCBI lineage: Bacteria > Pseudomonadati > Pseudomonadota > Gammaproteobacteria > Lysobacterales > Lysobacteraceae > Stenotrophomonas > Stenotrophomonas sp. YJH_SMC_120. The sequence continues at coordinate 164,968 of NZ_JCAFRY010000003.1, forward strand.
CGACAACGGCATCCCCGAAGAGGCCGAGATGGTCTCGCTGTCGTCACCGTTCGACCTGCCCAACCAGGCCGAACTGATCGTGCCGAAGTTCCCGGTCACTCCGGACGACCGCGAAGGCCATCCGCGCGAAGTGGCGCGCTACCTCGACACCGAGCTGGACTGGGCCAAAGGCTCGATGGTGCTGTTCACCTCGCGCTGGAAGATGGAGAAGGTGGCCGGGCTGATGTCGGCCGCGCGCCGCAAGCAGGTGCTGGTTCAGGGCGAGATGTCCAAGACCCGCCTGATCGACGAGCACCTGCGCCGCGTGGCCGCAGGCGAGGGTTCGGTGCTGTTCGGGCTGAATTCGTTCGGCGAAGGCCTCGACCTGCCCGGTGAAGCCTGCACCACGGTGGTGATCACCCAGGTGCCGTTCGCGGTGCCGACCGATCCGCAGACCGCCACCCTCAGCGAATGGTTCGAGGGGCGTGGGCTGAATGCCTTCAACCTGATCGCCATTCCGCATGCGTTGCGCACGCTGACCCAGTTCGCAGGCCGCCTGATCCGCACTTCCACCGACACCGGCCGCGTGATCATCCTCGATTCGCGGCTGCTGACCCGCCGCTACGGCAAGCGCATCATCGACGCGCTGCCACCGTTCAAGCGTGTGATCGGCTGACCGGTAGTGCCGGCCGCTGGCCGGCAAAAAGGGGACGGAGGGGATTAAGTCGATTTAGGCACAAACGACTTAATTCCCTCAGCCCCTTTTCCCAGATGCCGGCCAGCGGCCGGCACTACCGTATGGCGGTCAATCGCCCAGAAGCGCGGTGTTGCGTACGGCACCCTTGTCGGCGCTGGTGGCCAGCAGTGCATAAGCCTTCAGCGCGCTGGTGACCTTGCGTGGGCGCGGTGCGCGCGGCTTCCAACCACGCGCATCGGCGTCGCTGCGGCGCTGGGCCAGCGTGGTCTCATCCAGCAGCAGGTCGATGCGGCGGGCCGGAATGTCGATGCGGATGCGGTCGCCATCTTCCACCAGGCCGATGACACCCCCGCTGGCGGCTTCCGGCGAGACATGGCCGATCGACAGGCCGGAGGTGCCGCCGGAGAAGCGGCCATCGGTGAGCAGTGCGCACTGTTTGCCCAGCCCCTTCGATTTCAGATAGCTGGTCGGGTACAGCATTTCCTGCATGCCGGGGCCGCCCTTCGGGCCTTCGTAGCGGATCACCACCACCTCGCCCGGCTGCACTTCGTCGGCGAGGATGCCGGCGACGGCGGCGTCCTGGCTTTCATAGACGCGCGCGGGGCCTTCGAACACATGGATCGACTCGTCCACGCCGGCGGTCTTCACCACGCAGCCATCCACGGCCAGGTTGCCGCGCAGCACGGCCAGCCCACCTTCCAGCGAATACGCATGCTGCAGTGAGCGGATGCAGCCCCCGGCGCGGTCTACGTCCAGCGTCGGCCAGCGCGTGGCCTGGCTGAAGGCTTCCTGGGTGGGGACGCCGGCCGGGCCAGCCTTGAAGAACGTATGCAGGGTGTCGTTGTCACTGCGCACCACGTCCCAGCGTTCCAGCGCGTCGGCCAGGCTGGCGCTGTGCACGGTCGGCACCGTGGTTTCGAGCAGGCCGGCGCGGTCCAGCTCACCGAGGATGCCGAACACACCGCCGGCGCGATGCACGTCCTCGATGTGGTACTTCGGCGTATTCGGCGCCACTTTGCACAGCTGCGGTACGCGCCGCGACAGCGCGTCGATGTGGGTCAGGTCGAAGTCGACCTCCGCTTCCTGCGCGGCGGCCAGCAGGTGCAGGATGGTGTTGGTGGAGCCGCCCATGGCGATGTCGAGGGTCATCGCATTGGCAAACGCCGCCTGGGTGGCGATGCCGCGCGGCAGCGCGCTCGGGTCTTCGCCGCCATACCAGCGATGGCAGAGTTCGACGATCAGGCGGCCGGCGCGGCGGAACAGCGCCTCACGGTCGGCATGGGTGGCCAGCGTGGTGCCGTTGCCCGGCAGCGACAGGCCCAGTGCTTCGGTCAGGCAGTTCATCGAGTTGGCGGTGAACATGCCCGAGCAGGAGCCGCAGGTGGGGCAGGCACTGCGTTCGAACGCGGCCACCTTCTCGTCGGAAGCGCTGTCATCGGCAGCCACCACCATCGCATCGACCAGGTCCAGCTTGTGCTCGGACAGCTTGGTCTTGCCCGCTTCCATCGGTCCGCCGGAAACGAACACCACCGGGATGTTCAGGCGCAGCGCTGCCATCAGCATGCCGGGGGTGATCTTGTCGCAGTTGCTGATGCACACCAGCGCGTCGGCACAGTGCGCGTTGACCATGTACTCCACGGCGTCGGCGATGATCTCGCGGCTGGGCAGCGAATACAGCATGCCGTCGTGGCCCATCGCGATGCCGTCGTCCACGGCGATGGTGTTGAATTCCTTGGCGACGCCGCCGACCTGCTCGATCTCGCGCGCGACCAGCTGGCCGAGGTCCTTCAGGTGCACGTGGCCGGGCACGAACTGGGTGAAGGAGTTGGCGATGGCGATGATCGGCTTGTGGAAGTCTCCATCCTTCATGCCGGTGGCGCGCCACAGGGCGCGGGCGCCGGCCATGTTGCGGCCGGCGGTGGAGGTGCGGGAACGGTATTCGGGCATGGCTGGCGGAACGGGCGGGCCGTACGACGTGGGGGTCAGCCGATCATGGCCAATTTTTTCGGTTGCTGCTGCAACCACCTTCACCGCTTGCAGCGGCTTGGTGGTCCGCGCATTTCCCCTTATCCCCGCGCCTTCGGCGCGCCCCCCTTGAACAACAAGGGGGCTTCTTGCCGGAGACTTGGCTGCGCGCGCCGGGCATGACCGGGCGCCGCGGGATGTGTGCCAACCAAGGTTGGCACCTACCAGAGCGGTGCGTCGCCTGGGGTCGGATCCCATCGCGGCGCGATGGGCTCTGACCCCAATGCCGACGAAAATGAAAGTCCGTTCATCTTTCGGACTTTGCCGATTCCGGTTGCTGGCCCGGATTTGGCATCATTGGGGCATTGATCCGTCGACAGGGCATGAGGCCATGAAACGTTCCCGCACCACCGCGCTGCTGCTGATGAGCGCCGCGCCGCTGCTGTTCACCGCCTGCCAGAAGGAGCCGGAGGTGAAGGTGCAGGAAGGCCTGTACACGTCGGTCGAGGCCTGCACCGAGGCCACCGGCGATCCGTCGTCGTGCCGCAATGCCTTCGCCGAAGCGCAGAAGCAGGCCGCCGATGCGGCGCCGAAGTACGCCAGCAGGGAAGCCTGCGAGAAGGATTACAAGCCGGAGCAGTGCGTGCAGCAGCACACCTCGGCCGGTACCTCGTTCATCGGCCCGATGATGATGGGCTTCTTCATGTCGCAGATGCTGAGTAACCGCGGAGGCCTGGCACCGCAGGCACCGGCGTCGGCGCCGGCCTACCAGGACAAGAACGCGGGTTGGGCGCGCCCGGCACCGGGTGGCACTGGTGGCCTGAACACCGCCAGCGGCATCGGCGCGGGCAAGGCCGGCCTGGCCCCGGTCACCAGCGAACCGAACCGTGCGGTCACTGCCAGCCGTGGTGGCTTCGGCAACACCAGCGCGCGCCGCAGCAGCAGCGGCAGCTACGGCGGCTGATCGACCCATGCAGCGCATCCGGATTGCCGAGCGTGCCCAATGGCGGGCGCGCGCGGAAGAGGCGGGTTTCCGCTTCCACACCATCGACGGCCAGCCGTACTGGGACGAAAGCGCGTACTACGCGTTCACCCTGCGCCAGATCGAGCAGGACATCGAAGACCCCAGCGCCGAGCTGCACCAGATGGCGCTGGACCTGGTCGGCGATGTCATCGCCAGCGAACGGCTGATGGACCAGCTGGCGATTCCGTCGCATTACCGCGACTGGATCGCCGACAGCTGGCGCCAGCGCCAGCCGCATCTGTACGGTCGCCTGGACCTGGCCTACGACGGTACCGGTCCGGCCAAGCTGTACGAACTGAACTACGACACGCCGACCTCGCTGTTCGAGGCCAGCTTCTTCCAATGGCAGTGGCTGGAAGACCAGCGCAACGCCGGTCGCCTGCCGCAGCACGCCGACCAGTTCAACGCGATCCACGAAACGCTGGTCGAGCGTTTCGGCGAACTGGCCACGCAGCTGCCGCCGCCGCTGTATTTCAGTGCCGTGGGCAGCTCCGAAGAAGACCGCGGCACCGTCGACTATCTGCGCGACTGTGCATCGCAGGCCGGCCTGCATGGCCAGGCCATCGCCATCGAGGACATTGGCCTGTCCGAGGACGGCCGCTTCACCGCGCTGGACGATTCGGTGATCGGCACGCTGTTCAAGCTGTACCCGCTGGAAGACCTGATGGCCGAGGAATTCGGTCGCGCGCTGCCCGGTTCGGGCGTGCAGCTGCTGGAGCCGGCGTGGAAGGCGGTGTTGAGCAACAAGGGCATCCTGCCGCTGCTGTGGCAGCGTAACGTGGGCCATCCGAACCTGCTGGAAGCGCATTTCGATGACGGCAGCACGCTGGCGTCGGGCTGGGTGCGCAAGCCGCTGTTCTCGCGCGAAGGCGCGAACATCGAGATGCATCTGGCCGATGGCAGCACCCAGCGCAGCGACGGTCCCTACGATGGCCCGGCGATCATCCAGCGCGCCCATCCGCTCACCCGCTTCGAAGGCGGCTATCCGCTGATCGGCAGCTGGGTGGTGGGTGACCACGCCTGCGGCATTGGCATCCGCGAGGACGACAGCGCGATCACCCGTGACAGTGCGCGCTTCGTGCCGCATGCGATCGTTGACGAGGCGCCGACGCGGATCTACGTCTGATGACGGTGCGGCGTTGGCCTGGCCGGCATGGGCGTCCCACGCCCGTGCCGGGCCGGCATTTCGATGACGGGCGCAGCCTGCAGGCCTTCGCGGACCGCGTCGCGGTGCGTTGCCATCGCTGCGATACCCCCGGCTGGGTGGTCGCCAGCTGGAAACCCTACCGGTGGACCGCGCGATTCCGCTGCACCGGCTGCAGTTCTGCACTGGACAGTGGTGACTGGGTCGGTGCGGTCTACATGCTGGGCCGCCAACCTTGTGGATTCTGTGGGCATCAGTGGCTGCACGTGCGTCGTCGGGTTCCCGCTGGCATCCCTGCGCCGGCGTCCTTCGCTGCTCGATGTGCGCAATGTGATCGCAGTACCGATGTTTCGGTCTCGGTGCGTCCGTTGCGTGATGCCGAGCCTGCCGATCCGCACTTCGGATTGCCGCTGTGCCTGGTCGAACCGACCCGCGCAGGCCTGCTCTGGGCCTATAACGCTGAACATCTGCAGGCATTGCACGAGTACGCGAGCGCGACATTGCGCGAAAGCCGCGGCCATCACCGATCCATGTTCTCGCGCCTGCCGCAGTGGATGAAGCTGGCCCGCAATCGGGTGTTGCTGCAGCGCGCGGTGGAGCGATTGCAGCGGCGATTGTTGCAGGGGTAGTGCCGGCCGCTGGCCGGCAACCGCCGTTGGTAGATGCCGACCCTGGTCGGCGCCGTGAGTTTCGTGCCAACCAAGGTAGGCACCCACCAGGGCGATGTGGCGGTTGTTACAGGGGGGGTAGTGCCGGCCGCTGGCCGGCAATCGTTCCTGGTATCAGAGCAACCCTTCGCGCTTCACCGCCAGATAGCGCTCCACCAGTGCACCGGGCAGGGCGTCGGCGGTCACGTCCAGAACCATCACCTTCTCGCTGCGCAGCGCTTCATGCGCTTTCGCGCGCTGCTGCAGGTACAGCGCCGCGGCGCCGGCCTGTGCCGCGTCCTCCAGCGACTGCACCTCATCATCGAGGACAGCATCCAGTTCGCGCTCGCGCAGGCTGGCCACGCACACCAGGTGGCGTTTCTGCAGCAGGCGCACCGCCGCCAGCAGGTCTTCGATGTCCTCATCGCGTACGTTGCTGACCAGCATCACCAGCGCGCGCCGGCGCTGGCGCAGCGACACTTCGGTGGCGGCGGCCAGGTAGTCGGTGGCCACCGCGCGCGGCTGCAGGTCGTAGCTGGCACGCAGCAGGTGCTCGACCGTGCCCATGCCACGCTGCGGTGCCACCCAGCGGCGCTCGCCACCGGTGGCGAACAGGCCGGCAGCATCGCCCTGGCGCAGCGCCAGGTAGGCCACCACCAGAGAGGCGTTCAATGCATGATCGAAGTGCGAGAGCCCGCCTTCGCTGGCCAGCATGCGGCGGCCACTGTCGAGCATCAGCAGCAGCTGCTGGTTCTTCTCGTCCTGGTACTCGCGCGAGACCAGCTTGCGCGCACGCGCGGTGGCCTTCCAGTCCAGCTGGCGCAGGCTGTCGCCGATGCGGTACTCGCGCATCTGGTGGAAGTCGGTGCCTTCACCGCGGCGGCGCTTCACGTGTGCACCGACCAGCCGCGAGGCCTGGTCGGCACTGAACAGGGCGAAGCGGGTGAGCGGTACGAAGTTCGGATAGACCCGCACGTCCAGCGCGGGAGGCAGCGTGCGTTGCTGCCACCACAGGCGCCATGGCGAGCGCATGCGCAGATGCACGCCGTCGAAGCGGAAGCGCCCACGCTGCAGCGGCTGCAGGTGGTAGTGCAGGGTGGAGGCGCTGCCGGGCTTCAGGCGCACGCGCTGCGGCAGCGATTCCAGCGGCCAGCCGCCGGGGACCAGGTCCAACACCTGCACCGTCATCGATGCGTCCGCCTGCAGCCGCAGCGCGGCCTCGCGGCGCACGCCCAGTGCCAGTGCTTCGGGCAGCTCACGCTGGATCTGCGGCGATGGACGCCGCGTCTGCCGCCACAGATCCATCAACGCTGGCACGGCAATCGCCACCGCGGCCAGCGCCCAGCTCCAGCGCGGCAGCATGCCGCCCAGCACCAGGCCACCCAGGGCGGCCCAGGCCAGCAGCAGCGCCAGCAGCAGCGGGGCCGGCCTCATCGGCGCGGTGCTTCCACCTTGGCCAGCAGTGCACCCAGCACGTCGTCGGCGTCCTGGCCTTCGATCTGCAGTTCCGGTGCCAGCGCGATGCGATGGCGCAGCGCGGGGCGCGCGATGTCGCGCACGTCGTCGGGGGTGACGAAGTCACGGCCGGCCAACACCGCCTGCGCGCGCGAGGCACGTACCAGCGCGATGCTGCCACGCGGGCCAGCGCCGACCGCGATACCCGGCCACTGCCTCGTGGCCGCCACAATCCGCACCGCGTAGTCGATCACTTCGTCATCGACGGTGATCGCCGCCGTGGCGCGCTGCAGTTCCAGCAGCTCACCGGCGCCGAGCACGCGCGGCACCTGGCTCAGGTCGAAATCGCTGGCGGCGCGGCCGCTGGTGATCGCGGTCACCATGCGCTTCTCGTCCTCCAGCTGCGGGTAGTCGATCAGCAACTTCAGCAGGAAGCGGTCCAGCTGCGCTTCCGGCAGCGGGTAGGTGCCTTCCTGTTCCAGCGGGTTCTGCGTGGCCAGCGCCATGAACGGCGGCGCCAGGGTGAAGGCCTTGCCTTCGATGGTCACCTGGCCTTCCTGCATCACTTCCAGCAGCGCCGACTGTGTCTTGGCCGGTGCGCGGTTGATCTCGTCGGCCAGCAGCAGGTTGGTGAACACCGGGCCACGACGGATCTTGAAGCTCTCGGTCTTCGGGTCGTACACCGCGTGGCCGCTGACGTCGCTGGGCATCAGGTCGGGGGTGAACTGCACGCGACCGTAGTCCAGCTCAAGTGCCTGGGCCAGCGCGCGCACCAGCAGGGTCTTGCCCAGCCCGGGCACGCCCTCGATCAGCACGTGGCCACCGGCCAGCAGGGCCACCAGGATCTGGTCCAGCACATCAGCCTGGCCGATGAAGGCGTGGCCGACGGCATCGCGGATGGCATCGACGCGTTCGATCAGGCGGGCGTTGGCGGCCGCCGGCAGCTCGGGGACTTCGGTCATAGCAGGGATCTCATCTGGAGCAGCAAGCGGATGCGCTCGCGCAGGGCGGAGGAATCGTGCGGCGGAGGGGGCGTGAGCGCGCTGGCAACGCGGCCTTGCGGCCACTTCAGCAGCTCGGCGATGGCCTGATCGCGCGGCGCGCCATCGAGTGCGGCGGCAACCGGTGCGCGCAGGCGCAGGCGGTGCAGGAACAGGGCGAGTACGGCCTCGTACAGGCGCGCGCCGTGGCCGAAACGCAGCAGCAGTTCGCCACTGGCGCGCACGTGCTCCAGCAGCGAACGGCGTTCCAGAACCGGCGACGGCAGCAGGCTGCCGAAGCGCTGCGAGCGGCCCCACAGCCAACCCAGCAGGGCCAGCAGCAACGGTGCCCACAGCGGCCAACCCTGATAGAACATGCGCGACCACAGCGACGGCGGGCGGCTGGCATAGACCAGCCAGACCGCACCCTTGCCGTAGTTCGGATCGAGCAGGTAGCGGGTCAGGTCGCGATGCGACGCGTCGTGCAGGCCGTCGCTGGCCTTGCCCCCTGCGGAGGCCAGGCGCGCCGCCGGTGAGTCCACCTCGCTGCGCATGAACTCCATGTCGGCCAGCACGCTCACCTTGCCCTGGCCATGGCGCAGGCGCGCGAACACCAGGTCGCGATCCGTGCCCCAGCGACGTTCGGCCTGCGCACTGGCGGCAAAACCCAGGGTGAAGCGACGGCCACCGCAGAATTCGACGTGGCGAGGATCGTCGTCGACATGGAACGGCTGGCAGTCGCTGCGCTGGAACAGGCTGTCCACGCCCAGCCGGTCCAGCAAGGGGCCCTGCGTGCTGCCGGCATCGTCCTCGGCCGGCGGCGGTGTACGTACCAGCAGGTGGCCGCCACCTTCGACCCAGTCCAGCAGCGCGCTGGCAACGGGCGGCGGCAGTTCGCTGCTGTCCTGCAGCAGCACCACCGTATCGTTCGGCCCCAGTGCCATCTGCTGCAGTTCCAGCCGTGGCCGCGAGTGCACGTCAATGCCATCGGCGCGCAGGGCCTGGCCGAGTACGTACAGCGGGTTGTAGGCGGCTTCGCCCTGTGGCGGCAGCCGGATCGTCTCGGTCACCCGTTCGTGCGTGCGCAGGTAGAGGATGGTCAGCGGTACACCGAACAGCACCAATGCACCGAGCAGCAGCGACCAGAACAGGCGCGGACTCATGCCTGCCACCCGTACTGCTGGCGCAGGGTATCGGCCAATGCATCGAAATCGGCGCGGCTGGGCAGGCGGCCACCGTAGGCGGCGTACTGCCACATGCGCACGATGCGCGCGAACAGGTCACGATCGGTGGCATCAGGCATGCGCCGCGACGCGCGCAGGCATTGCGCTTCGGTGGCACCAGGTGGAAGCGCGATACCGCTGCGCTCGCCCACCGTGCGCACACTGGCGCGGTACAGCAGGGCCAGCGCCTGCCGCGGCCGGCCCTGGTCCCAGAGCAGGCCAGCCTGGGTGGCCACGTCCGGCGGCAGCACCACCGGCAACTCCACCTGTTCCTCCAGCACCTTCGGTGCAGCGTCGGCCTTGCGCCGGCCACTGCCACGCAGCCATGGCAGCCACAGCCGCGCGGTCAGCAGCAGCACCAGCAGCAGGATGCCGAGCAGGCCCCACAGGCCCCATTCGGCCAGCCGTGCCAGCCAGGCGATGCCGTCCCTGCGCGCTTTGCGTTCACCTTTGCTGTTGGTGTCACGCTGCAGCTGCTTGTCTTCCTTCTTTTTTTCCTCGGCCTGCTCGATCGGCTTCCAGCGGGTGACCTCGCGGGTCGGGCGCTGCAGCGGGTCCTCATAGGCGCGGTTAACCGCTTGACGGAAACCGGCGGTGTCCACCGGCGTGCCACCGAAGATGGTGGCCGGCGTGTTGGCCGGGTCGATGGTCGGTTCATCGTCGTCGTCTTCGGCGGCGATGTTACTGGCGTTGGGCTTGCCCATTGCGCGCCCGGGCTCGGCATCTGCGTCCTGCGCATCCACCGGGGCGGAGACCAGCGGCAGTGCCAGGCACAGCAGCAGCGCCAGCGTCGATGCCGCCGGCAGCAGGCGATCGCGCAGGCGGCGCAGGGCGATTTCGACGTCCCAGGCTTCCATCTGCGTACGCCGGTTCAAGTACAGGCCAAAGCCCGCACCGACGAAGAACGGGCCGATCAGCGCCGAGGCCAGCCAGCAGGCCAGATTGAAACCGAAGCGTGCCCATGCCGGCGTGTCCTTGCCGATCATGTCCCACGCCGCACGCCAGGATTCGGACATCAGGTCCAGTGGCATGAACATGAACACTGCACCGATGGCACCAGATACCAGCACCGCTTCGAACGCCATGCAGGTCACGGTCAGCACTGTCGCCGCACCTGCGGCGCCGGCAGCCACCGCACGGCGGCGTGGACCGCGCTGGCCCGGTGCGTTGCCTTCCAGCAGGTTCACCGGCAGGCACAGGCTGCGCAGCACGCTGAAGCGACGCCAGCCCAGGTAGCCCCAGGAACCAGTGTTGCCCCAGTGGCGCTGCGCACGCAGGGCCGAAAGTGTGCTGACCGGTTCGCCGAAGATGCCGCGCGACAGCACATACAGCGGCGCACGCTCGAACAGTGGCTTGCACCACCACATCGCCAGCCAGGCCCAGCCGAAGGCATCCAGCCACCATCCCAGCGCGTTGAAGATCACGAACAACGGAGCACTGGCCAGCAGCCAGCTGCCCCACACGGCGCGCGCATGGCGGCGGGCGAGGGCACTGCCCAGCTCCATCGCTTCCCAGCCGCTGCGTGCACGCAGCACTACGTCCAGACGGTCAATGCGCATGGCCGCCTCCACGCCCGCCACGCCATAGCCACAGCAGCACGCCGGCCCAGAGCACTCCGGCGACGCCGAACTTGGTCCATGCGGGGACTTCCGCGATCGACGACCAGAACGCTTCGATGAAGGCTGCGACCAGCAGCATGAACGCCACGCCCAGGCACAGCCGCGCACCGATGCGGCCACCGTCGACCAGCGCGTCCAGGCGGCTGCGCCGGCCCGGTGCCAGCAGCTTCATGCCCAGCTGCAGGCCGGCACCGCCGGCGATCACGATCGCGGTCAGCTCGAACGCGCCATGGCCGGCCACGAAGCGCCAGAATGGTCCACCGTGTCCGATGTGCTGCAGGTGGCCGGCCACCGCGCCGATGGTGACGCCGTTGAACAGCAGCACCAGCAGCGTACCCAGCCCGGCCAGCAGGCCGCTGGCGAAGGTGCGCAGGGCAATGCTGATGTTGTTGAGGATGTAGTGGCCGAACATCATCCAGTCGGTACCGCTGTCGCGGCCCAGTCGTTCGGCGGCAGGGTCGTACATGCGCTCCATCGCGGCGATCTGGCGGTTGTCCATCAACGTGTGGATCAGGTCCGGGTAGACCTGTACAAGCACGAAGCAGGCGATTGCCGGCAGCGCGAACATCGCCAGCGCCACCCACATGCTGCGTGCCTGGCTGCGCACGAGCAGCGGGAAGTCGGCCACGAGGAATTCCAGCGCGGCGCGCCAGCGCGTCGGCCGTGTGCGGTACAGCACACTGTGGCCCTGCTGCATCAGCTGCTGCAGGCGCTGGAGCAGCTGCGGGCTGTAACCGCGCTCGCGGGCCAGCGCCAGCTGCTGGCACAGGCGCCGGTAGCGCTGCGGGACGGCGGTATCGTCCAGTGCCAGGCCGCTGGCCTTGCGGCGCGCGCGGCGCGAGGCGCCGGCACGCAGCAGCAGCCACTGTTCCAGCTCCTGCCATTCCTGCTGGTAGCGGGCGACGAACTGTTCCTGTTTCATCGCCGCCCCAGCAGCCAGTTGGCCATGGCGTACAGGCGCAGCACGGCGACCTGGCCGTGGGTACCGGTCAGGGGCTCGGCAATGCCGGCCAGCTCCTGCTGGCGAGCCGCCGACAGCCGTGGCGCGCGCTCGGCGAAGGCCATCAGCGCGGCCTGTTCCTCCGGCCGCAGTGGCTGCGGCGGGGCCAGCACGCTGTCGATGGTAGGTGGCGGCGGCAGGTACAGCACAGGCGCGTGCACCACCACGGTGCCGGCCACCAGGTCGCCGAGGCGGCGGCCGTGCGGATCGAACAGGCTGCTGACCAGGCCCAGTGCATAGCCGAACGGCAGCATGTCCACCGTGCGCAGCAGGTTGCGGGTGATCGCCGCCATCCAGCCCACGGGCGCGCCATCGCGGGACAGCACGCGCAGGCCCAGCGCGCGCTTGCCCAGTGTGCGGCCCCACAGTGCCTCGCACACGATCGGGTAGACCCAGTAGACCAGGAACATCAGCACCAGGTTGAGGCCGGAGCCGAATTCGTCCAGCACCGCCAGCGGAATCGCCATCAGCACCAGTACCGCGATGCGCACGCCAAGATCGACCAGCCAGGCCATGGCCCGCGGCAGCGGTCCGGCTACCGGCAACTGAAGCAGCACACCCTCTGGCGTCACCACCTCACGGTAGGTATCGAGCATCGGTGCGGCCATCAGCGCGGTGGCCTTCGTTGTGGGCGCCGGAGTCCTCTCCGGCTGGCAACCACAGGCATGGGGGTCTCGACAGATCCTGGTCGGGCCCAGACTTTAGCAGAGCCGCGCGGCAGCGTTGGCTGCTCAGCCCCGGTATTCGTCCTTCAGCCGCACGTAGTGGTCGGCCGAGTACTGCAGCGACTCGATCTCCTTGTCGCTCAGCGTGCGTGCCGGCCGGGCAGGGTTGCCGACCCACAGCTCGCCTTCGCCCACCACCTTGCCGGGGCCGATCACCGCACCGGCGCCGACGAAGCCATGGCGCTCCACGCGGGCACCGTCGAGGATGCAGGCGCCCATGCCGATCAGGCTGTAATCGCCGATCGTGCAGGCGTGGATGATGCAGCCGTGGCCGACGGTCACGCCTTCGCCGATCAGGGTCGGGTAGCCGGCCTTGTTGTACGGGCTGTGGTGGCTGACGTGGATGATGGTGCCGTCCTGCACGTTGGTGCGTGCACCGATGCGTACGTAATTGACGTCACCGCGGATGACCGTGCCCGGCCACACCGACACGTCGTCGCCCAGTTCCACGTCGCCGATGATCGTGCACGACGGGTCGATGTACACGCGCTCGCCGAGGACGGGCATCTTGTCGCGGAAGGGGCGCAGCGGGTTCATCGGGGTCTCCGGAAATCAGGGCGTTCGCGACGATGATACCCGCGTGGTCCGCACGCCGCGTGCCTGCCGCGGGTAGTGCCGGCCGCTGGCCGGCAACCACGGAAATCCAGGCGTGCCGCGCGGTTGCCGGCCAGCGGCCGGCACTACCAGAGGCAGGTGCGGCTCTTCATTCAGGCGCGTGCTCGGCCAGCATCTGCCGGAACAGCTCATCCAGCCACGCAGCATCACCTCGTCCGGCGGGCAGCTGTGGCGCCTGCGCAGTCCGGATGGCCAGTTCACGATCGATGTAGTCGCTGATCGCCGCAATGCGCGGCCCGGCGGCGACCTCGGCGCTGGCCCGCTTGACCGCCAGCAGGGCATCGATGACTTCACGCACCGCACCGTCTGGCAGCAGCCGGTCCAGCAGATCCTCGAAGGCCATCGGCGGGGGTGTCTGTTCGTGCTCTATCCACTGGCAGGCCAGCAGTGGGCGCAGCACGTACAGGTACTTCTTGGTGCGCACCGTTTCGCCACGCAGGTAGCCGCGATGGTTCGAGCGCGCCATGTTGAAGTAGTGCCACCAGGTGCCCAGCGGTGAATGGAACGCTTTCGCTGCTTCCCACAACTGTGACACCGCCGCCTGATCCTGCTGGTAGACGATCGGCGAGCGCAGCCACTCGATCAGTGTCGGATTGGATTCTGAAACCAGTCGCAGTGCCTTGCGCAGGTCCCAGCCGCTCACGTCGAGCTCATCGTCGATCGGCAGTTCGATCACATCGCGCTGCGCTTCGCCGGGACCGGTGCTCTCGTTGACGCTGAGATACCAAGGCTGGCGATGCACGTAGATGAAGCGCGCGTCGTAGTCGCTGTCGGGCGAGGAAAAGCCCCAGCCGCGGCTGCCCGACTCGCACGCCAGCAGCACGCGTACGTCGTAGCGCTGTTCGATGTCAGCCAGGGTGGAAAGGATGGCGGCGCGCTTGTCCGGCGCGATCGGGTGGATGTCGTCCATGCAGTTGTGTTCGTAATGTCGAGCGTGCTCGACTGTAACGCAGGTGCGCACCGGTAGTGCCGGCCGCTGGCCGGCAACCACGGAAATCCAGGCGTACCGCGCGGTTGCCGGCCAGCGGCCGGCACTACCGGCTAGGGTTCGTAGCTGTAGCCCATGCCGTACACCGAACGGATCGGCTCGCCTTCCATGCCGGCGTCGGCCAGCTTGCGGCGCAGGTTGCGCACATGGCTGTCGACGGTGCGGTCGACCACCACGCGATGGTCCAGGTACAGCCGGTCGAGCAGTTCATCGCGCGCCCAGATCCGGCCCGGGGTGGCCAGCAGCGTGCGCAGCAGGCGGTACTCCACCGGCGTCAGGTCCAGGCCCTTGCCGTTCCAGGTGGCGCGTGCGGCCGGCTCGTCGATGTGCAGGCCACCGTTGGCGCGCGCACCCGGGTCCGGGCGATAGCGGCGCAGCACCGCCATTACCCGCGCGACCACTTCGCGCGGACTGAACGGCTTGCAGATGTAGTCGTCGGCGCCGATCTCCAGGCCCAGCAGGCGGTCGATCTCTTCCACCCGTGCGGTGACCATGATGACCGGTACATCGCTGCTGGCACGCAGTTCGCGGCACAGGTCCACACCGTCGCGCTGCGGCAGCATCAGGTCCAGCAGCACCAGGTCGGGCTGGTAGCGCGCGAATGCGTCGATCACCTGGCCACCGTCGTCCACCCACTCGCTGGCCATGCCGGCGGCGGCCAGGTAGTCGCGCAGTACCGAGGCCAGGCGCGGCTCGTCCTCGACGATCAGGATCTTCGTGGACGTGGCGGGCGACGTGCTCATGCAGGCTCCGGCAGGCTGATGACCACGCGCAGCCCGCCCAGCGGCGAGGGCGCGGCGTGGATGACGCCGTGGTGGGCGAGGATGATGTTGTGGCTGATGGCCAGGCCCAGCCCGCTGCCGCCACTGGCGCGGTTGCGCGAACTTTCCACGCGGTAGAAGCGTTCGAACAGCAGTGCACACTTGTCGGGCGGAACGCCCGGCGCGGTGTCTTCCACGACCAGCTGCACGCCGGCAGGCACGCGCGCTGCCTGCACGCGTACGCGGCCACCGGCATGGGTGTAGCGCAGTGCGTTTTCCAGCAGGTTGGCCAGCACCTGCTGCAGGCGCCGTTCGTCACCGGACACCTGCAACGGCGTGGCGGGCAGGTCTTCTTCCAACGCCAGGCCTGCATTGGCGAAGCGCACGCGCATGCCATTGAGTTCGCTGCGCAGCAGCGCCACCAGGTCCAGTGGCGCGAAGCGGTACGCCAGGCCGCCGGACTGGGTCATCGACAGGTCGTGCAGGTCGTCGATCAGCTTGCCCAGCTGGCGGATCTCGCCCTGCAGGCCCACCAGGTTGGCCCGGTCCAGCGGACGGATGCCATCTTCGATCGCCTCCAGCTCGGCGCGCACCACGGCCAATGGCGTGCGCAGCTCATGCGAGATGTCGGCAATGAAGGCGCGGCGGTTGCGTTCGGTATCGTCCAGCGCCTGCGCCATCCGGTTGAAGTCGTTGACCAGCGCGTCCAGCTCATCGTCACTGGTGCGCTCGATGCGGGTGGCGTAGTCACCGGCGGCTAACCGGTGGGTGGCAGCGGCCAGCTTGGCAAGGCGCTGGCGCAGCGCACGCGATACCAGCCAGGCCAGCAGTACCGTCACCAGCAGTAGCGCGATGCCGATCACCCACCAGGCGCGCACCTGGGTGTTGTAGAAATTCAGGTCGTTGGTGGCGATGACGGTCTGGAACGGCACCATGCCCAGCCAACCGACGGTCTGCCCGTCCACCTGCACCGCATGCGGCTCGTCATCGCTGGTGGCGTCGGGGTTGCCGGCCACGAAACGGTGCTGCGCGTCGAACAGGCCCAGGCGCGACGGCACGCCGGTCTGGTCGGACAGCGACGGCACCGGTCCTTCGTGCCCATGGGCCAGGTCCGGGCGCAGCAGCCGCGCCCAGCGGTCGCCATCACCGTGCAGATGCTCCCAGCCACCGTGCTCGCGGTACTCGCGCTGCAGGTGTGGCATCAGCCGCTGCATGCGCAGGTCGCCCTGGTCGTTGAGGTAGTCCAGGAAGCCGGTCTGGAAGGCCACGCGGCTGGCAACACCGTTCACTGCCAGCACCAGCAGGCAGGCGGTGAAGATCGCGAGGAAGGTCTTCGCGGTCAGGCCGAATTTGAGTTGGAACTTCGCCATCGCGAAGGCCATTAGCGGCGCATGCGGCGCCGAAAGCAAGCGCCAGCTGAGCCCGTCGCACAATCTCCATATTCTCTTCACAGTTTCACGGCAGCGTGCACGGGTCAACGCAAGGCCCCCACGCCCCCCATGTCCCTCCTGCGCCCGCTGTCCCGTTCCCCGCGTCCCCTGCTGTTGCCCCTGCTGCTGGCCCTGGCGGCCTGTTCGGCGGGCAGGACCGATGCCCCGGCCATGCCCGAAGTGGGCGTCATCATCGCCCGCGCGCAGCCGCTGGCACTCCAGCAGACCTTGCCCGGCCGTGCCGTGCCGTTCGAGATCTCCGAGGTGCGGCCGCAGGTCGGCGGCCTGATCCGCCAGCGGTTGTTCACCGAAGGCCAGCAGGTCAAGGCAGGGCAGCTGCTGTACCAGGTCGACCCGGCACCGTACCAGGCGGCCTTCGATACCGCGCGCGGGCAGCTGGCGCAGGCCGAGGCTACCGTGTTGTCGGCACAGCCGAAGGCCGAGCGTACCCGCGCGCTGGTGAGCATGGATGCAGCCAGCAAGCAGGACGCCGACGATGCCACCTCGGCATTGAAGCAGGCGCAGGCCAACGTGATTGCCGCGCGCGCTGCATTGCAGGCTGCCCGCATCAACCTCGACTACACCCGGGTGACCGCCCCCATCGACGGCCGCATCGGCACCTCCAGCGTCACCGCCGGCGCGCTGGTCGCGGCCGGCCAGGATACGGCACTGGCCACCATCCAGCGGCTGGACCCGGTGTACCTGGATGTCACCCAGTCCAGCACGCAGATGCTGGCGCTGCGCAAGCAGCTCGATGCGGGCCTGGTGAAGGCCATCGATGGCAAGGCACAGGTAAAGGTGCTGCTGGAGGACGGCAGCACCTACGCGCATGAAGGCACCTTGGAGTTCGTCGGCAGCGCAGTGGATCCGGGCACCGGCAACGTGAAGCTGCGCGCGGTCATTCCGAACCCGGACGGCCTGCTGTTGCCGGGCATGTACCTGAAGGCGGTGCTGCCGATGGCCACCGACGCGCGTGCCCTGCTGGTGCCGCAGAAGGCGGTGGTGCGCAACGAACGCGGCGAACCGCTGCTGCGCCTGCTCGACGCCAAGGATCATGTGGTCGAGCGCCGCGTCAGCACCGGCCAGGTGGTCGGTAACCAGTGGCAGATCACCAGCGGCCTCAAGGCTGGCGAACGGGTGATCGTCAGCAACGGCAGCGCGGTATCGCTCGGCCAGCAGGTGAAAGCGGTGGCGGCCACGACGGCGCAGTTGGCGGCGATGCCGGCGGTCGATCCGAACGGCAACACCGACGAAAAGTCGCACTGAGGCCTGGCCCACATGGTTCGTTTCTTCATCGACCGGCCGATCTTCGCCTGGGTGATCGCCATCGCGGTCAGCCTGCTCGGCCTGCTCGCGATCCTGATCCTGCCGGTGGACCGCTACCCGCAGATCGCCCCGCCCACCATCACCATCCGCGCCACCTACACCGGCGCCTCGTCCCAGACCGTGGAAAACGCGGTCACCCAGGTCATCGAGCAGTCCCAGCAAAGCCTCGATCACCTGATGTACATGACCTCGACCAGTGCCTCCGACGGCTCGGCGCAGGTCAACCTGGTGTTCGCCACCGGTACCAATCCGGATACCGCGCAGGTGCAGGTGCAGAACCAGCTGCAGGCCGCCATGGCCACGCTGCCGCAGGCGGTGCAGCAGAACGGCCTGACCATCACCAAGTCCAGTGGTTCGATCTTCGAGGTGCTGTCGTTCACCAGCGAAGACGGCAGCATGGACAACTTCGATGTCGCCAACTTCATGGAAGCGCGCATCGATGACCAGATCAGCCGCGTCAGCGGTGTCGGCAACATCCAGCCGATCGGCCAGGAATACGCCATGCGCATCTGGCTGGATCCGGAGAAGATGCGCCAGTACGCGCTGATGCCGTCGGACATCGAGACCGCACTGCAGGCACAGAACACCGATGTCTCCGCCGGTGAGCTGGGTGGCCAGCCGGCGCTGAAGGGCCAGCAGCTCGACGCCACGGTAACCGCGCGCAGCCGCCTGCACACGCCCGAGCAGTTCGCGCAGGTGGTGCTCAAGGCCGATGCCAACGGCAGCGTGGTGCGTCTGGGCGACGTGGCGAAGATCGGCCTCGGGCCGGAAAGCTACGACAGCATCAGCACCTTCAATGGCAAGCCGTCGGCGTCGCTGGGCATTGAACTCAATGCCGGTGCCAACGCGATCGCCGTCTCCAAGGCCATCGATGCACGGCTTCAGCAGCTGCAGAAGTACTGGCCGCATGGCTACACCGCCCACGTGGCCTTCACCACCACGCCATTCGTGACCATTTCGCTGAAGGAAGTAGTGATCACCCTGATCGAAGCGATCATCCTGGTGGTGCTGGTGATGTACCTGTTCCTGCAGAACTGGCGCGCCACGCTGATCCCGACCATCGCGGTGCCGGTGGTGCTGCTGGGCACGTTCGGCGTGCTGGCTGCATTCGGGTATTCGATCAACACCCTGACCATGTTCGCACTGGTGCTGGCCATCGGCCTGCTGGTGGACGATGCCATCGTGGTGGTGGAGAACGTAGAGCGGGTGATGACCTTCGAAGGGCTGGCGCCGAAGCCGGCCACGCTGAAGGCGATGGGCCAGATCACCGGCGCGCTGGTCGGCATCGTGCTGGTGCTGACCGCGGTGTTCCTGCCGATGGCGTTCTTCAGCGGTGTAACCGGGGTGATCTATCGCCAGTTCTCGGTGACGATCGCCGCCGCGATGATCCTGTCGGTGCTGGTGGCGATGACCATCACCCCGGCACTGTGTGGCAGCATCCTGCACCAGATTCCCAAGGGCGGCCATCCGCATGGCGACCACGGTGGCGAGCCGAGCCTGCTGGGCAAGTTCTTCATCTGGTTCAACCACCGCTTCGAGCGTACCTCCAACGGCCTGCGTCACCGCGTGGATCGTTTCCTCGGCCGCCGCTCGCTGGGCGTGCTGTTCTACCTGGTGCTGAGCGTGGCCACCGGCCTGTTGCTGTGGCACCTGCCGGGCGCGTTCCTGCCCGATGAAGACCAGGGCATGCTCAACGCGCTGGTGAAGCTGCCGGCCGGTTCCACGCTGGAGCAGACGCGGGCGGTGATGGATCGTCTGAGTGCCGTCGCGGTGAAGGACGACGGCGTGCTCTCGATCCAGGCCACCGCCGGCTTCAGTGTTACCGGCAGCGGCCAGAACGTCGGCCAGGCCTTCATCCGCCTGAAGGACTGGGATGACCGCAAGGACGACGCCGATACCATCGCCGCACGCTTGACGCGGGCGATGGCCAGCGTGCCCGATGCGCAGGTGTTCATCACCTCGCCACCGGCCATCCTGGGCCTCGGCGATGCGGGTGGCTTCACCCTGGAACTGCAGGACGAAGGCGGTGCCGGCCATGCCGCCGCCGTGGCCGCGCGCAACACGCTGCTGAAAGAAGCCGCCAAGGACCCGAAGCTGGTCAACGTGCGCTACGCCAGCCTGGAAGACGCGCCGGTATACGCGGTGAAGGTGGACGACGCCAAGGCGCAGGCGATGGGCGTGAACCCGCAGGACGTCAATGACACCTTGAACGCGGCGTTGGGCGGCGACTTCGTCAACAACTTCATCTACAAGGGACGCATCAAGAAGGTGTTCATCCAGGGCACCGCCGAAGCACGCATGCAGCCGCAGGACATCGAGCGCTGGAGCGTGCGCAACCAGGCCGGGCAGATGGTGCCGCTGTCGTCGCTGATCAGCACGCATTGGACCAGTGCGCCGGCCGCACTGCAGCGCTACAACGGCGTATCAGCGATGGAAATCACCGGACAGCCGGCGCCGGGCGTCAGCTCCGGCGAGGCGATGGCCGAGATCGCGCGGCTGGCCGACACACTGCCGGAAGGCTTCAGCCATGCCTGGTCGGACATGGCCTACCAGGAACAGTTGTCGGGCAACCAGGCGCCAATGCTGTACGCCATCTCGCTGCTGTTCGTGTTCCTGTGCCTGGCCGCGCTGTATGAAAGCTGGGCGGTGCCGTTCGCGGTGATGCTGGCGGTGCCGGTGGGTGTGTTCGGTGCGGTGCTGATGATGAACCTGCGTGGCCTCAACAACGACGTGTACTTCCAGGTCGGCCTGCTGACCACGATTGGTCTGGCAGCGAAGAACGGCATCCTGATCGTCGAGTTCGCGCGCATCCTCGAACAGCAGGGCAGGGACACCCGCGACGCAATCCTGCAGGCGGTCTACCTGCGGCTGCGGCCGATCGTGATGACTTCGCTGGCGTTCCTGATGGGCGTGTTGCCGCTGGTGTTCGCCACCGGGGCCGGTTCGGCCGCGCGCCGTTCGCTGGGTACCGGCGTGGCCGGTGGTACGGTGGCCTCGATGGTGCTGGGCATGTTCTTCGTGCCGTTGTTCTACCTGCTGGTGCGCCGCCTGTTCCCGGGCCGCGCGCCGGCCGACGCCACTGTCCCGGAGACAAGTCCATGAAGCCGATGCTGCTGCGCGCCCTGGCGGCCGCAACGATGACCGCCGTGCTGGGCGGCTGCGTGAGCATGGCCCCGCACTACCAGCGACCCGAGGCGCCGGTGCCGGCACAGTTCGGCAATGCCGCCATCGGCGCGGCCGAACCGGCACTGGCGATGCCGGCCTGGCGCGACGTGTTCCTGGAACCGCGCCTGCAGCAGGTCATCGCGCTGGCGCTGCAGAACAACCGCGACCTGCGCGTGGCGGTGCTGCAGGTGGAGAAGGAGCGCGCGCAGTACCGCATCCAGCGCGCGGCACTGCTGCCGTCGGTGGATGCCAGCGGCAGTGTCACCCGTTCGCGGGTGAGCGATGCCAACAGCGAGACCGGCGTAACCCAGGTGACCGAATCCGATGCCGTGCAGGTGGGCATCAGCAGCTGGGAGCTGGACCTGTTCGGGCGTATCCGCAGCTTGAAGAACGAGGCGCTGCAGAACTGGCTGGCCAGCGCCGAGAACCAGCGCGCTGCGCGCACCAGCCTGGTGGCTGAAGTGGCGACGGCGTGGCTGGCGCTGGCGGCCGACGAGCAGTCGCTGGCATTCACGCAGCAAACGCTGGACAGCCAGCAGCAGACCCTTCAGCGCACCGAGGCCCGCCATGCACAGGGGCTGGCCTCGGGCCTGGACCTGTCGCAGGTGCAGACCAGCGTGGAAGCCGCGCGCGGTGCGCTGGCGAAGCTGCAGGCCCAGCAGGCGCAGGATCGCGATGCATTGCAGCTGTTGGTGGGGGCACCGCTGGATCCGGCCCTGCTGCCAACCGCGCAGGCGCTGGGTGGCAGCGTCGCATTGGCGCCGCTGCCCGCCAACCTGCCGTCCAGCGTGTTGCTGCAGCGCCCGGACGTGCTGTCCGCCGAGCATGCATTGCAGGCGGCCAACGCCGATATCGGTGCCGCGCGCGCCGCATTCTTCCCGACGCTGGCGTTGACCGCCAACTACGGCCACAGTTCCACCGCGTTGTCGACGCTGTTCTCGGCCGGCACCCGTGGCTGGTCGTTCGCGCCCAGCATCACCGCGCCGATTTTCCATGCCGGTGCACTGAAGGCCTCGCTGGATGCCTCGAAGATCGGCAAGGACATCGGCATCGCGCAGTACGAGAAGGCGATCCAGCAGGTCTTCAGTGAGGTGGCCGATGCGCTGGCCACGCGCGATCACCTGACCGCGCAGCTGGACGCGCAACGCGCGTTGGTGGCTGACAGCCAGCGCAGCTACACCTTGGCCGATGCGCGCTACCGCACCGGACTGGATGGCTACCTGCAGTCGTTGGATGCGCAGCGCAGCCTGTATGCCGCGCAGCAGGACCTGATCGCCCTGCAGCAGCAGGAAGCGGGCAACCGGGTGAAGTTGTTCAAGGTGCTGGGTGGTGGCGCCGACGCGCGGTAACGCGCCCGCCAATGTGGGTGTGTCTTCCGCTCCGGTAGGTGCCGACCTTGGTCGGCACAAATGCATGCAGCATCGCGATCTGATGATTCGTGCCGACCAGGGTCGGCACCCACCAGGGCAGACTCATGTGCCGACCCAGGTCGGCACCCACCAGAAGCAGGTGCGACCGCTTATGCCACGCGGCCGCGGCGCGCCCGCTCCAGATGCACCAGCAGCAGCGAGATCGCTGCCGGGGTCATGCCCGGGATGCGCTGCGCCTGGCCGATGGTCTGCGGGCGCACGCGCTCCAGCTTCTGCAGCGCTTCGGCCGACAGCCCGCGTACCGTCGCATAATCGAAGGCTTCAGCGATCGGCGTGGCTTCGTGCCGCTGCTGCCGCTCGATCTCCTCGCGCTGGCGATCCAGGTAGCCGGCGTACTTCACGCCGATCTCCACCTGCTCGGCCACCTTGGCGTCGGCCACGGCCGGGCCCAGCGATGGCACCTGCATCAGCTGCGCGTAATCCAGCTCGGGGCGCTTGATCAGGTCCAGCACATTGGTTTCGCGGCTGACCGCCACGCCTAGCGTGTCCTGTACCTCGCGGCCCAGTGCATTGGCCGGGGTCGCCCACAGTGCGCCCAGGCGCGCGCGCTCGGCGGCGACGGCGGCCTGTTTGGTCTCGAACGCGCTCCAGCGATGGTCATCCACCAGGCCCATTTCGCGGCCGGCGGGGGTCAGGCGCTGGTCGGCATTGTCCTCGCGCAGCTGCAGGCGGTATTCGGCGCGGCTGGTGAACATGCGGTAGGGCTCGTTGGTGCCGTGGGTGATCAGGTCATCCACCAGCACGCCCAGGTACGCCTCGTCGCGGCGCGGGCACCAGCCATCCAGTCCACGTACCTGGCGTGCGGCGTTGAGGCCGGCCAGCAGGCCCTGCGCGGCCGCTTCTTCATAGCCGGTGGTGCCGTTGATCTGGCCGGCGAAGAACAGGCCGTTGACCAGCTTGGTCTCCAGCGAGGCCTTCAGCCCGCGCGGATCGAAGAAGTCGTACTCGATCGCGTAGCCGGGGCGGGTGATGTGCGCGTTCTCGAAACCACGGATGCTGCGCACCATCTCCAGCTGCACGTCGAACGGCAGCGAGGTGGAGATGCCGTTGGGATAGATCTCGACGATGCCCAGGCCTTCGGGTTCGACGAAGATCTGGTGGCTGGCCTTCTCGGCGAAGCGCACCACCTTGTCCTCGATGGACGGGCAGTAGCGCGGGCCGATGCCTTCGATCTGGCCGCTGTACAGCGGCGAGCGATGCAGCGCCTCGCGGATGATCTGGTGGGTCTGTTCGGTGGTGTGGGTGATCCAGCAGCTGACCTGCTGCGGATGCTCGTCCACCGAGCCGAGGAAGGACATCACCGGGCGCGGCGAATCACCGGGCTGTTCGTCCATCACGCTGTAGTCCAGCGAGCGGCCATCGATGCGCGGCGGCGTGCCGGTCTTCAGGCGGTCCACCTGGAACGGGCGCTCGCGCATGCGCGCGGCCAGCGTGGTGGCCGGCGGGTCGCCCATGCGGCCGGCGGCGTACTGGGTGGGGCCCACGTGGATCTTGCCGGCGAGGAAGGTACCGGCCGTCAGCACCACGGCCCCGGCGTCGAAACGCAGGCCGGTCTGGGTGATGACGCCGCGCACGGCGTCGCCTTCGATGACCAGATCGTCCACTGCGGCTTGGAACACGGTCAGGTTGGCCTGGCCTTCGACGATGGCGCGGATCGCCATGCGGTACAGGTTGCGATCGGCTTGGCAACGGGTGGCACGCACGGCCGGGCCCTTGGAGGCGTTCAACGTGCGCCACTGGATGCCGGCGCGGTCGGCGGCATGCGCCATCGCACCGCCCAGGGCGTCGATTTCCTTGACCAGGTGGCCCTTGCCGATGCCGCCGATGGCCGGGTTGCAGCTCATCGCGCCCACCGTTTCGATGTTGTGGGTCAGCAGCAGGGTGCGCACGCCGGTGCGGGCCGCGGCCAGCGCGGCTTCGGTGCCAGCGTGGCCACCGCCGATGACGATGACGTCGTAACGATGGAAGGACGGATTCATGGGGGCTGTTCAGCTGGGGGCGGGCGCGGCCGGGGGGCGGCGCCGGGGTGGCGATTTTAGCGCCATTCGGGTCCGGGACGTCGGCACCGGTCGGCCGGCGCCGAAATCAGCCCTAAAGTTGGCAGGATTTTTGCAGATAACCCAATAGCACCCACCGTGGCTGGCGCCGTAGGCGCCCGTGACCGGAATTGGAACAGGGGCCGGTACAGGCGCACGGTGGGGGAGCAGAGGGCCGGCAGTCGGGGACTGTCCGGCCCTGTTTTTTTGGGGTGCCGGGAAAGGCCCTGTCCACGCATGGCGTGGATCTACTGACGCTGGGTCTCTCGCCGGTTGGCGGCCCGGCAAAACAAACGGCCCCGCATTGCGGGGCCGTCTGCCTTCAGAGGTGCCGACATCCGACAGGGCCGGAACAGGGGGGATCCAGATGTTCCTGTCGGATATCGACGTAGAGCTTTTTGCGGCGGCCCGTGTCGTTTTTGTCACTTTGTGACGCGGGCCGTCACTGTCCGCGTAGATTGCGGCTTGGACCGTGTGAAATGCAAGACGGTTCAGCGCTCAACTGTGCGCTGCGTCGCACGATCCATGTTGCGCCAGGGGGAACCGTTCATCCTCGGCGCACTCGGTGCCGGGGACGGGCGGGCCTGCGGCGCGGGCGCCGGCGGCTGCATGTTCGATTGCGGCGGGCGGCGCATCGAATCCATGTTCCGCCACGGGGAACCGCCGTTGTACGACGGCCGCGGCGGCGGCGGCGGACGGTTCTCGCCACCGTTGCCGGGCGGACGCGGCGGCGGGCGGTGGTTGTGCGGCGGGCGGTAGATCGGGCGCGAGTAGTACGGGTTGCCATAGCCGCCGTAGTAGCCGCCATAGCCACCGTAGTACGGGTAGCCGTAGTTGTAGGGATAGCCGGCCGGGTAGCGGTACTCCACCGACGGCGCGCCGTGGTAGTAGCCGCCACCGCGGCCACCGCCTACATAATCGTAGGTGGTGCAGCCAGTCAGGCCCAACAACAGGCCACCGGCAAGCAACAGGCGCATTTTCATGGTGGGTCCCCCCAGAGGACGGATGTGCAGCCAGCTTCGTGCGCGGGCATTGAATCGGCCCTTAATTCGGCTGGCCAGGATGAATGGAGGCGTAGGCCTGCATGCTGGCATGACCTGTGCCCCGGTCGCCAGCGCGGGGGCATACGTTAATCTTGCGTCATGAGCGATTCACTGTTGCCCCGCGCCGATGATGTCCTGCTTGCTGCTGCGAGGATTGCCCCGCATGCCAGCGTGACCCCGGTGCTGCGCTCGCGCACCCTCGATGCAATGACCGGCGCGCAGTTGGCCTTCAAGGCCGAGCACCTGCAGCGTGGTGGCGCATTCAAGTTCCGTGGTGCCTGCAATGCGGTGTGGTCGCTGGATGCCGATCGCGCCAGTGCTGGCGTGGTGACCCATTCCTCCGGCAACCACGGCGCCGCGCTGGCCCTGGCCGCACGCACCCGGGGCATCCCCTGCCATGTGGTGGTGCCGGAGGGGGCGGTGGCCGCCAAGCTGGCCAACATCGCCCGCCACGGCGCCACGCTCTGGCGCTGCCCGCCGACCATCGCCGACCGCGAGGCCACCTGCGCCAGGGTGCAGGCCGATACCGGCGCAACCCTGGTGCATCCCTATACGAACCCGGCGGTGATGGCCGGGCAGGGCACCGCGGCCCTGGAACTGCTGCACAGCGACGGCCCGTTCGACGCGCTGGTGGTGCCGGTGGGCGGCGGTGGCCTGGCCAGCGGTACCGCGCTGGCCCTGCAGCATGCCAGTCCGCAGACCCGGCTGATCCTGGCCGAGCCGGCCGGCGCCGATGACACCGCGCGCTCGCTGGCCATCGGCGAGCGCCAGGGTGCGTTCACCCCGGACACCATCTGCGATGGCCTGCGTACTCTGATCGGCGCGCCCAATTTCGAGTTGCTGCGCGCCGCCGGTGCCGAGGCGATCGTGGTCGATGACGCCGCGACGCTGGCGGCGATGCGCCTGCTGTGGGACGTGCTCAAGCAGGTGGTGGAGCCCTCTTCGGCCACCGTGCTGGCTGCGGTGCTGGCGCAGCCGCAGCGCTTCGCCGGCCTGCGCGTGGGCCTGGTGTTGTCCGGCGGCAACGTCGACCTGCCAGCGCTGCGCTGGGGGGCGGCGTGAGCCGCGGGCGGCACCGCGAACGCACCGGCCTGCTGGGCTGGTTGTGGCGGCTGTTCGTGCTGCTGGTGATCTGGCTGCTGGGCGTGACCGCCTGGATCGTCTGGGTGGGTGAACGCGACCAGGCCGCCAAGGCCGACGCCATCATCGTGCTGGGTGCGGCCGCCTATGACGCCAAGCCGTCACCGGTGTTCGAAGAACGCATCCGCCACGGGCTGGATCTGTATGAAGCACGCTATGCGCCGCTGCTGATCTTCACCGGTGGCTATGGCGGCACCGGTGCGCGCTTCTCCGAGTCGCAGGTGGCGCGGCGCTACGCGCTGAAGCATGGCGTGCCGGACGATGCGATCCTGATCGAAACCGCTTCGCGCAATACCGTGCAGAACCTGGTTGAAGCCAAGCGGCTGATGGACCAGCGCGGCCTGCACCGGGTGATCGTCGTCAGCGATCCGCTGCACATGGCGCGCGCGCTGCGCCTGAGCAAGGCGCTCGGCATCGATGCGCTGGCCTCGTCCACGCCCAGCACGCGCTTCCGCAGCTTCCATACCAGCTGGCGCTTCCTGGTGCAGGAAATCTATTTCTTCCACCGCGACCTGGTGCGCCCGCCGTTGAGTTCGCCGGCCAATACCTGAGGGCGGAAGCCTGCGTTGCGCACGGCGTCGCATTGGGTAGTGCCGGCCGCTGGCCGGCAGATGGCCATCATGGAATCGTGAGGTTGCCGGCCAGCGGCCGGCACTACCAGACGATCAGGTCTGCTTGCGGCGGATTGGAATCGCCGACACCGCTCGAATTTGGTGGGTGCCGACCTTGGTCGGTACAACCTGTCAGATCGCGATGCTGCCGGCATTGTGCCGACCAAGGCCGGCACCTACCAGAGTGACGGCCGGCGCCTACCAGAGCGATTCGCGTATGGCGTCGCATTGGGTAGTGCCGGCCGCTGGCCGGCAGATGCCCACCATGGAATCGTGAGGTTGCCGGCCAGCGGCCGGCACTACCAGACGATCAGGTCTGCTTGCGGCGGATCGGAATCGCCGACACCGGCACCGAGGCGACGTCATGCCCGCCTTCGCGGATCGGCGCGCCCGGATCCGGTGCCCAGGCGTGGGCGTAGATCACTTCCCAGCTGCTGGGTAGCTTGCCGTCGGCACGGCGCATCGGCTCGTATGCGGCGGCGGCAGCGGCGAAACGACCACGCCCGGTCAGCGTATGGCGGCGGTCCACCCGCGCGTTGGTCGCACCCATCGCGCGCAGCTCGCGCATCAGCGAGGGCAGGTCGTCGTAGGTCAGGGTGAACAGATCGCGGTCCAGCACCGGGTCGCGGAAGCCGGCCATCATCAGCGCGTCGCCGAACTGGGCGATCTGCGCGAAGCGGCTCACGTGCGGACGATCATCGGCGGCGGCGAACGCTTCGTTGAGTTCCACCAGGGTTTCCGGGCCGAAGGTCGAGCACAGCAGCAGGCCACCGGGCTTGAGCACGCGACGGAATCCGGCAAACACCGCCGGCAGGTCGTCCACCCACTGCAGGCACAGGTTGCTGAAGATCACATCCACGCTGTTGTCGGCCAGCGGCAGCGCGGCGGCATCGCCGCACAGGCGCTGGAACGGCTTCCACCACCCGGCCTGGCGCTTGGCCTGGTCCAGCATCGGCAGCGCCACATCCAGCGCGATCACCTGCGCCTTCGGCCAGCGCTTCTTCATCAACGCACTGGCATGGCCGGTACCCGCGCCGATGTCCAGCACCACCTCGGGCTTGCGTGCCTCCAGGTAGTCCAGCGATTCGATCAGTCGCGACTGCACCTCGCGCTGCAGGGCGGCGGCGGCGTCGTAGCTGCTGGCGGCACGCGCGAACGCGCGGCGGACGTGGCGGGCATCGAAGTGGGACGGCATTGCGAAAGTCTCTTAGAACGTACCGGGGTAGGCGCCGCCGTCGATCAGCAGGTTCTGCCCGGTGAGGTAACCGGCCTGCGCACTGCACAGGAAGGCGCAGGCGGCGCCGAACTCGTCCGGCGTGCCGAAGCGGCCGGCGGGAATCTGCTGGCGGCGGCGCTCGGCCACTTCGCCAGCATCGCCGTCCTTGCCCGCACTGTGGGCGAAGTTGGCGCGCAGGCGGTCGGTGTCGAACTGGCCGGGCAGCAGGTTGTTGATGGTGACGTTGTGGGCCACGGTGCGGCGCGACAGGCCGGCGACGAAACCGGTCAGGCCGCTGCGCGCGCCGTTGGACAGCGCCAGGATGTCGATCGGGGCCTTCACCGCCGACGAGGTGATGTTGACGATGCGGCCGAAGCCGCGCTCGATCATCGCGTCGACGGTGGCGCGGATCAGCGCGATCGGCGCCAGCATGTTGGCGTCCAGCGCGGCAATCCAGTCGTCGCGCTCGAAACTGCGGAAATCACCGGGCGGCGGACCACCGGCGTTGTTGACCAGGATGTCCACCTGCGGGCATGCGGCCAGTGCCGCAGCACGGCCGGCCTCGGTGGTGACATCGGCGGCAACCGCGCGCACCTCGGCAGCGGCGGGCACGGCACGCAGTTCTTCAGCGGCGGCCTGCAGCGCAGCGTCACCACGGGCCACGATCACCACGTTCACGCCCTCGCGCACCAGCGCACGCGCGCAACCCAGGCCCAATCCCTTGCTGGCGCCGCAGACCAGTGCCCAGCGGCCGTTGATGCCCAGATCCATGCGTCAGTCCTGCGGAATTCGGAAGGTGTTCATTGTCCGCCATCAGCCGGCGACAGGGCGGCAACGAAGTGTTGCAGGGCGGCGGCCACTTCGTCGGCATGGCCAAGGAACGGCGCGTGGCCGCCGTGGGCGATGGTCAGCGCCTGCGCACCCGGGGCCAGTGCTGCGGCGGCCTGCATCGCCACCGGAGACACCAGCCGGTCACGCTGGCCGGCGATCCACAGGCTGGGCTTGCCCAGCGTTGGCAGTGCGCCGCGCAGGTCAGTGCTTTCGAGCAGGCGCAGGCCTTCCAGCAGGGCGCGTTCGGTGGGCGCACCGCGCTCGACCAGGCGCTGGCGCAGGGTGCGCAGCTCCTCGCGGGCGTGTGCCGAGCCCATTACGTCCAACGCGAGGAAGCGTTCCAGCGTGCCGCCGAAGTCGGTCGCCAGCTCGCGGCCGAACTGCTCGAACACCGCCGGCTCCACCGCGTGCGGCCAGTCATCGCCTCGCACGAAGCGCGGCGTGGCGGCGATCATCGCCAGCCCGCGCACCTTTGGCAGCGTGGCCGCCGCGTGCAATGCGAACAGGCCGCCCAGTGACCAGCCGCACCACACCGCCGGCGGCGTAGCCGCGGCAATGGCACCTACCACGAACGGCAGGCGCAGCGGCGTGGTGTCCTCGCGGCTGTGCCCATGGCCGGGCAGGTCGACCAGATGCAGGGTGAACTGGTCCGCAAGCCGCTGCACCAGCGGCGCGAACACGCCGCCCTGCAGGGCCCAACCGTGGATCAGCACCAGGTCCGGCCCACGGCCGGTGACGTCAATATGCATGGGCAACGACACGGAACTCAGGCAAAGACAGGCAGCGGCGGTGGCGCGGCTTCACGCACGGCCAGGGCCACGCGTTCGCGCGCGCTGGCGATGGCCTCGACCAGCCCCCGCACCTGTTCCGGCGTGTGCAGCGCAGACAGTGTCACCCGCAGGCGCGCCTTGCCTTCCGGCACGGTCGGCGGGCGGATCGCACCGACCAGCCAGCCGGCCTGTTCCAGCGCCGTGGACATGGCTACGGCGGTGTGGTCATCGCCGCACAGCAGCGGTTGGATCGGCGTGTCCGAAGCCATCAGGTCCAGCCCATGGCGGCGTGCTTCGCTGCGGAACAGCGCGATCAGGTCTGCTAGTTTGGAACGGCGCCAGTTGTCCCTGCGCGCCAGGCGCACCGCTTCAAGCGCAGCGGCGGCCATCGCTGGTGGCAGGGCGGTGGTGTAGATGTACGGGCGTGCGGTCTCGGCCAGATGCTCGATCAGGTCGTCGCGGCCCAGCACCAGTGCACCGGAACCGCCCAGTGCCTTGCCCAGCGTGACCAGCTGCAGCGGCACATCGTCCACACCCAGCCCGGCGGCGGCCACGGCACCCCGGCCATCACCGACCACGCCTACACCGTGCGCATCATCCACATAGAACAGCGCCTGCTGCAGGCGTGCCACAAGCGACAATGCACGCAGCGGTGCGATGTCGCCATCCATGCTGAAAACACCATCGGTGGCCAGCATTGCCGCGCCATCGGGCGCATGCTTGAGCTGACGCATTGCGCCTTCCGCATCCAGATGCGGATAACGGCGCAGGCGTGCACCGGCCAACCGGGTGGCGTCGAGCAGGCTGGCGTGGTTGAGCTTGTCCTGTACGCAGACATCGTTCTCTTCGCTCAGCAGCGCCTGCTGCACCGCCAGGTTGGCGGCGAAGCCACTGCCGAACAGCAGCGCACGCGGATAGCCAAGCCATTCGGCCACCTCGCGTTCCAGCGCCTCATGCAGGGCATGATGGCCGCAGACCAGGTGCGAGGCACCGGCGCCAGCGCCTTCGCGTGCGGCGGCGTCCTGCAGCGCGTTGACCACGCCGAACTGCTGGGCCAGGCCGAGGTAGTCGTTGCTGCAGAAGCCGGTCAGCCACTGGCCGTCCACTTCCAGACGCACGCCATCGCGACGGGTGACCGTGCGTCGCGTGCGGCGACGGCCTTGGGCATCGCGCAGGGCGCGCTGGGCGTGGAGGCGGGCGGTCAGGTCGGGGCGGGCCATGGTGGCTGAATGCGTCGACGGGGCGGCTAGGGTAGCGCGTTGCCGCGGCGGCTGCTTGCGGCCCGTCTCAGGCCGCGTGAGCGCAGCCACAGCCGGGCGTATCGGCACTGATATCGGCGTGCACGGTGCCGCCGTGGTCGTGGCCCTCGGCATCCACCTGCACCGCCATCGGCTGCAGGCCCAGCCGGGCGAACAAAGCCAGGTCGCGCTCGCTCTCCGGGTTGCCGGTGGTCAGCAGTTTGTCGCCGTAGAAGATCGAGTTGGCACCGGCCAGGAAACACAGTGCCTGCAGTTCGTCACTCATCGCCTCGCGCCCGGCCGACAGCCGCACCATCGAGCGCGGCATGGCGATGCGCGCCACTGCGATCATGCGCACGAACTCGAACGGGTCCAGCTCGGCACTGCCATGCAGCGGCGTGCCCGGCACCTGCACCAGCTTGTTGATCGGCACCGAATCGGGATGTGCCGGCAGCGAGGCCAGCGCCAGCAGCAGGCCGACGCGCTGCGCGCGCGTCTCGCCCATGCCGACGATGCCACCGCAGCAGGTCTTCAAGCCGGCATCGCGCACGTGCTCCAGCGTATCCAGACGGTCCTGGTACTGGCGCGTGTGGATGATCGAATCGTAGTAGTCCGGCGCGGTGTCGAGGTTGTGGTTGTAGTAGTCCAGGCCCGCATCCTTCAGCGCACGCGCCTGCTCGCCGCTGAGCATGCCCAGCGTGGCGCAGGTCTCCAGCCCCAGTGCCTTCACCCCGGCGATCATCGCCGCCACCTTCGGGATGTCGCGGTCCTTCGGCGATCGCCACGCGGCGCCCATGCAGAAGCGCGATGCACCGGCGGCCTTGGCCTGGCGCGCCTTGGCCAGCACCGCGTCGGTCTCCATCAGCTTCTGCGCGTTCACCCCGGTGCTGTAGCGCTGCGCCTGCGGGCAGTACGCGCAGTCTTCCGGGCAGCCTCCGGTCTTCACCGACAACAGCGTGGACACCTGCACCTGCGCCGGATCGAAGTGCTCGCGGTGCACCGCGGCGGCGCGGAACAGCAGCTCGGGAAACGGCAGATCGAACAGCGCCTGCAGTTCGTCGTGTTGCCAGTCGTGGCGGATGGCAGCAGCCATGGCGGGACCTTGGGTACGAGTGGAGCGAGGGCGGCAGTGTGGGTGGGCGCGGGGAGGCTGTCAACCATTTGTATTTTAATTTGGTTTACAGATCGTCGGTGCAATAGAGCATCGAGCGAAGCGCCGCATTTCACCGCATGCTGCAAGGCGTCCAGCCACAGTGCCTGCTGCACAACGCAAGTGCTGGCGCGCAGACTCTTTCCCATGTTTGATCTTTACCACCTTCGTGGGCGCATCACCGCGCTGGTCCTCAGCGAGGCCTGGCGCCGCCGCGCCGCGCTGTGGGGCGGCGCGGTGGCCGTGGCACTGGTGGCGATCCTGTTTGCCAAGGCCAGCGATGCGGCCTTCCATCTGTTCCAGCGCATCACCTCGCACTCGCCGTGGTGGGCCCTGCTGCTTACGCCCGGCATCTTCGCGCTGCTGGCGTGGCTCACTTCCGGCGTGCTGAAGCCCACGCGGGGCAGCGGCATTCCGCAGGTCATCGCTGCGCTGGACAAGGCCGATGAGCCGTTCCGGAAAACCAACCTTTCCCCAGCGGTTTCGGCCGGCAAGCTGCTGCTGACTTCGCTGTCGCTTCTGGGGGGCGCATCGGTCGGGCGCGAGGGGCCCACCGTGCACGTAGGCGCAAGCCTGATGTATCTGTTCGGCCGCTGGTTCGGCTTCAAGGATCCCCGCGAGCTCTCGCACTTCCTGTTGGCCGGTGGCGCTGCCGGTATTGCGGCGGCGTTCAACACGCCGCTGGCCGGCATCGTCTTCGCCATCGAGGAGCTCAGCGGCCGTTTCGAACATCGCTTCTCCGGCACCCTGTTGACCGCGGTGATCGTCGGTGGCGTGGTATCGCTCGGTCTGTTGGGCAATTACACCTACTTCGGCCATGTGAGCGCGCGTCTGCCGCTCGGCCAGGGCTGGCTGGCGATCCTGCTGTGCGGCGTGGTGGCGGGCCTGCTGGGCGGGCTGTTCGCACGTGCGGTACTGGCCAGCGCGGCGGGCCGTCCGCGTTGGCTGGGCCAGCTGCGGCAGCGGCATCCGGTATTGCTGGCCGCGGGCTGCGGCCTGGTGGTGGTCATGCTGGCCCTGGTGTTCGGCGAAGGCGCGTTCGGCACCGGTTACGAACAAGCGCGCAGCCTGGTGCAGGGCCAGGCGCTGGTCGGCCATGAGTTCGGGTTGATGAAGCTGCTGGCCAACCTGGCCTCGTACGTGGCGGGCATTCCCGGTGGCCTGTTCTCACCTGCGTTGGCGGTCGGCGCGGGACTCGGCCACAACCTGTCAGTGCTGATGCCGGGCGTGGACCCGCGCGCGTTCGTGTTGCTGGGCATGTGCGCCTACCTGACCGGTGTGACCCAGGCGCCACTGACCTCGGCGGTGATCTCGCTGGAGCTGACCGACAGCGGCGACCTGCTGTTGCCGATCCTGGCGACGGTGCTGATCGCGCGTGGTGTGTCCGGGCTGGTGTGCAGGGTACCGATCTATCGCGGGTTGGCGGAGCTGTTGATGGTGCCGAAAACGGCTGAAGATGTGGCTGTCGAGGCGCCTGCTGTGCGAACGTCCCGCACCCGCGAAAATGGAGATGGCTAGGAGCAATGCAGCCTGGAGCAGCAATTCTCCTCCCAGAGGAGGTGTTGGCGACGTTACGGTGCTACTTCGTGACCGATGATGGCTCGCTTCCGGAAGTGGAGCTCGCCTACCGTGAGGCCGCCGGAACGGCCGATGCGTTCGCCTATCTGTTTGCCTGCGGTGCCCGCGTCGCGGGTTCTGGAAGCGTGCAGCTCTGGCACCGTGCGGAAGATCTTGGTCAGCCGTTCATGGGACCGGGCGACGCGCGACGCGTTCTCCAGGACGAAGTGGAACCCTTCCATGTCGGCCTTGCAGACATTGCCTGCGGCGGCGTTCTTCTGCCAGAACTGGGTGTGCTCGTCATGCGCCATGGGTTGACGCGGGATTACCGCATGGGAGCGTCATGGGGCCAGCGGGAGGTCCAGGCCTTCCTGCTCCTTCTGCACCAGTTGCAGCGGCGGGGGGGCGTGATGACCGTTCCCTGGTGGGGTGAAGAGGGCCAGCACAGGTTCGAAACCGCGTTGGCAGCCGTTGAGATTTCTTGACCGGGTTTGCCGCAAGGCAGGCACGCAACGGATAGACAACGATCATTGCTTCAATCAACGCAATCAATCAGCCCTCCATCTTCACTCCAGCAGTGAAGCTGATTCCGCGTTGCACCGTCTACCCGATGCCACGCGCGACGCAGAAGATGCGTCGACGCCGGGGCTGCACCCGGACCTGCATCGAGAGCGCGACCATGATCAACTGCCGTATCCGCAGCCTGGCGGCTGCCGTCCTGGCCCTG
Source organism: Stenotrophomonas sp. YJH_SMC_120 (assembly GCF_059368675.1). NCBI lineage: Bacteria > Pseudomonadati > Pseudomonadota > Gammaproteobacteria > Lysobacterales > Lysobacteraceae > Stenotrophomonas > Stenotrophomonas sp. YJH_SMC_120. The sequence goes on from NZ_JCAFRY010000003.1 coordinate 199,460, forward strand.
GCCAGTTCCCCCGCGCTGGCGATGTCCGGCGCGCCCCTGCTGCCCAGCGAGCGCAGCATCGGCACCCTCGAACCGGTGGCGCGTTTCGATGGCGCCATGCCCACCAGCGTGGCGGTATCTGAAACCGGGCGGATCTTCGTCAACTTCCCGCGCTGGGGCGATGAGGTGGCCTACAGCGTGGCCGAATGGCGCGACGGCCGCGCCGTTCCCTATCCGGATGCGCGCATCAACCGCAAGGACGGTCCCGATCCGGCGGCCCATTTCATCAGCGTGCAGAGCGTGGTGGCCGATGGCCAGGGCCGGTTGTGGGTGCTGGATACCGCCGCGCCCGGGTTCTCTGCGCCACAGGCCGGCGGTGCCAAACTGGTGGCGATCGACCTTGCCACCAACACCGTGGCCAGGACGCTGGTGTTCCCGGCCAACGTCATCGACGCGCGCACCTATGTCAACGATGTGCGCTTCGATTTCCGTGTTGGCCGCGAGGGCGTGGCCTACGTGACCGACTCGTCGCTGAGCGGTATCGGCGGCATCATCGTGATCGACCTCGCCACTGGCGCCGCGTCCAAGCGACTGGTCGGCCACGTATCCACCTCGGCCGATGCCGCCTTCGTGCCGATCGTGGAAGGGCAGCAGATGCGGCTGCGTAACGCCGACGGTTCGTCGGCGCCGTTCACCGTGGCCGCCGATGGCATCGCCCTGTCGCCCGATGGTGGCACCCTGTTCTACACGCCCTTGTCCAGCCGTCATCTGTACAGCGTGCCGACCGCGCTGCTGCGCGACCCGAAGCTGAGTGAAGCGGAACTGGCGGCGGCGGTGGTCGACCTGGGCGACAAGGGCGCCTCCGATGGCATGGAGATGGACGCCAACGGGCGGCTGTATGCCAGCGACTACGAGCACAACGCCATCCATGCCCGCGACGCGCAGGGGCGATGGACGACGGTGGTGCACGACCCGCGCATCCTGTGGCCGGATACGCTGTCGATGGGGCCGGACGGCTATCTGTATTTCACCGCCAACCAGCTGCATCGACAGGCCGGCTTCAATGGTGGCGTGGATCGCCGGCAGACGCCTTACATGGTGTATCGCACGCGTGTGGATGCCGCACCTGCGCCGACGCGGTGAAGTGATCGGGGCAGGAGGCGGGCGATGAAAATGCCTACGGGTCGTTGAGGGCGCCCCCGATAGCAACCCGCTGAGGGCGGTGACATGCTGAAGTGCATGCCTGCCTTCTTCGACCCAGTCCGCCACGTGCAGGCCGCACTTCGCGTGCTGCTACCACTTCGTTGCCTGGTCTGCGGTGACGCGGGCCACGATGGACTCGATCTCTGTAATGCCTGCCTGGCCGGACTGCCTTGGGCTGGCCGTGCCTGCCTGCGCTGCGCGTTGCCGTTGCCCGAGACCGCGTTGATCGTCTGCGGCACCTGCCGCGAGGAGGTGCCGCCACAGGCCGCAACGCATGCGAGCCTGCTGTACCTGCCGCCTGTGGATCAGCTGCTGGTGCGCTACAAGTTCCATCAGGATCTTTCGGTCGGGCGCCTGCTGGCGCAGTTGATGCAGCGCGCAGCGCCGCCGTGGTGGTGTCAGCCGCTGGTGCCGGTGCCGCTGCATAATCGTCGGTTGCGCCAGCGCGGCTACAACCAGGCGGGCGAGCTGTGCCGGTTGCTGCCGATGCCGGTCTGGCAGGGGCTGTACCGGCGGCGGCATACCGCACCACAGTCCGAGCGTACGGCCGAACAGCGCCGGGAAAATCTGTTCGACGCGTTTGCGGTTCGTGGTCCGGTGCCCACGCGGCTGACCGTGGTCGATGACGTGATGACCACCGGCAGCACGGTGATGGAGGTTGCCGAGACGCTGCGCCTGGTCGGCGCTGCGGAGGTGCGCGTCTGGGTCTGTGCGCGGGCGCCGTGATCCCCCTCTTCATCACAACGGGCTACGATGAACCCGATTCCGGATCGATGGAGAAGCCATGAATTCCCCCTTGTCTCCCCTGTTGTCGGCAATCGGCCGTAGCTGGTGGATCCTCCTGCTGTATGGCCTGGTCGCTCTCGGCTTCGGCATCATCGCCATCGGCTGGCCCTTGTCGGCGGCCATGGCATTGGCCTGGACGCTCGGCGTGATGGCCATCGTCGAGGGCGTCATCAGCCTGTTCGCCCTGATCAGTGGCGGTAGCGGCGCGTCGCGCGGCTGGCTGGCGCTGTACGCCCTCGCCTCGCTGGGCTTCGGCATCCTGGCGGTGATCAATCCGCTGGCCACCGCCAGCGTGCTGGTGCTGTTCCTGGCGGCGTGGCTGCTGGTGGCCGGCATCTATCGCATCGTGTTCGCGATCCGCGTGCGCAAGCAGATCCAGGGCGAATGGTTGCTGATCCTCAGCGGCGTGCTGGCCGTGGTGCTGGGCCTGTTGTTTGCGGCCAACCCGTATGCCGGCGTGGCGGTCACCACGCTGTGGATCGGTATCGGCAGCCTGCTGTACGGCCTGCTGCAGGTGCTGGTGGCGTTCAAGCTGCGGAACCTGAAGTGAGAACGGCGCTTCCGCTGCTGCTGGGCGCGGCACTGGCCATCGCCGGATGCACGCCGGGTGCAACCCCCGCGGTGCAGACGGTCGAGCGCCACGCGCCGCGCCCCGGTGTGGATGTGCGCCTGAGCGCGGTCGATGCGGACGGCAAGGGCACGCAGGCGCAGTGGCAGGGCGAGACCCTGGCGCTGCGCGAGCCGCCGATTGCCGGCAGCGAAGATATCGCCGACGTGCGCTACGTGCTGGATGAGGCCAAGCAACCTGGCCTGCAGATTCGCTATCGACCCGAAGCGCACCAGCGCATCCACGATGGCACGGCAGCACTGGTGGGCCAGCGAGCAGCGATCAGTGTGGATGGCCGCGTGCTGATGGTGGCGACGGTGAAAGGCCCGTTCGGTGAATCGATGATGCTGAGCGGGCTGCCGAGCATTGCCGAGGCACAGGCGTTGGCGAAGCACATCACCGGTCAGTAACGGGCGCGCCAACACCACCGCGCTTCGCGCGGAGGTCGACCAAGGTCGACCGCTACCGGGCGAACCGTGCCTCGATCTCCTCCAGTGACTTGCCCTTGGTCTCCGGCAGCCAGAACGCGGCCACCAGGAAGAACACAAACGTGCACGCTGCCCAGAACACGAACATGCTGGCGTAGCCGTAGTGGCCCACCGTGGGCAGGAAGATGGCGGCGATGGTGGTCGACACGAACTGGTTGATCAGCAGTGCGATGCTCATGCCGTTGGAGCGGATGCGGTTCGGCATCAGCTCCGACAGTGCCAGCCACACGCACACGCCGGGGCCGACCGCGAAGAACGCGACGAACACCAGGATGCAGGCGGCCACGGCCAAGCCATGTGCCGGCGGCGGTACCGGGCCGATGCGGGCCTGTTCGATGCGTAGCGGTGCCCGCGCGGCACTGGCCGGGTCGGCGAACGGATTCAGATGCAGCTTGCGGAAGAACGCACCAATCACGCTGTCGGGCTGCACGGTGCCGGCGCGCTCGATGCGCAGTTCGCGATCAGTCAGGTTGTCGCTGCGCAGGGCGCGAACATTGGTGAAGTCACCATAGGCGTACGACACGGTCAGCTGCATCGGTCGGCCCTGGCTGTCGATGCCATTGCTCAGGCGCTGCCACTGCGCGTCATCCAGCACCAGCTGCAGGCCATCGCCGCTGACCGCCGCCTGCAACTGCGGCTGCACATCGGCGCGGCCACGCTCGGCCTGGAAGAACAGCGTGGCCGCGGCCAGCAGGGCCACGCAGATGCCGCCACTGCCCAGCATCAGCAGGAACTTGCGGCCCTTGCGGTCGACCAGCAGCAGCGCGACCACGGTCATCACCGCGTTGAGCAGCTTGATTGCCACGTCGGCACCGTTGGCCACCGAACCGGACAGGCCGGCCTGGTTGAGGATGTTGACCGCGTAGGCCAGCACCGAGTTGATGCCGGTGGCCTGGGTGCAGGCCAGCACCACGCACGCGAGCACGAACGGCACCACGTAGCGGCGGCTGAGCAGCGGGTCGCGCTTGCCGTCGCTGCTGCTCGATTCCGGCGCCTGGATCTGGGCCAGCGTGGGCTCGACATCTGCGGCGGGCAGGACGCGCTGGAGGCTGCGGCGGGCTTCATCGATGCGACCGCGCCGCACCAGCCAGCGTGGTGATTCGGACAGCCAGAAGATGCCGGCGCAGAACAGCAGGCCCGGCGCCAGGCAGGTCCAGAAGATGGTGCGCCAGGCGTGGTCCTTCACCGTGAACAGTTCCTGCGCCTGCTGCGCGACCGGCAGCGAACGCACGGCTTCGGCGGCGGCATCCACGGCGTGGGCGTGGTACAGGCCGATCAGGGCTGCCAGCACCAGGCCAACGGTCAGCAGCAGCTGGAACATCGCCGCGCCGCGCCCACGTCGCTCGGGGCTGAGCACTTCGGCCAGGTACAGTGGAATCACTACGCCGATCAAACCGCCACTGATGCCCTGCAGGAGGCGCCCCAGCAGCAGCGGCGTGTAGCCGGAAGCCAGTGCCATGATCGGAATCGAGGCAGTGAACAACAGGCCGGCCAGCAGCATCGCGCCGCGGCGGCCGATCAGGTCGGCAACCATGCCGGCGAACAGCGAGGACAGCACGCTGCCCAGCAGGACCGCTGCCACCACGAAGCCGAGCTGCTGGCTGCTGAGCTGCCAGGCGTGGCTGGCAGTTGCTTCGAGATAGGGCAGGGCGCCGGCGATGATGCCGATGTCGATGCCGTACAGCAGGCCACCCAGGCCGCCGATGAAGAGCAGGTAGCGTACGGGCCAGCGCGGAGCGGTGCGTGCAGTCATCGGCATATCCCAGAAGGTGTTTCGGTGCGGATTGCTTTCTGTAGAGTCGAGCCGGGCTCGACTGACCGCGCATGGCGCGGCAGAGCAGTCGAGCATGGCTCGACTCTACAAAGGCGCGGTGCGTCAGGCTGGTGTTGCGTTCAAATCGACCACGCGCCCACCCACCACCACCTGCTCCAGGCGCAGTTCGGCGTCCAGCACCACCAGGTCGGCGCGGGCGTCGGGCGCGATGCGGCCGCGATCATCCAGGCCCAGGTAGTCGGCGGGGAAGGTGGAAACACGCTGCGAGGCATCGGCCAGCTCCAGGCCCACCTGCATCAGGTTGCGCAGCGCCTGGTCCATGGTCAGCGCGCTGCCGGCCAGTGAACCGGTAGCCAGACGCACGCAGCCGCCGCACTTGTGCACGCGCTGCTCGCCCAGTGCGTACTCGCCGTCGGGCATGCCGGTGGCGGCAGTCGCGTCGGTCACTGCGTACAGGCGCGGGATCGCACGCGCGGCCAGGCGGATCACGCCGGGATGGATGTGCTGCAGGTCGGGAATGATTTCGGCGTACTGCGCATGCGCGAGTGCCGCCGCCGCGATGCCCGGGCGATAGTGATCGACGCCGGTCATGCCGTTGAACAGATGGGTGAAGCCGGAGGCACCGGCCTGCAGCGCAGCAACACCTTCTTCGTAGGTACCGGCGCTGTGGCCGAGCTGCACGTGGATGCCCATTGCCGAAAGCGCGGGAATCAGCGCGGTGTGCTCGCCGATCTCCGGCGCCAGCGTCATCACCCGGATCGGCGCCAGCGCGTGCAGCCGCTGTACCAGCGCCAGCGTCGCCTCGATGGTGCGGTCGGGCTGTGCACCCAGGCGCTGCGGGCTGATGAACGGCCCTTCCAGGTGCACGCCGACGATGCTGGCGGCGTCGGCATCGGGCGCCGCCATCGCCGCAGCCACGCCGTGCAGCGCGTGCTCGATCTCATCCAGGCCGGCGGTCATGGTGGTCGCCAGCAGCGTGGTGGTACCGAAGCGCAGATGGGTGCGGGCGATGGTGCGCGCCACGTCGCCGCCCTGCATCAGGTCCACCCCTGCAGCGCCGTGCACATGCAGGTCGATGAAGCCGGGCAGGATCACCGGCAGCTGCAGATCGTCAGCGCCGCTGTGGTCGTCCACCTGCAGCTGGCGCACGTGGGAATCGAAGTGGACGTGGCCACGCCGCCAACCCAGCGGGGTGAGGATGCGGCCATGCAGGGAACGGGTGTCGCTCATGCGGTGGGCTCGGCGATGATCACCTCGATGCCCAGCCGCTGCAGTCCCTCGCGGGTTGCGTCGTCGATGCCGGCATCGGTGATGATGGTGTGGATCTGATCCAGCAGGGCGATGCGGTGCAGGCTGACGCGCCCGAACTTGGAGGCGTCGGTCAGTACCACGATGCGGCGTGCACGCTCGACCATGCGATGGTTGAGGCGGGCTTCGGCTTCGTCATGGGTGGTCAGGCCGAACTGCAGGTCCAGGCCATCCACGCCCAGGAACAGCGTGTCGAAGCTGTAGGAGTTGAGGCTGGCTTCGGCCTGGCTGCCCTGCAGCGACAGCGACTGCTGGCGCAACAGGCCGCCGGTCAGCAGCACGTTGATGCCGGCCGCGTTGGCCAGTTCCCAGGCGATGTTCAGCCCGTTGGTCATCACCGTCACGTCGCGCTGCGTGCGCAGGTGGCGGGCCAGGGTCATCGTGGTCGAGCCGGAGTCGATGATGATGTTGTCACCAGGCCGTACCAGGCGCGCGGCACACGCGCCGATCGATTCCTTCAGCGGCAGGTTCAGTGCGTCCTTTTCGTGGATGTCCTGTTCCTGTGGCGGCGTGCGCACCAGCGTGGCGCCACCGTGGGTACGGTTGGCCAGGCCCTGCGATTCGAAATGGGTCAGGTCGGCACGGATGGTCACCGCCGATACGCCGAAGCGCTCGACCAGATCGGCCACCTGCACCGAGCCGTGCTCGATCAGCAGCTGCAGGATCTGTTGCCGGCGGGAGCGGGTGTTGCGCATGGCCATTCTCGGTGTCGCGGGGAAAGGTAGAGATTATCCGTTCGAAGCAACGGCGGCAGCCGAACCTGCGTGGTGAGTGCGGGTTCCGGCCTGGTTGGCGCTGCAGGCACGGGCGTACTCGCCCAGGCACAGGCCGATACGGTGCTGCACCAGTGCGGTGGGGGTGTTGGCCAGGGCGCCTTCGCGCACGGCGCGGTACTGTTCCGGCAGGTACTGGCTGAGCAGCACCAGCGGCGGCGCGTGCTGTTCCAGGTTGGCGAACAGGGTCTGCACCGCCTGTACCAGCGCCGGCTCGCCCCAGTAGTAGCGGCAGCGGTCGCTGAAGGAGTAACTGCGCAGCAGGCGCAGCGCTGCCTCATCGCCCTGGTAGTAGGACTGCCAGTACTTCGGCTGCGCCACCATCACCTCGTCCAGCACCTGCGGCAGGCGCGAGCATTGTGCGGCCGGCAGCAGTTCGGCCTCGATCGCGGCCAGCGCGAACAGCGCTTCGCGGTAGGCGAAGGTCGCCGCCGGGCCGACCTTGAGGATGGCGAAGTGGTCGCGCACCAGCGCGTGCAGGCCGCTTTCGCGCTGGTAGTCGGTGGAGTGCGCCTCGAACACGATGCGTGGCTGCTGTTCCAGGAAGTCGGCCAGCGTGCTGGTGGCGGCCGGGTCGTATTCGTGCACGCTGCTGTGGTCGAAGTCGACGCCCGGCTGCACCACCATCGCGATCACGCGCTGCCACGCATCACGCAGCTGCGGCGTGTCGAACGCCTGCTGGTGGATGGCCAGGGTCTGCGCGGCGGCGGCCGGCGTGGTCACCTGCAGGCCCTCGGCAAGCGAGGCTTCTCCACCGGGAATCGGCACCTCGGTACCGATCACGTAGACCGGCGGCGGCAGGCCGTGTTCGGCGGCGGTGCGTTCGGCGATCTCGGCCAGCTCGGCCGAGCGTGCGGCAACGATGGCATCGGGCAGCGGCACCGGGTCATCGGCGCAGGACATGCTGCAGTCGAGATGGATCTTGTGGAAACCGGCGGCGACGTAGGCTTCGATCAGCACGCGCGCGTGGGTCATCGCTTCGGCAGCCGGGCGCTTCTGCCAGGCATTCGGGCCAAGATGGTCACCGCCGAGGATCAGCCGCTCGCGCGGGAAGCCTTCCTCATCGGCCAGGGTACCGACGTAGTCGCGGTACTGCGGCGGGGTCATGCCGGTATAGCCGCCGAACTGATCGACCTGGTTGGAGGTGGCCTCGACCAGCAGCACGGTGCCGTGTGCCAGCGCCACGTGCATGGCCGCGCGCAGCACCTGCTCGTTGCTGCAGCAGACGCTGTACAGGCCGACGTTGGCACCGGCGCGGTGGGAGGCAAGCAGGGTCTGCAACGGGGACATGGTCAGGCTCCGGACATCAGGAAAACGAGGGTTGGCAGGCGAGCAGGGCGGCACCACGTGCGCCACCGGCATCGCCGAAGCGCGGCGGCACGATCGGCGGTACCTGCACGCCGTTGAACAGATGGGCAGCGATGGCCGACGGCAGCTGCTGGTACAGCGGCGCGTACTGCGAGAGACCACCGCCGAGCACGATCACGTGCGGGTCCAGCGCCAGCACCAGCGCGGCCAGGCTGTGGCCAAGCAGATCGCGGTGGATGTCCAGCGCCTTGCGCGCACGTGCATCGCCGGCTTCGGCCAGGGCGATCACGGCGCTGGCGTCGGCGGCGCTGCCACCGAGGTGGCGCTCGATCATCGCCACACCGCTGCCGGACACATAGCGCTCCACGCAGCCCTGCAGGCCGCAGCCGCAGTCCAGCAGCGGCAGGCCGTGGCGCTGCAGCAGGTGGCCGGGCACGCTCCAGTGGCCCCATTCGCCGGCCAGGCCGTTGAAGCCGGACAGCAGCCGGCCGTGCAGGCAGAAGCCGCCGCCGGCACCAGTGCCGAGGATGGCGCCGAACATGCTGGGGTAGCCGTCAGCCGCGCCGCCGTGCGCTTCAGACAGGGCAAAGCACTGCAGATCGTTGCCGAAGTGGAGCGGGCGCTGCAGGCGTGCCTGCAGATCCTGCGCCACGCATTGGCCGGTCAGTGCAGGCACGTTCGCGCTGAGCTGGCGGCCGCTGCGGCGGTCACGCACGCCGGGCAGGGCGATGCCGATGGCCGCATCGCTGCGGCCGAGGGCGGCGTCCGCCTCGGCCACCAGCGCCACCACCGCCTGCAGGAAGCCGTCGTAGTCACCCTGTGGGGTGGCCACGCGGCGGCGCCAGGTGACCTGCATCGCCGCATCGCACGCCACCAGCTCGATCTTGGTGCCGCCGATGTCGATGCCGTAGCAGGCGTGGGCGATCAGCTCAGCCATGGTGGATGGTGACGCCCTTGACGACGCGGTTGACGGTGCCATCCGGGAACGGGTTGTCCGGGGTCAGGCCAAGCGCGGCCGAGCGCTGCAGCGCGAACAGCTGCGCGAAGCCCAGCCACACCGGCGCCAGCCACGGGTCGTCCAGTGCCGGCACGGTGAGGGTGTATTCGTCATCGGCGCCGATGTCCGAATGCGGGCCGATCGCCAGCACCTGGCCGGCCACGCCGTCGCGGCGCAGTTCTTCCAGCAGGTCCTGTTCGTAGCGGCGCGCCAGCGGCTGCACGCTGCGCAGCACCACCACCAGGGTGTTGCCATCCAGCGTCGACTTCGGCCCATGACGGAAGCCCAGCGGGGTGTTGGCCAGCGCCAGCACGCGGCCAGCGGTCAGTTCCAGCACCTTCAGCGCGCACTCGCTTGCCAGCGCTTCCAGCGGGCCGCTGCCGAGGTAGATGATGCGGTTGAACGGGCGCTGCGCCAGCGCCGCCACCGGTGCGTCCCACTGCGCCTGGCCTTCGCGGGCCAGCGCGGCGATCTGCTTCAGGCGCGCCACGCGCGCATCCCACGGCGAACGATCGAACACGGTCAGCGCGGCCAGCAGCATGCAGGTCAGGCTGCTGGTCATGGCGAAGGCGCGGTCGCAGCTGGCCGACGGCATCAGCAGGGTGCAGGTATCGGCACGGCCGGCCCCACGGCGGGCCAGTTCGCCATCGGCGTTGCAGGTGATGTCGAGGAAGCGCGCGTCATCCACGTCGCTGCGCACGCGGTCAACCGCCGCCACGCTTTCCGGGCTGGAACCGCTGCGGCCGAACGAGACCAGCAGGGTCGGGCGGTCGCGCTGCAGGTACAGCGCCGGGTGGGTCAGCAGGCTGGTGGTGTGCACCACGCGCACATCGGCTGGCCACTGCGCGTTGATCGCGTCGGCCACCATTTCGGCGATGAAGCCGGAGCTGCCGGCGCCGGTGAACAGCACGCGCTGGTTGGGATCGTTGAGGCTGTCGCCGAGGAAGGCCTGCAGGCGGTCGCGGGCACGCGACAGGTCCTGTGCAAGGGCTTCCCACAGCGCAGGCTGCTGGGCGATTTCGGTAGCGGTATCGGCTCCGCCAAGGCGCTGCCAGGCGGACACATCGGAAAGCAGGGTGACGTCCATTCGGAGGTTCCAGTTGGGCCAGCGCACCATCTGCGTTTTCTTTCGAAATGTCAAATAGCGAAAGTAAAAAGAAAGAAAATGTGACGCCGACTTCGCTCCGCCCAGAGCACGTCGGAAAACGCAAGAATCCGCCGGATGCCGTATCGCACAATGCTTAACAGGCGTCTGCAAGCGATTACACAAAGTATTGCGGCGCAGCAACTTTCGTTTCAATGGAATATATCTTCCTTTTTCCTTTCAATTTGTTGACATCTTTCGAATCGCTGCCCTAGAGTCGGCCCAATCGCTTTCGAAACGCCCGGTGAACGGGTTGGGAGTCCGCGTGGAAAACTGCGTTCGTCGCTCGCCGCTGATGCTGGCCCTGTTGCCGGCATTGATGCTGGCGTCCATGCCGGCCCAGGCCGAGCCGGTCGGCAACCTGCGTTCGGTCGCCGCCAGCGCCAGCGGCGACGGCGTGCAGGGCTGGGACCTGCAGACCGACAAAGGCGCGCGCATCCGCATCGAACTGCCGGCCACCGACATCATCCGCGTGCAGGCCGGCCGCAACGGCAAGCTGACCGGTGCCGGCGACAAGGCCGCACCGATCGTGCTGCCGCAGCCCAAGGCGAACGTGAAGGCGCAGCTGGAAGAAGACGCACAGGAAATCCGCGTGCGCACCGATGCACTGGTCCTGCATGTACAGCGGCAGCCGCTGCGCATGCGCCTGGAACGCCTGGACAACGGCCAGCCCACCGCGCTGTGGCAGGAACTGCAGCCGCTGGACCTGGATGCCACGCAGAGCGTGCAGGTGCTGTCCTCGCAGGCTGATGAGGGCTACTTCGGTGGCGGCCAGCAGAACGGCCGTTACCAGTTCAAGGGCCGCGAGCTGGACGTGTCCTACTCCGGCGGCTGGGAAGAGGGCGACCGCCCCAGCCCTGCACCGATGCTGCTTAGCAGCCGTGGCTGGGGCATGCTGCGCAACACCTGGAGCGATGGCAGCTACGATCTGCGCGAGGCCGACCAGGCCACGCTGCTGCACCGCGAAGACCGCTTCGATGCCTATTACTTCGTCGGCGCCGACCTGCCGAAACTGATCGAGCGCTACACCCAGCTGACCGGCCGCCCGAACATGGTCGCGCGCTGGGCGCTGTCCTACGGCGATGCCGATTGCTACAACGACGGTGACAATGCCAAGAAGCCCGGCACCGTGCCCGAAGGCTGGAGTGACGGCCCGACCGGCACCACGCCGGATGTGATCGACTCGGTGGCCAAGCAGTACCGCGCCCACGACATGCCCGGTGGCTGGATCCTGCCCAACGATGGCTACGGCTGCGGTTACAAGAAGCTGCCGGAAACCGTGCAGGGCTTGGCCAAGTACGGCTTCCGCACCGGCCTGTGGACCGAGAACGGCGTCGACAAGATCGCCTGGGAAGTGGGCAAGGCCGGCAGCCGCGTGCAGAAGCTGGACGTGGCCTGGACCGGCAAGGGCTACCAGTTCGCGATGGACGCCAACCGTCAGGCGTTCAACGGCATCCTCGACAATTCCGATTCGCGCCCGTTCCTGTGGACGGTGATGGGCTGGGCCGGCATCCAGCGCTACGCCGTAGCGTGGACCGGCGACCAGAGCAGCAGTTGGGATTACATCCGCTGGCACGTGCCGACCCTGGTCGGTTCGGGCCTGTCCGGCATGGCCTACGCCAGTGGCGATGTGGATGCGATCTTCGGCGGCAGCGCCGAAACCTTCACCCGCGACCTGCAGTGGAAAGCCTTCACCCCGGTGCTGATGGGCATGAGCGGCTGGTCGTCGAACGCACGCAAGCACCCCTGGTGGTACGACGAGCCCTATCGCAGCATCAACCGCGATTACCTGAAGTTGAAGATGCGCCTGACCCCGTACATGTACGGGCTGGTGCACGAGGCCGCGCAGACCGGTGCACCGCCGGTGCGCGGCCTGATGTGGGACAACCCGCGCGACCCGCATGCGCAGGATGAAACCTACAAGTACCAGTTCCTGCTTGGCCGCGACCTGCTGGTGGCGCCGGTGTACCGCAGCCAGGCCGCCAGCCGTGGCTGGCGCCGCGACATCCACCTGCCGGCCGGCGGCTGGATCGACTACTGGGATGGCCGCCGCGTGCAGGCCGGCGCCGACGGCCGCCAGCTCGACCGCCTGGTGGACCTGGCCACGTTGCCGGTGTTCGTGCGTGCCGGTGCGATCCTGCCGATGTACCCGTCGATGCTGTTCGACGGCGAGAAGCCGCTGGATGAAGTGACGTTCGACCTGTACCCGCAGGGCGAGTCGCAGTACACGCTGTACGAAGACGATGGCAACACGCGCCGCTACCAGCAGGGTGAGTCGAGCACGCAGCAGATCCGAGTGCAGGCGCCGGTGCAGGGCAGTGGCCCGGTGCAGGTGCAGATCGATCCGGTGCAGGGGCAGTACAACGGCCAGCTGGCGCAGCGCCGTTATGGCCTGCGCGTGCTCAGCCGCCAGGCGCCGCGTGCGGTGCAGGCCGGTGGCCGCGCGTTGCCGGCGCTGGCCGATGCGGCGGCGTTCAACGGTGCGGCTGAAGGCTGGTACTTCGATGCCAAGGAGCGCCGTGGCACGCTGCACGTGCGTACCGCTAACCAGGACATCCGCCAGCCGCTGCAGCTGCAGCTGGACTTCGCGGTGGCCGCTGCGGCCGCCGACGATGCCTATCCGGCTGCGCCGGTGCTGGGCCGCGAACTGCCGGCCGACAGCCTGCTGGTGGTCAACCGCCCGGCCGAAGAGCCTGGCCATGCGCTGGAAAATGCCCTCGACGACGATCCGGCCACCTGGTTCCGCAGTGTGCGCAACCAGGCCGTGCGCACCGGTGCGCATGAGTGGGTGATCGGCTTCGGTGAGCGCAGGATGATCGACGGCATCGACATCGCGCCGCGCAACGACAAGAACTGGAAGCACGGCCAGGTGCGCGACTACGAGGTGTACCTGGGCGACAGCAATGGCGAGTGGGGCGAGCCGATCGCACGTGGCCGCCTGCAGTTGAAGGAGGGCGTGCAGCGCATCGCGTTCCCGGCCCATGCCGGGCGCCTGCTGCGCTTCCGCGTGCTGAGCGTGCAGAACCCCGAAGGCGACGGCGCCAGCAGCACCGACCCGATGGTCACCGCCGCACAGGGCAGCGCCCGCGCATTCGATGCACTGCAGCCACGCGACGTCGGCCCGATCGCCCTGTCCACCTTCCACATCCTCGAACACCAGGAACCGGAGCGACCGGCCCGGCAGCGCTATCTCTCCGAGCTGCCGGTGCCGGCCGCGCTGGCCAGCCAGGTGCGCACCGACCAGTCCTTCCGTGGCGACGCCGGCATGCGCATGAACGGCCTGCAGTTCCGCCGTGGCCTGGGCGTCGGCGCCAACAGCCGCATCGACCTGCGCCTGCAGGGTGGCTGGCACCTGCTGCGTGCCGACCTCGGCATCGACGACGCCTGCCGCACCGCCGGTGGCCTGCAGTTCCAGGTCTGGGGTGACAACCGCCTGTTGTATGACAGCGGCCTGGTGAAGGCACCCGGCGTGGTCAAGCCGGAGCTGGACATCCGAGGCCTTTCCACCCTGAGCCTGCGCACGCTGGGTGCGCAGGGCAGTCAACCCGCCCAGGTCTGCGCCAACTGGGCCAATGCCGTACTGATCGGCCAGGAGGGCGACTCCGCCAGCATCGTCGCCCCATGACCCCCTCGTAACACCGCTCCTCCCCCCGCCCATTCCGACTACGGCCCTCGTGGCCGTGGCCCGGGAGCGTTTTGCCCGCCGAACGCCCACGCGCTCACTTATTGCGCTGCACCCCTGCCAGGAGAGAACCCCGATGTTGCCCGCCCGCCACCACCGCCCCCCCTGTCGTTCGATCGTTCCGCTGTCGCTGGCCATCGCCGGCGTGCTGCTGTCGGTCGCCGTTCCTGCCTTCGCCCAGGAGAGCAAGGACAAGGCCACCGACCTGGCCCGCATCGAGGTCACCGGTTCCAACATCCGCCGCACCGACGTTGAAACCGCCTCGCCGGTGCAGGTGATCAGCAAGCAGGATATCCAGAACATGGGTGCGCGCACGCTGCTGCAGGTGCTCGACAACCTGCCGGCCGCCCGCCCGGCGCAGCAGGACGCGCGTTCGCTGTTCACCGGTTCCGATGGTGCCTCGCAGGCCAATCTGCGTGGCCTCGGTGCCCAGGGCACGCTGGTGCTGCTGAACGGTCGCCGCCTGTCGTACTACGGTGCACCGGCCGGCTTCCAGACCCAGTTCGTCAACATCGATGCGATTCCGGCCGCGGCCATCGAGCGCATGGAAGTGCTGACCGACGGCGCCTCGGCGGTGTACGGCACCGACGCGGTGGCCGGCGTGATCAACGTGATCACCAAGCGCAACTTCCAGGGGGCCGAGGTCAGCTTCACCAACGACACCTCTTCGCGCATCGACTCCTACGGCGAACGCCAGGCCAGCATCACCGCCGGCTTCGGTGACCTGGCCGAGAACCGCTTCAACATCTACGGCGCGGTGAACATGTACCGCCGCGACGCGATCCCGCTGAGCGATTTCTACGACAAGCGGCCCGACCAGTACTACGTCAACAATCCGAACTACCTCAACAACCTGCGCCTGGGCGTGGGCAGCAAGCCGGGTGAATTCAATCCGGGCACTTACTTCGCCTTCGATCCAGTCACCGGCCGCCGTGTGCAGGAAGCTGCGCCGGGTTGCAGGAACGTGCTGACCAGTGAAGCGGCCGGTCCGCGTTGCGTCTGGGAAACCTGGATGAACAACGAGATCGACGCCGGTGCCAAGTCCGAGCGCAACACCGCCTACCTCAACGGCACCTTCCTGGTCGGTGACAGCACCGAGATCTTCGCCGAGGCGACCTACACCGACATCGACCTGCGCGCCAACGGCGGCACGCCGCGCACCTACGGCACCACCACCGGCAACCCGACCAGCTGGTTCTCGCGCAATACCGGCAACACCGTCAACCAGTTCCTGTACCCGTTCCTGGGCCCGAACAACGAATACAACCACGCCAGCCCGCAGATGAAGGCGATGATGGGCGGTGTGGTCGGCCTGAACTACCTGCTGCAGGATGCCGGCCCGAACTATTTCGGCCAGCGCAATACCGACAAGAGCTACCGCGTGCTGGCCGGTGCGCGTGGCAACCGGGGCGACTGGAACTGGGAAACCGCGTTCGCCAGCGCCGGCACCCACTCCACCACCTACCAGACGATCAACGTCAACACCAAGGGCTTCGAGAAGGCCTTCGGCCCGTACACGATCGATCCGGGCACCGGCCGCGTGATCATCTCCGACCATCCGGCGTACAAGTTCGGCGAGATCAGCGAAGCCAACGCCGCGCTGATCCGTGAAGCGTTCCCGACCTTCGACATCCAGTCGTGGACCCGCCTGCACACCCTCGACGGCAAGATCGAAGGCCCGCTGTTCCAGCTGCCGGCCGGTGAGATGCGGGCGGCATTCGGCTTCAACGCCAGCCGCGAAACCTTCTACACTCCTGGCAACGCCGACGCCGCCAACGGTCTGATCACCCAGCAGGGCGGTTCCTGGTTCGACGGCAAGCGCAACACCTACGCGCTGTTCGCCGAAACCGTGGCGCCGATCACCGACAAGCTGGAACTGGATGCGGCGGTGCGCGTGGACAAGTACCCGAACTTCAGCGCCAACGTGGCACCGAAGATCGGCTTCAAGTACCAGGCGTTCGACCAGCTGATGCTGCGCGGTACCTACTCCACCGGCTTCCGTGCACCGAGCCTGGCCGAGTCCGGCAATGGCGGCGTGTTCGCGCAGCTGGGCGGCTTCCGCGACGAGCTGCGCTGCAACGAGACCAACGCCATCGCCAACCTGTTGCTGAAGTCGCAGCGGCCGGGTGATGTCGACCTGGGCAAGAACATGCTGAACGTCGACTGCAGCCGCACCGTGGCCCGCATGACACAGCCGAACAAGGACCTGAAGCCGGAGAAGGCGAAGATCGCCACCCTCGGCTTCGTCTACGAGCCGGCGAGCTGGCTGTCGGTGTCGGCCGACTACTGGTTCATCTACCGCAACAACGAAATCGTCGCGCCGGACTATCGCCGCATGGAAGACATCATCTCGATGTCGCGCTCGCCGATCACCGACAGCGACCGCGCCAACCTGGCGCAGCTGGCGGCCATGTGTGCCGACCCGGCCAGTGGCGTGAGCTGCCCGTCGGTGCTGCCGGGCTATTCGGCCGGCAACGTGGCCAGCGTGGTGGGCCAGTACAAGAACCGTGGCAAGACCCTGATCGACGGCTTCGACATCGATGCGCGCAGCCGCTTCTCGCTGGGCGACTGGGGCAACCTGAATATCGGCCTGGCCGCCACCATCGCCAACCGCAACCGCTTCTACATGGACGCGGAGAACGGCTGGTACTACGGCGACGTGGTCGGCTACTACAACAACCCGCGCCTGCGTGCCACGCTCAATGCCGACTGGACCTACAAGCAGGTGACCACCAGCATGTTCGTCAACTACGTGGGCGGCACCAAGTGGGCCACCGACCAGGTTGATGAGGTGAGCAACAACAAGGAAACCTGCACCGGCGGCTACCTGGCCCTGCAGAAGAGCAAGTGCGATGGTGCGCCGTCGTGGTGGACTGCCAACATGAGCGTCACCTGGCGCCCGGATGACGCGTGGAACCTGAGCTTCACCGTCAAGAACCTGTTCAACCGCCTGCCGTTCTACGATCCGAACAGCTTCCTGGGTGACTCCAGTGACTACGCCACCATCTTCGGTCGTGGTTACAGTGTGACCATCGGCTACCGTTTCAAGTAATTCCGTTTGCGTGACCCGGCGGGCCGGCTACGGCCGGCTCGCTGCCAAGAGGAGAGATGTTTGCCATGAAGCGTAGGGAATTCATCGCGGCCAGTGCCGCTGTCGCCGCCAGCAGCCTGCTGCCGCAGACCCCGGCGTGGGCACGCGGGCGCAAGGTGCGCCTGGCCATGATCGGTACCGGCATGCGTGGCCTTGTGCTGCTGAAGGAGCTGGTGCGCCGCGACGATGTCGAGGTGGTCGCGCTGTGCGACATCGAACCGATCATGCTCGGTCGCGCCATGGACATGGTGGCCAAGGCCGGCAAGCCGGCACCGAAGACCTACGGACAGGATCGCGACACCAATGCCTGGAAGCGCCTGCTGGAACAGAAGGGCATTGATGGCGTGATCATCGCCACGCCGTGGGAGTACCACGCACCGATGGCGATCGCCGCCATGCAGGCCGGCGTGGCCGTGGGCTGCGAAGTGGTGGCCGGCATCACCCTGCAGGACCACTGGGACGTGCTGAAGACCCAGCTGAGCACGGGCACCCCGTACATGCTGCTGGAGAACGTCTGTTACCGCCGCGACGTGATGGCCGCGCTGCAGATGGTGCGCCAGGGCCTGTTCGGCGAGCTGGTGCATCTGCAGGCCGGCTACCAGCATGACCTGCGCGGGGTGAAGTTCAATTCCGGCGACCCGAACCAGCCCTACGACAGCGGCGTGGAATTCGGCCCCAAGGGCTGGAGCGAAGCACGCTGGCGCACCGAGCATTCGGTGGAACGCAACGGCGAGCTGTACCCCAGCCACGGCATCGGCCCGTGCGCGATGTACACCGGCATCAACCGTGGCAACCGCTTCACCCATATCAATGCCTTCGCGACCAAGGCGCGTGGCCTGCACGAGTACACCGTTGCCAAGAGTGGTGGCACCACCCACCCCAGCACCAAGGTGAAGTTCAAGCTGGGCGACATCGTCACCACCACGCTGGCCTGCGAGAACGGCGAGACCATCCTGCTGCAGCACGACACTTCGCTGCCGCGCCCGTACTCGATGGGCTTCCGCGTGCAGGGCACCAAGGGCCTCTGGATGGACGTGAACCATTCGATCCACATCGAAGGCCGCAGCCCGCCGCACCAGTGGGAAGAGTTCAAGAAGTA
This sequence comes from Stenotrophomonas sp. YJH_SMC_120, assembly GCF_059368675.1. Taxonomy (NCBI): domain Bacteria; kingdom Pseudomonadati; phylum Pseudomonadota; class Gammaproteobacteria; order Lysobacterales; family Lysobacteraceae; genus Stenotrophomonas; species Stenotrophomonas sp. YJH_SMC_120. Next base: position 217,699 of record NZ_JCAFRY010000003.1, read on the forward strand.
CCAGGACGAGTACGAGCACCCGCTGTGGAAGCAGAACGCCGACACCGCCGCGAGTGCAGGGCATGGTGGCATGGACTGGTTCGTCATCCATGCCTTTGTTGAAGCGCTGAAGGCGAAGGCTCCGATGCCGATCGACATCTACGACGCAGTGACCTGGAGCGCGATCACCCCGCTGAGCGAGCAGTCGATCGCCAACAGCTTCCAGACGCTGGAGTTCCCGGACTTCACCGCTGGCGCGTGGAAGCAGCGCAAGCCGATCTTTGCGTTTGATGGGAAGTACTGAGATTTACCCCTTCCATGCGGTGACGGAAACGCCGGGCGATGCCCGGCGTTTCTGTTTCTGGGGCATTCGCCTTGTAGAGCCGAGCCCACGCTTGGCTGCATTTCCGACACGCCCCCCCCCCCCGCATCAGAAAGTTCTGAAATTCGACTCATTCCACAGTTTTTTGACTTGAATGTGTAAACCACATCGGAGATAACGTCCCCATGCGGCCACGCCGCATTCCGGACCAGGGACGATCCGAAGCATGACGTGAGGAGGTTGCTGCCCACGTTCTCGTTCCCGCCGGCGCTGTGTCCGTCCAGGAAGGAGAACAGGGATGTTGAAGGCAAACTCTGGCACTTCGCTCATCAGTCTTGCGCTGTTCGTGCTGGCGTGCTCGACGTCCAGCGTGCAGGCGCAGGAGATCGAGAAGAAATGGGAAAGCTACTTCTCGATGGGAGAGCCCCGTTCCACGGAGGCGGCTGTCCAGAAAGACATACGGGCCTTCTTCGCCGAGTATGAGGTCGATAAGCCTTTCGTTTGGGAGGTCAAGCGCCAGAGGGCCCTTCCTAACAAGACGATCTATGACTATCGCGTCAAGCCCGAGAAGATCGTCACCACGGATTGGGTGTATGAGCAGAACCATCAGAAGTACGCCACGGAGGATGCCGTCCGCAGCATGTTCCTGTCGAAGAATGCGAGCGATCCGCGGTGCGCTGCCACCGTCATGACTGAAGAGGCCTGGGAGGAGGTTGGCGGGCTTGGAGTGGGAGATGACGGTAGCGTCATCAACGAAAGCAAGCGCTACAAATTCGCTAAGAACACTTATTTCGAGGGCATTAATTCCTGCAGGCAGACGGTCTTCTGGCAAAATGCATCTCGGAGTAGAACCGCAAAATGCATGAATCGCCCCATGATGATGTGGGACGATAACCTGGGCATGTGCGCCCTGATCCAGCAGGACGACCCAAACATGGCAATGCTGCTGGCCTACTGGACTTCTCCGCTGCCGCCGCAGCAGTGCAAAGTCGGTAATCCATGCGACCCTACCACCGGCGACAAGTCTCAGCCGGAAGCGGACCTTGATTTCGGGTGGGTCCGCTTCGATCGCCAGTATCATTCCTTGACCAGCACCAGCGGCGGAGCCATTGGCCAAGGTTGGACGCACTCGCACAATATTCACCTGACGCTCGGCATTGATGACACGGGCTATCCGCCGAGTTCGGAAGTCCAGGTGGGTTTGATTGACGCTGAGGGTGGCCAGCTCGCCTTCAAGAAGGTGGGAGCGGTGTATGAGGCAATGGATGGCAGTGGGGACCGCGTGGCTCAACAGGGGAGCCTATGGTTGTTGTCGCGGGCTCAGGAGCGCATTCAGTTCGATGCCGGCGGCCTTATGCAGCGCCGCGATTTCGAAGACGGAACCTCGCTAACCTATGCACGCGACAGCCATGGCTGCCTGCTCAGCATCACCCATTCAACCGGCCGGCGCGTGGACGTCCAGTATCTCGCGCCGGGTGACGATTCGCTGATCTCGGCCCTGGTGATCGCCGGCCAGCCCGTGGTGAGCTACGCCTATTCCCCGGCCGGGGAATTGATCAGTGCGACCTACGCAGACGGTGCCAGCCGCACGTATCACTATGAGGACGCCCGCTTCCCGGGCTACCTGACCGGCATTACCGCCGAGGGCAACCAGCGTTACAGCTGGTACGGCTACGACGCCAAGGGGCGGGTCACCTGCAGCCGCCATTCCGGCGATTGCAGTCAGGCCGACGTGGGCATTGATGGCGTGCGCCTGGAGTACACCCTGGCAGGCACCACGATCGTCACCGACGCACTGGGCAAGCAGAGCACCTACGCATTGACCGCCAGCGGCGCCAGCGGCCTTCCGCGCAAGGTCAACGGCGTCACCGAGAGCAACGGCAGCATCAGTCGCACCTATCTGCCCGAGGGCACCGATTTCCGGCGCCGGCTGCAGTCGGTGACCGATCGCCGAGGCGTTGTCACCCAGTATGCCTATTCCGAGGCCAGCGATGCTGCCACAGGCGCCATCAGCGTGACCACCACCACCGAAGCGGCCGGTACTCCGGACCAGCGCGTCAGCGAAATGCGCGTGGCCATGGACAGCAATCGGCTGGTGCAGCAGACCGTCGGTAACCGTGAGATCCGCATCGTGCGCAATGCACGCCTCCAGCCGACCACCATCGCCGTGCGCGACATGGTGACCGGTGACACCCGCGTCACCACGCAGACCTACTGTGAGGCAGAGGGCCCGGAGTGCCCGCTGATGGGACTGCTGCGTAGCGTGGATGGCCCGCGTAGTGATGTGGCGGATGTCTCCACCTATGCCTACTACACCGCGGATGACGCGGGGTGCGCGGCCAATGGTGCCTGCAGCTATCGCAAGGGCGACCTGCGCAGCGTGACCAATGCGCTGGGCCAGACGGTCGAGACCTTGGCCTACGACGCGTTCGGGCGGCCGTTGTCGGTCAAGGACGCCAACGGCGTGGTAACTGATTACACCTACCATCCCCGCGGCTGGCCGACCTCGATCACCGTGCGCGGTGCCACCACAGCCGAGGACCGGGCTACCCAGATCAGCTACTGGCCGACCGGCCAAGTGCAGCAGGTCACCGAGCCCGACGGCAGCAGCGTCACCTACGTCTACGACGCCGCGCAGCGGCTGACGGATATCGCCGACAGCGCTGGCAACACCATCCACTACACGCTGGACAATGCCGGCAACCGCCTCAAGGAAGACACGCTGGATACTGGCGGCACGCTGCGTCGCACCCTGGCGCGGACGTTCAACACGCTTGGCCAGCTGACCGCGCTGAAGGATGCGGGCAACCACGCCACCGGCTTTGCCTACGATGCCAACGGCAACCCGCAGACGATCACCGACGCACTGCAGCGCGTGACCAGCCAGCAGTACGACCCGCTCAACCGCCTGGCGCAGACCCTGCAGGATGTCGGCGGCGTGGCGGCGGAGATCCGCAGCCAGTACAACGCGCTGGACCAGGTCACCCAGGTCACCGACCCGAAAGGCCTGCATACGACCTATGCCTACAACGGGTTCGGTGATCTGACCGGGCAGGTCAGCCCGGACAGTGGCGCCAGCAGCTTCACCGTGGACGCCGCCGGCAACCGCAAGACGGCCACCGATGCACGCGGCATCACCGCCACCTATCACTACGATGCACTCAACCGCCTGATCGGCATCGCCTACCCGGACCCCAATCTGGACGTGGGCTACAGCTACGACGTGGCGCCTGCCGCGTGTACCGCCGACGAGCGCTTTGCCAAGGGGCGCCTGGGGCAGGTGCTGCACGCCAATGGCAGCACCCAGTACTGCCACGACCGCTTCGGCCAGGTCACCCGCAAGGTGCAGACCGTCAATGGTGTGGCCAGCACACTGCGCTATGCCTACAGCAAGTCGGGTCGCCTGACTGCGTTGACCTACCCCGACGGCAGCGTGGCCGACTACGTGCGCGATACCCAAGGCTGCATCAGCCAGATCGGCCTGACCCGCCCCGGCCAGGTACGGCAGATCGTGGTGAACAACGTGACCTGTGCGGCCTTCGGCCCGGCGACCGGCTGGACCTACGGCAACGGCCGCCAGCTGCAGCGTCCGTTGGATCTGGATTACCGCCCGCAGGCGGTACATGACTCGGCCGCAGGTGGCCTGTCGCTGGGCTATGGCTACGACCCGGTCGGGTCGATCACCGAGCTGAAGAACGGCGCAGGTTAGACGGTGCTGGCAAAGTACGCCTACGACGCTCTGGGCCGCTTGACCCAGACCCAGGACGGCGCAACTGGCACACCGATTGAGACCTATGCCTATGACGCCACTGGCAATCGGACCGCGCTGATCACCTCGACAGGCACCGCCAGCTACACCTATCCAGCAACCAGCCATCGCTTGACTGCAGTGGATGGTGAAACGCGCAACCATGACGCGGTGGGCAACACCACCAGCATCGGCGGCAAGACGTTCATCTACAACGATGCCAACCGCATGAACGCGGTGAAGCAGGGCAATGCCGTACTGGAAAGCTACGGTTACAACCACCGCGGTGAACGCGTTCTGCGTACCCCGGCCGGCGGCGCAGCGCAGATCACCTTGTACGACGAAGCAGGGCAGTGGCTGGGCAACTACTCGGCCACGGGGCTGGCGCAGCAGCAGGCCATCTGGCTGGACAACTACCCGGTGGCGCTGATCAATGTGCCGGATACCGGCGTGCCGGAACTGGCCTACGTGCAGCCGGATCATCTGGGCACACCGCGCGTGGTGATTGATCCGGTGAGTGATGTCGCGATCTGGGAGTGGAACAACAGGAGCGAGGTGTTCGGCAACCAGATTCCGAGTGCCGATCCCGATGGCGATGGTGTGGTGTTCGAGCTGGCGTTGCGCTTCCCCGGCCAGCAGGCGACGGATTCGAGTGGGTTGTTCTACAACTACCAGCGCGAGTACGACCCGGCGGTGGGGCGGTATTCGCAGAGTGATCCAATTGGGTTGGATGGGGGAATCTCAACCTTCAGTTACGCGGATCTCACTCCACAGGCTAAAGCGGACCCGCTCGGATTGGCGACATGGACTGGAACCATGACGTTTGCGGGCACTGGCGTAGGGATTGTAGGTGGTGTGGGTGGTGCAAGACTGACCCTTACGTCCGAATGTCTCAATGGACGTCAGGCGTCCGTCGAACTCGGCTTTGCTGGGGTTGGCGTCGGCACTGGATCTCCCATCTCCGTCACCGTCTCTAATGTCACTCTCACTGGAGGCAACCTGATGTATGTCGATCCAAGCGAATTGCTCGGAGCTTCTTCCATTCTTTCGTTGGGAGCAGCGGCCGGTGGGGGGGGCTCTCTGTCAACCCTGAGGATTGGCGATGTATCTTCATTTGGAATTGGGGGACAGGGGGGGTGGGATGCCTCGGCGAGCTACCTGATTGGGCGAAGCAGATTCATGGGGAATGGAGTTACCTGGAGCGACTGCGAATGTCATTAGAATCAGTTTTTGAAGCCCTTTGCATGCTCGCTATCGCAACGTTGTTGATAGCTTTCGTTTCGCGAATTTTTCTGGTTTGGGAGTTAAGGAGAAATTCCCCTGAACTGTGGGACACCCTTGGCAGGCCTGCGATCCTGGAGCGAGATCATTTCTTAACCAAGTATCCGATCTGCGGATGGAAGCGGGTTCATAACGGCGCATCAGGAGTGCGCAAGTTGTTCCTCTTGGTGTTCTGGTTCTCGTTCCTTGTGTATCTCATATCGCTGATTCCCCTGATCGTGATCTGGATTATGCGCTGATCCTCTTCCGTTGGTCTGAAGCCATTGCGCTATGCTCTGTCCCGCGGGCCAATTGCGATTGCGACACGCTGGGCCGCCTGACCCAGACCCAGGACGGCGCGACTGGCACGCCGATCGAAACCTACGCGTATGACGCCACCGGTAATCGCGCTTCGCTGACCACCTCGGCAGGCACCGCCAGCTACACCTACCCCGCAACCAGCCATCGCCTGACTGCGGTGGATGGCGAAGCGCGCACCCATGACGCAGCGGGCAATACCACCAGCATCGGCAGCAAGACCTTCACCTACAGCGATGCCAACCGCATGAACGCGGTGAAGCAGGGCGATGCCGTGCTGGAAAGCTACGGTTACAACCATCGCGGCGAGCGCGTGCTGCGTACTCCAGCCGGTGGCGCAGCTCAGATCACGCTGTACGATGAGGCCGGGCAGTGGCTGGGCAACTACTCGGCCACGGGGCAGGCGCAACAGCAGGCCATCTGGCTGGATAACCACCCGGTGGCGCTGATCAACGTGCCGGGCACCGGCGTGCCGGAACTTGCCTACGTCCAACCAGATCATCTGGGCACGCCGCGCGTGGTGATCGATCCGGTACGGAATGTCGCGATCTGGGAGTGGAGCAACAAGAGCGAGGTATTCGGCAACCAGATTCCGAGTGCCGACCCGGATGGGGATGGTGTGGCGCTCGAGCTGGCGCTGCGATTCCCGGGCCAGCAGGCGACGGATTCGAGTGGGTTGTTCTACAACTACCAGCGCGAGTACGACCCGGCGGTGGGGCGGTATTCGCAGAGTGATCCGATCGGTTTGAGAGGCGGAGCTTCAATCTACGCGTACACAGGAAATGATCCGTTAGACTTTGTCGATCCATTAGGACTTCTCCGCTATCACTCCTGGGTCAGCAAGAAGTACCCCGCGACGACGGAATTCTTGAATGGAACGAAAGATCGAATGACCAGTCGCAAATATGATGGATTCCAGCGATACGGAAACATCGGACAGGGGCATCTTGATCAGCTTCTATCGAAATGCGATGGGCCAGTCATTACGCCAAAATACATGAGGCATGGCGATGGTGGTTACGCGCCTGGCTCGGGTGAGATATTTATTCATGAGACCTATTTTGACCGCTTCGAATCGGGTGACCGAAACCCAGAACTCCTGCAGAAGCTGGAAAGAACACTGGAGCACGAGTTGGTTCACTTCTCGGAGTATTTCTGGAACAAAAATCAGTACAAGGGCGAGGAGGGTTGGAGCTATGAAGAGTATGTCTATGGGATCAGAAGGCCTGCTTCACACTAACCTCTTTCGCGTTGGCTTGTGCTTGATAATTGCATTTACCCTATTTGGATGCGCAAAGTCATCCAGTGAAAGAGGTGCTCCCTGTAGTCATGATCCAGTGGCAATCATCCAGGCGGCATCCTCGGATTCAGCGCTTTCTGCATACGGAGGAGATGGATGGGGATCTTCACGGATAAACGTTCTATGGGATGGCGATGAATCGTCATCTTCATTGCCGTTGTGCGAAGCCAACGGCGGGAGATTTCAGTTCGTAAAGTCGTCGTCATATGATCGCACTTCGCCATTCATTGCCATTGAGAAGTTGTACTTTGATGACGATGCTGCTTTCATGGAAATCGGATTCCCTCCGACAGGAAAGAACGCAGATGTGTTCTTGAGAAAAGAGGAAGGAGTATGGCGGGTCAAGAAGACACATCTATGGGAGAACTAGCCCCATCCACATCGGGTCTCTACGTTTGCTCCGTCTGCCCTAGCATCCCGTGCGTCGGACCCGAGCTGATTCTTCTCGAACGCTACCTCCATGATCGCCATTGTTCGGTAGCACACGCCGCATGTGCGGCGTGTGTTCCATAACATCCGCATCGGGCCTGTGTGGCGTGCGGCAGCTCTCACTGGACGAGAACACTGGTGGGGCCAAGGGACTCAACAGGAAGCAATCAGTACCCATACTCAACTGAACGCCGTGCTCTCCCAGGTATCCTCGCCCCCTGGTCAGACCGCGACGGCAGTCAGTGCAGTAGCATCCAAGTATCCCGTACAGCTACTGAGCCGCGCTGCCTCGGGTTTCGGTGTCAGTTGTATATTTTCACCAGCGGTAAGGATCCCGGTATCCGGCTCGCTGTCTATGTTCATCCTTTAGAGTTACCTATCAGCATCCTGATGCTGTCGCAGCGGCGGCAATAGTTGGCGCGGAGGTTTGCCGGTGAGGTCGATACTTTCATTCACGTGCTCCTCCTGCGGGGCACGTGAACAGAGCTTCTCTACATTCAATTCACTTAACAAGTCGGTGCGGAAGTATTGCGGGCGTTGCGGATTCGGCGTCGAGTCTGTACAGATATGTGCTTCTTCTACTCTATGCTCATGTACTGGCCGTCATCGCTGCATTCCCTTCGTGCTTGCGGTTACAGGCAATAAATGGTGGCTGGCCCTGACAGTTGTAATAGTGTTCGCACTCTTGGTCCTCGCTCCTGCCATGGTAATTCACGCCAAAAACGCGGTGCGTTGCGCGGGTACGGAATCGTAGAATTGCCATGCTTGGACTCAATCGGCCGCAACGACCTCTGAACTGAAGACCGGCACATGCTCGACGGTGCTGGCCAAGTACGCCTACGACACGCTGGGCCGCCTGACCCAGACCCAGGACGGCGCGACCGGCACGCCGATTGAAACCTATGCGTATGACGCCACCGGCAATCGCATCGCATTGACCACCTCGGCAGGCACCGCCAGCTACACCTATCCCGCAACCAGCCACGGGCTGACCGCCGTGGACGGCGAAGCGCGCAACCATGACGCGGCGGGCAACACCACCAGCATCGGCAGCAAGAAGTTCACCTACAGCGATGCCAATCGCATGAACGCGGTGAAGCAGGGTAATGCCGCACTGGAGAGCTACGGTTACAACCATCGCGGCGAGCGCGTGCTGCGCAGCCCGGCCGGTGGCGCTGCTCAGATCACCCTGTATAACGAAGCAGGGCAGTGGCTGTGCAACTACTCGGCCACGGGGCAGGCGCAGTTGCAGGCCATCTGGTTGGACAACTATCCGGTGGCGCTGATCAATGTGCCGAGTACCGGTGTTCCGCAGCTGGCCTACGTGCAGCCGGATCATCTGAGTACGCCGCGCGTGGTGATCGATCCGATGCGCGATGCGGCGATCTGGGAGTGGAACAACAAGAGCGAGGTGTTCGGTAACCAGATTCCGAACGCTGATCCGGATGGGGATGGTGGGGCGTTCGAGCTGGCGCTACGATTCCCGGGCCAGCAGGCCACGGATGCGAGTGGGTTGTTCTACAACTACCAGCGGGAGTATGACCCGGCAGCGGGGCGCTATTCGCAGAGTGATCCGATGGGATTCGACGGAGGGGTATCTACCTTCTCCTATGTATCAGCTGATCCAGTGCAGGCGGTTGATCCGCTCGGACTGCTGGCCAATTGCACTTGCGTGGACGGTGGAGTTCATATCGACATCCCTATTCGCTTCAGTGGTGAGGGAGCTACTCCTGAGACTTTGAGAAAAATGATAAATGCAATTGAATCGACCTGGTCTGCGCCCGGATTTACAGTGACTGTTAGCCAGCCGGAGAAAGGTCGGTTAAACCGTGTTGAGGTTCCGCTGGGGAGGGGGGCGACCGTAACTGGAGGCAGTGTCGGTAAATGGTATGCAGGAAACACTGAGTGGACGGCTGCGCACGAAGCAGGGCATTTGATGAAATTCAAGTACGATGGTCGTTTTGATATGTACGATGTGGTGTCGCAGGCGCCATCTCGTTCTACCAAGCCCGTTCCGGGGTGGGAGGGAAACATCATGGCAGAGCATCTTGGCGTTCCAGACGATAGGGTTCGGGATGCTATCAAGAAGCGGTTGGGGTGCAAATGATGGTGAGTCTACGCGTGGCTGCGCTCCTTCTTCCATTGCTCGGAGGCTGTGGCACTAGCCAGATCAAACACATTGAATGGAACTCAGATTGGGTGGACGTTTCATCGGATGAGATCATTCCTGGGAACTCGACGACACTTCGAAGTGACCGCTTGGCCACCTTGAATCCGCAGAGCGAAAAATCGATTGCTCAGTGGATGCTCGATCAGAACTTGAGCATCATCCAAGCATCGGATGCGGCTGAGAAATTCGCGCCACTACAGTTGAATGGGTTAGTGCCGGCAGAGGGGAAGACTGTTTATCTCGTCAGAGCGGCCTCGGGTGCAGGAGGCGGGAGTTTTGTCGGCTACATAAATGACAATGGAATTCTCATCTTGTACGGGGTAATGGGAAGTTGTGGGGAGCAAGTGCATCGAGTGGTTGCTGTGAGCCTGAGTAAGAGGCCTGCCAAGGTCTTCGGAGGGTGTTCAGGAGCGCTTTGAAGATTCTTATGTGTGTGGGTCTGAGGTGGGAATAGGGAAGTGGGAATTTCATTTGCGAGCGCTCTGTTGGTGTCTACCGTGCGTGCAGCTCGATGAACATCATGGATCCTGTACTCAGCGAACTTCTTTCCCGGTTCGGTGTCGACAGTGCCTTCGGGCAGGCAGTACTCTCGAGCGCTGCGCGATGGGCTGCGTGAGTAGGCCGCCAAGCAGGAGGCAAGGTGCATGAGCTCCCGCGCTCCTCCACAACAGAACGCGATCGGCCTGCACGCCTCGGAGAGGTACAAGATGAAAGCGAGGCAGATTCTTCGGTACGGGCTGGCCTACGCGGTGTCGTGTGGAGCACTCTGGCTGTTCCTGCACTTTGTGGGCAGGGCGCTTTACGCCTTCGACTCACATCAGGTTTTCTTCTGGCTGTATGCCGTCAGCCTTCTGTTGCTGGGAATGGGCGCACGGGTTCCCGCCGCTGGCCGCCTGACGTTCAGGCGGCTTGCCAAGGGGGCTGGCTTGGGGCTGCTCGCGGGCCTTCTGGCCCAGGTCGTGGTACTTGTACTGGAAGCCTACAGATTCAGCGGATTCAGGCCATCGCTGCTCTGGCAGGTACCGGTTTCGCTGACGGTGATCAGCGTCGTGCTGCTCACGCCGCTCTGGGGCGTAGTGCTGGTTGCCCTCACCGCCGCATTCCGCCGCGACAACCACCCACATCAGGCCTCGAACCCATGAAGCGCCTGACTGCCTTTTGCCTCGCGGCCGCACTGACATCCTGTGCGGCGCATCCGAACCGCACGACGAAGTGTCAGCCGGTCCAATTCACTTACATCGGCACCGAGAGCATCGACGGGCTGACCTATGGGCGCTTCCAGGTCAGCCACAACGCTGGTCAGCCGCTTCAGCTGTGGGTGGATGAGAGACGCAGGTTGAACTCAAGGACCGCTCGCGCAGAGATGAGGTGCACAGGCGAAGATGCCTGGCGGCCTTACAACGTGATCCTTGAGGAAATCACACCGGGAGCGATCGGGGTGTCGATCGGGCAGGATGAACAGCAGAGCGTTCTGTTCGATGGTGATGGCCTGTTCCTGCCCGGCGCATCCAGCGCGGGCGCGAATTACTCCATCGTGGTACAGGACGCTGCCGGTTGCGAACATCGCTCGGCAACGTTCATTCCCTGACATTCCTGGCGGCGAGCCGGATTCCTTGCGACTTCGCAGCATCGCCCGGTTGGGACGCTGCGTACAGGCAATGAAGGAAAAATGGCGCGCCCGGAGGGATTCGAACCCCCGACCAATGGCTTCGGAAGCCACTACTCTATCCGGCTGAGCTACGGGCGCGTTGTAGAACTGCCGCGCCGTCGGCCAGTGCCGGGGCGGGCATCGCAGCGCCATGAGGCGGTGCGGGACCGGCATTCTATCCAGTTTCGCCGAACAAATCTCCCCCCACCGGCAAAGCCCTGCCGGAGGGGCAGGAGTATCCTATCGCCATGGCTGATACCCCCCTCACTTCGCCGCAGTCGCCGGCGACGCCGCGTTGGCGGCATTACTGGAGTCTGATGCGCGCTGATCGCCCGATCGGCACGCTGCTGCTGCTGTGGCCCACGTGGTGGGCGTTGTGGCTGGCTGCCGGCGGCCTGCCGCCGCTGTGGACGCTGTTCGTGTTCACCGCCGGCGTGTGGTTGACCCGCTCGGCCGGTTGCGTCATCAACGACTACGCCGACCGCTGGCTCGACCCGCACGTGGAACGCACCAAGGCGCGTCCGCTGGCCACCGGCGCAATCAGCGGCCGAGCTGCGCTCGCCCTGTTCGCGGTGCTGATGCTGGTGGCGTTCGGCCTGGTGCTGACCCTGAACGGGCTGACCATCGGCCTCAGCTTCATCGGCGTGTTCCTGGCCGCCAGCTATCCGTACCTGAAGCGCTACACGCACCTGCCGCAGGTCTACCTGGGCATGTCGTTCGGCTGGGGCATCCCGATGGCCTTCGCCGCCGTGCAGGGCGAGGTGCCGATGCTGGGTTGGCTGCTGTACGCCGGCAACATCCTGTGGTCCACCGCCTACGACACCTGGTACGCCATGGTCGACCGCGAGGACGACCTGAAGATGGGCTCGCACTCCACCGCGATCCTGTTCGGCGACCTCGACCTGGTCATCCAGGGCGTGCTGTACGCGCTGTTCCTGGCCACCATGGCGCTGGTCGGCGTGCGTGGAGGGTTGGGTGGGTACTACCTGGCCGGTGTGGCCGTGGCTACCGCGCTGGTGGTGTACGAGTTCTGGATCTGCCGCAACCGCGAGCGCGGCCCCTGCTTCAAGGCGTTCCTGCACAACAACTGGGTGGGTGCCGCGCTGTTTGCCGGCATCGCCGTGGATCTGGCACTGCGTTGAGCCCAAGGTGAGGTAGAGCCGGCCGCTGGCCGGCTGCACCCGTGCGCGATCCCGAGGTTGCCGGCCAGCGGCCGGCACTACCGCCACCCACCACCTGCGATGATGCTTGGATCTGGTAGAGCCGGCCGCTGGCCGGCTGCACCCGTGTGCGATCTCGAGGTTGCCGGCCAGCGGCCGGCACTACCGCCACCCACTACCTGCGACCGTCCCCAGATCTGGTAGAGCCGGCCGCTGGCCGGCTGCACCCGTGCGCGATCCCGAGGTTGCCGGCCAGCGGCCGGCACTACCGCCACCCACTACCTGCGACCGTCCCAGATCTGGTAGAGCCGACCGCTGGCCGGCTGCACTCGTGCGCGATCCTGAGGTTGCCGGCCAGCGTCCGGCACTACCCTCCTCCGCGACCTACGACCAATAGGTGGCTGACAGGCCGCACCCCACCGCCCAGAATCGATCCATCGAACCTGGGAGGGTAGGCGATGGCCTCGACGGCAGCAGTACAGGACGGCTGGATGGCGCGCGCAGCACTGCGCTCGGCCGCCTGGGCGGAAAAGTGGTTCCCCGATGCGTACGTGTTCGCGGTGCTGGGCGTGGTCATCGTCGCGCTGGCCGCGATGGGCTTCGGCTCGACCCCGCAGGCGACCGCAAGCGCCTTCGGTGACGGTTTCTGGAGCCTGATCCCCTTCACCATGCAGATGGCCTTCGTGGTCATCGGTGGCTACGCCGTGGCGACCGCGCCGGTGGTCGCCCGCTTCATCGACTTCCTGGCCCGGGTGCCACGCACCGGCCGCGGTGCGGTGGTGTACGTGGGCCTGGTCAGCATGCTCGCTTCGCTGCTCAGCTGGGGTTTCTCGCTGGTGTTCGGTGGCTTGCTGGTGCGCGCGCTGGCCCGCCGTACCGAACTGCGCATGGACTACCGCGCGGCCGGTGCGTCGGCGTATCTCGGCCTGGGGGCGGTGTGGGCGATGGGGTTGAGTTCCTCGGCCGCACAGCTGCAGGCCAATCCGGCCAGCATGCCGCCGGGCCTGGTCGAAATCACCGGCGTCCTGCCGTTCACCGAAACCATCTTCCTGTGGCAGTCGATCGCACTGACCGCGGTGCTGATCCTGGTCTCGCTGCTGATCGCCTGGTTGACCGCACCGGCCGCCGGCAGTGCCCGTACCGCTGAAGACTTCCCCGGCGCCGCGCAGGCCGAGCCGGAGCCGTTGCAGCGCCGCACGCGCCCGGGCGAATGGCTGGAGTACAGCCCGCTGCTGACCGTGCTGCTCTCGCTGCTGGCGTTCGGCTGGCTGTTCAACGAGTTCGCCAACAAGCCGGTGGTCACCGCCATCGCCAACCTCAACACCTACAACTTCCTGTTCATTTCGCTGGGCCTGCTGCTGCACTGGCGGCCGCGCAGCTTCCTCAACGCGGTGGCCAAGGCGGTGCCCAGCACCACCGGCGTGCTGATCCAGTTCCCGCTGTACGGTGGCATCGCGATGATCCTCACCCACGCTGCCGGTGGCGACGGGCAGACACTGGCGCACCGGCTGTCGAGCCTGTTCGTGCACGTGGCCAGCACCGATACCTTCGCGCTGGTGATGGGCGTTTATTCGGCGGTGCTCGGCTTCTTCGTGCCCTCCGGTGGTGGCAAGTGGATCATCGAGGCGCCGTACGTGATGCAGGCCGCCAACGAACTGAAGGCACACCTGGGCTGGGCGGTGCAGGTCTACAACGCGGCCGAAGCGCTGCCGAACCTGATCAATCCGTTCTGGATGCTGCCGCTGCTGGGCGTGCTGGGCCTGAAGGCACGCGACATCGTGGGCTTTACCTTCATCCAGCTGCTGGTGCACATCCCGCTGGTGCTGGGCCTGCTGTGGCTGCTGGGGATGACCCTGGCGTATGTGCCGCCGGTGATGCCCTGAATGCTGGGCTTGCTTGCCTGCGTGAGTTGGGAAGCCAGCCTCCTTCCGCGCGTGTTTCCGGCTGAGAACGCCATGAATGCGCGCCATGCTGACCACTGCATGAGCACATGCCGAACCCGCATGAATTCTTCAGCCGCTTGTGCCACAAGGGCTTCTGCGCGTTCATTCACAGGCGTACACGCAGATGTAGCCGCGCACCCACGCGTGATTAACCATTCGCTGCAGACGATGGCCACGTCCACCGCATTCCGCGAGTGGCTTTGGAGATCGGACATGGCACAGCAGAACCAGAACCCGAACCAGAAGCAGCAGGGCCAGCAGAACCAGCAGGATCAGCAGCAGGGTCGTGGCCGCGACCAGCAGCAGCAACAGCAGCAGGAACAGCAGCAGCGCAACCAGCGCAACCAGCAGCAGGGTGGGCAGGACGAGGAAGAGTGACCTCGCTACCAGCTCCGGTGATGCAAAGCCCCGCCCCGTGCGGGGCTTTGCTTATTCCAGCACGCCGACACGCTGCAGCACCGGCGCTGCCGACATGTCGTTCGGATTGGTGCCGGGCTGATCCTGCGGTACGTCCATGCCCATGCCGCGGTACAGATCCACCCAGTGCTGGGCGATCTCCCCGGTCTGCGGGTTGCGGAAGTTCATCGGCTGCAATGCGAACACGTGGTGCGCACGGAAGGCGCGTTCGATGAAGTCCGAGCAGTAGTAGCTGTCCTCGCTCAACACATACGACGTGTTGTACGGCTTGCCCAGCATCGTGCGCGCGGTGGCGACCGCATCCTTGATGGCCGCCTGCTGCGGTGCGTGCAGGCGATAGACCACGATCTGCCGCTGCTTGGCGCGCGCATCCTGGCGGAACTCGACCAGCGATTGCCGGCGCGATCCTTTCTCGTCCGCATGCAATACCTCCCAGCCCGTCGGCGTGGAAGCGACCAGGGCGACGTGATCGAAGCTGGGCGCGCCCTGCTTGCCGGTGGCATCGTCGATGGCCGCACTGAGGCCGCTGCGGCCGGCGGTGACAAACAGCAGATCGCCTTCGTGGACATCGACGGCCATCGCCACCGCTGGCCACAGGGCGGGCAGCAGCAGGCCGATCAGGAGCAGGAGGCGATGCATGAGGACTCTCGGACAGGCGGAATGCCGGAATTGTAGGGCGCGCGGTAGCATGGAGCGACCGGACCGGATTCAGGATGAGCCCATGTGTCGATACCGTTCTGCCGCACTGCTGATGCTCGCCTGTGGCGTGGTGCTGGTTGCCTGCACGCCTGCGCCGCAGCCGCCGCAGACAGCGGGCGAAGCCGGGCCTGCCGCAGCGGCGCCGGCGATCACTGCCGCCGAGCCCACACCTGTGGCTGCACGCAGTGAATGCCCCCACCCGGAATTCGATACATTCCTGAAGCATTTCGGCAACGAGATCGCGCTGCAGGAAAAGGCCACCGCCGACCCGCTGCTGGACAGCTACATCGATGCGGAGGCCGAGCCGGAACCGCGCAAGGTGGAGAGCCGGCTGGCGCTGGCCGATGTCGAGTGGCCGGTGATGCCCGATCCTGCCGCATTGGCCGGGCAGGGCCGCGAAATGCAGGTCAGCCCCCTGGCCGATGGGCAGCGACAGGTGCAGATCCGTATGCCGGACAGCAGCGACCAGCAGACCTACACCTTTGCGCAGACGCCGTGTTGGACACTGGTCAAGCGTGAGGACGAGTCGATCTGAAACCTGATCCGGCACAGGCGCGGCGGGCCAGTGACTGCTAGGCTCGATCCCTGGTCCAGGCAGGGAGACGCCGATGCAGGCTTTCAGGAAGCACGCCACCACCACCGCCATCGCAGCTGTGCTGGCGATAGCCTCCCTCAGCGGCGCCCAGGCACAGTCGGTGCATGCCGATGACCGCGCCTACTTCGCCAATGCCACCGCCGAACAGGCCGCGCGTGACGCACTGGGCAAGCGCGTCGAGGCTCTGCAGCAGGCGTCCACCGTTGCACCCGCGGAACGCTTCCGGCAGGCCGAGGTACTGGAGGCGCAGTGCCTGCGCCATCACAGCTACCTGCACCTGCAGGCCGCCCGCAATGCGCGTGATCAGCGTCCGGCCCAGGCGCTGGACCAGGTGATGGGGCTGTGCAGCCGCATTGCCCGCAGCGGCCGCGCCGCTCTGCGCGAGGCGTCCGCGGATGCACCATGGGCAGCACCCTATGGCTTCCTGCGCGCACGCGCGTTGAAGGAGGCCGCCGCCCCGGCCAACGCCGCGCTGGATGAGGCCGTGGAGGCACTGGCCGATCCGGCGCTGGACAGCTTCGCGCGCCTGCGTGGGCAGATCCTGCGCAGCGCCGAGTACCCGCAGATCGAGCACGGCGGCTGGCACTGGGACACGGGGCGCGACAGGCAGGCACTGGCCCGGCAGCCCGACCGCGCCCTGCGCGAGGCGGGCTGGAAGGGCTACTGGCAAGGCCTGCAATCGCGCCGTGAGCCGATGGCGTCGGTGCTGCTGGGGCTGGTGCAGGTGAATGACGCCGCGGCACGCCTGCAGGGTGACGGCTCGGCGCCGGCACATGGCTATCAGCGCATGGGCCTGGATACTGCCGCAGTGGATGCAACGCTGGTGGCGATCGAACAGCATGCGGGAGACCGCCGCGCCTATCAGGAGATGCTGCTGCACCACGCTGCGCGATCGGGCATCGACGCGCCGCAGATCTGGGATACCACGGTGCCCGATGCTGGCTACACGCCACCGATGCTGACGCTGGCGCAGCTGCGCGACAACGCCGCCGATGCCATGCAGCACCTGGGCCCGGCGTACGTCGCTGAACTGCGCGCGCTGCTCGATCCGGCCAGCCACCGCATGGATCTGGCCACCGAACGCGGTGACCGCAGCCAGGACGCGTTCTCCGTGAGCGCTCCCGGTGTGCCGGCAATGCTGTTCGTTGGTGTCCGCAGCGGGGACCTGGAAAGCGATGTCGAGATCGCCCATGAAGCTGGCCATGCCGTGCATGGCGAGTGGATGCAGCGGGGTCATGCGTCGCCGCTGCAGCGCAATGGCAGCCAGTGGCTGACCGAGGCGTTCGCGATCTACAACGAGCTGCGCTTCCGCGACCAGCTGTACCAGCAGGCACAGGACCCGCGTGCCAAGGCCTACTACCTGAAATCGCTGCTGGACGACATGGTGCTGCAGCTGTTCACCTCTTCCGAGGAAGCGCAGCTGGAGCGGTCGATCTACCAGGGCGTTGCCGCCGGCACGCTGGGCACCGCCGATGACCTGGACGCGCTGACCGGGCGGGTGCTCGCACGCTTCGGCCAGCAACCGGAGCGCTACCCGCAGCTGCGCAACACCTGGATCGGCAAGCGCCTGATGTATGAAGACCCGAACTATCTGGTGAACTACCTGTATGCGGGTCTGCTGGCCGTGCAGTTGTATGTGCAGGACCAGCGCGATCCCGAGGGGTTCCGTGCGCGCTATCTTGCCGTGCTTGGCGAGGGCTTCGATCGCGCGCCGAACGAGCAGGTGGCGCAACTGCTGGGGCACGCGCCTGACTGGGCGGCCCTGGTGGATGCCGATCTGCAGGTGTTCAACCAGACGGCGGCACAGCTGCAGGCGCTGCATGCGCGGATCGAGGCAGGGCAGGGAACGTGAAGATGCTGCGCAGGATGACGTGCACCTGGGCCACGGCATGGCTGTTGATGCTGCTGTGCCTGTTGCCGAGGGTGGTGATGGCCGGTGCTGCAGTCCCTGCGCTGGATGATCCGGTGGTGGACGCCGCCAACGCACTTTCGGCGGATACCCGCGACAAACTGCGCACGCAGGCATTCCAGTTGCAGGCGCGCACCGGCGCGCAGCTGCAGGTGATGGTAGTCAACCATGTTGGCGACGAAGGCATCGAAGCTTACGCGCAGCGGGTGTTCGACCAGTGGCAGCTGGGCCGCGAAGGCGTTGACGATGGCGTGCTGCTGCTTGTGGCCGTGCAGGACCGCCGTGTACGCATCCAGACCGGCTACGGCCTGGAGGGCGCGATACCCGATGCCTATGCCGCCCGCATCATCGACAAGGCGATCGTGCCGCGTTTCCGCGATGGCGACCTTGACCAGGGCGTGCTGGATGGAACGAAGATCATAGTGGCGCTGATCGATGGCGAGGACCTGCCGGCATCGGAAGCGCCATCGATGCGCAACGTGCTGCCGGCCGATTGGCGCAGCGCAGACTCGGTGGTTGCACTGACGCTGCTGGCCGGCTTCCTTGCGGGTCTGTGGCGCTCGCCGCCCTCGGCGCAGGCGCACCCGGAGCGATTGCCGGCCTGGGCCCGCCCGCTGCTGGTGACGGCGGTGGTGGCCGCGGGCGTGCTGGCGGCGGCCATGTGGGCGCCACGCCAGGCACTGGCAGCGCTCTGCATCGTGTTGGCATTGTGCGTACCGGTGGCGAGCCTGCTTGGCTGGTGCTGGCGCCGTAGCCGCGGTGTGCGCGTGGTGCTGCTCGGCATGCTCGGGGTCAGTTCGGGGTTCTTCGTGGTGATGGTGGTGCGTGGCCAGTTGCCACCCAGTCTGGCCTTGCACACGTCGCTGGACCTGGCGGTAGGCATCATGGCCATGCTGGTGTTTTTCCTCGTACAGGCGTGCCGCGCGCGCTGGCACAAGGACCGCAGCAGCTTCGGGGTGAGGTGCGCAGTGCTGTTGCTGCTGACCGCTGGCTACGTGCTCTTCGCACTGCTGGCCATCGATCGCGCCGGCCCGGTTGCGCGCCTCGCCACGACGATCGGGTGGAGTGCCGGCACGCTCGTGCTGTACTTCACCTGGATCTTCACCATGCTGCCAGGTGAGAAGGCTCGCGGCAGCCGCAGATCATCCGGCGGCCACCGCAGCGCGTCCAGTTCGTCATCCAGCAGTTCGTCGTCGAGCAGCTCCAGCAGTTGGTCCGGAGGCGGCGGCCGCAGCGGCGGAGGCGGCGCGTCGGGCAGCTGGTAGATCAGGTCGCCTGCACACGCCAGCCGAGTGCAGCGTCCTCCACAACGCCCGGGCCGGCCACGTCGCCGACCTGCAGCAACAGCCCCTGCGCATTGGGCAGGTCCTTCTGCTCGGGGAACCAGCGCCGGTCCGCAGCGACCACGATCAGCAGCCCTTCGTCGTCGCCCATCGGCGCGAACTGCGGCGAAGGCGGGCTGATCGGTTGCAGGCCAAACCGCAGGCTGGACTGTTCGCGCACAGCATCGACATCGTGGCTGGGCAGGCCGACCTCGCTCAGGCAGGTCAGTTCGCTGCCGTGGAAGGCGCCCTGATGCGTACTGTCGGGCAAGCGGCGGCGGCCGATCAGTTCCAGGATCAAGCCATCGGGGCCAGTGAAGTACACCGACTGCGATTGCCAGCTGCTTTCCAGCGCGAAGTAATCCAGCCCTGCTGGATTGCGTTGCAGTGGCGTGCGTTCGCGCAGCCAGGTCATTGCCTCGCCGAAGCGGTTGTCCGGTACGTTGAAGGCCAGGTGCACGCCTCCGAGCGGACGTCCTTCAGCGGGCTGCAGTTCGATCGTGCTCCAGCCGATGTGCACATGGGGGCCGATCACGCGTTGCTGCAGGACATCGTGAAAATACGCAGCGACGGCGCCGACATCGGAGACCGGCAGGGTGAGGTGCAGCAGGCGCATGATCGTTCTCCGTGGACGCGATCACTGTAGCGCCGGGCCGCATCCGGCGGCCACTAGCGCAGTGCGTCGGCGAAGAATCGCGTGGCTGCATCCACCGCCTGCCGGTGGGTTTTCGTCCTGGGAACCGCAGTGCTGCAGAGCTCGGGCAGCCTCTGCCCGCCGACAACGGTACAGGCCGCCAGGAAGTCGTAGTGACCCACGTCCGGCAGGCGTTGCAGCGTTGCGCGCGGAATCTGCGCCTGTGCGGCCTCACCATTGGTCTCCGGTGGCGCGACGGTGTCTGCGGCCCCCAACATGATCGATACCGGCTGCCGCAACGCGGACAGCTGCGCGGGCGCGAACGCCTGCACGATGGCGGGTGCCAGCAGGAACACGGCACGCACGCCGGGAATCGCGCGCTGTGCGTCAGCCTCGGCGATCCAGGGGGCAAGCGCGGGCGAAGCCGCAGCGGCCCGGCGCGCCTGCATCGTGTGCGTGGCCGCCTCCTGTTGCGGTTGGCAGACGCCGTCATCCGGGTGCGCGGTGCAGAAGGCCAGCAGTCGCTGCAGGCTGGGCCGTGCACCGGCTGCCAGCAGCGCGGTGTAGCCACCGGCCGAGAAGCCGACCACGCCCAGCCGTTCTGGATCGACATGCGGGCCGAGGATCGGATCGGCCTGCACGGCGGCCAGCGCAGCGCGCAGATCATCCGCGCGCAGCCAGCTCAGCATGCTGCCGGCCAGCGTCATCTCGTCGGCACCGTTGTTGCCGGGATGATCGACCGCGATCACCAGATAACCGCTCCGCGCCAGCGCCGTGCCCAGCCAGCCCATCATGCGTGCGCTGCCGCCGTTACCGTGCGACAGCAGCAGCGTCGGCAGGCGAGCCCCCGCGACGGGAGCATCCACCGCTGCGCGTCCAACCTCGAACAGCGGTGCGTCGGGCGGGCCGATGGTCAGGGCGGTTTCCCGGCTGCCGGCCAGCGCTGGGTACCAGACCGTGTAGCGCAGCGCGTCGTGGTGCTGCGCATCGCGTACAGCCGCGCTGGCCACCATGGTGGCGCCGTGGCGCTCGCCGGCCGCCTGCGTCTCGCTGCCCTCGGCGATGGCAGTGGAGACCATGAGGATCATTCCCAGCACAGCGGCCATCATGCGCATCTTCAGT
The DNA here is from genome assembly GCF_059368675.1 of Stenotrophomonas sp. YJH_SMC_120. NCBI lineage: Bacteria > Pseudomonadati > Pseudomonadota > Gammaproteobacteria > Lysobacterales > Lysobacteraceae > Stenotrophomonas > Stenotrophomonas sp. YJH_SMC_120. Next base: position 238,674 of record NZ_JCAFRY010000003.1, read on the forward strand.
TCCTTGTCAGTTGGGACGTTCGTCGACTGGCAGCCAGATCTCCACGCCGCCGTTGCCGGTGTGCTCGTCGAAGCGGGTGTCGTAGCGCTCCAGATCGGGTGCATTGGCCAGGCTGAGGCCGGAGCCGGGCAGGTAATGGTCCAGCAGCCAGAACCAGGTCGAGCGGATGGCCGAGATGTGCCCGCCGTGCCAGGCCACAAGATAGCGGCGCGCCGGCACGTCCACCCGTTGCCAGTGCGCCGGCACGGTCGGCAGCGCGCTGGCGGGCAGTGCGGCAATGTAATCGAAGCCGCCATCGTCGTCGCTGTTGCAGCACGCACCGAAGCTGATTGGAGCGGCCGTCGGCCATTCGCGGTTGAGCTGCGCCCATTGGCCGGGAATTGCACCGCCACTGTCGCGGGTATGCCGCATGCCGATGCCCGCCACCTGGAAAGCGGGCGTGTCGAGCAGTCGCGGCGCCTCACCGCAGGGCGCCGGCGCATCGTCCACGCGGATCGCCTGTACCAGCGCGAGGCCATCGGTGCCCTGTTCGCGTACCCGTTCCGGCGTCTGCCCGAACTGTTCGTTGAAGGCGCGGGTGAACGCTGCATGGGTGGTGTAGCCCGCACCCAGTGCCACCTGCAGGATGTCGCCTGCGCCGGCGGCCAGCCGCTGCGCGGCCGCGGTCAGGCGCCGTCCGCGCAGGTAGCGCACCACCGAGGTGCCAGTGCGGGCCTGGAACAGGCGTGACAGATGGAACGGCGACAGCCCCGCTGCGGCGGCGATATCGGCCAGCGCCAAGGGCTGGTCCGCATGGGTTTCGATGTACCACAACGCCTTGCCTGCCGCACTCATCCTGCCGTTCCCCGCATCCAATGCCGGCACAGTAGCGGATCGGCAGGCGCGGCGTTTAGCAGTTCTTGCGCTGCCGGGGCTTTGCGTCTGCCTGCGTACCGGCAACAATGCGTGCTTCATGGACGTGATGAGGGGCAGGGAGATGCGATCGACGACGTGGGATGCCAGGCCAGCGGAGCCCGGCCGATGATCGAGATGATCGAAATGCTGCTTGCCCTCTGGGTACTTCCCAGTCTGTTGACCCTGGCGCTGATGCTGCTGATGTTGTTCGGCGCGCCACGGTGGCGCGGCAATCCCTGGGTGTACCGTGTCGGCTTCGCGTTGCTGGGCGGGTTTCTGACACCGACGTTGTTGGGGGCCGGTCACGGTGGGTTGCCGTGCGCGACTATCGGCGGGCTGGTGATGATACTGACGCAGCTGCAATGGATCGGCGATCTGCAGGTCGACTTCATGGGGATCGGGATTCGCAACAGGGGCATCTGGATCATGTCCACCCCCGCCTTGGTGGTGTTCGCCGCCATGATGTTCGTTCCGCTGCGAACGGCACGGCCGACCCGTTTCGGCTTTGGCGACGACGCCAACGGCTAGCCGCAGTGTGCGGGGATGGGGCGTGGGTCTTCATTGCCACCCATGCATGGCGTGGATCTACGGATGAGCCCTGGCAGGGGCCAACCTTGGTTGGCGCATCAAGCTGTCGTACTGACGTCATGCCTCCTTCACACATCGCGCCGAGACTGCGCGCCTTGTCCAGGCCTGTTGTGTGCGCACAGGTGCTGGCCCTGTCGCGTCCTCCCGGAGCCCTGCCGTGCATCGTTCGAAGCTTTCGCGTTCCATCCTCCTCGCCCTTTCCATGGCCAGCGCAGGAGGCGCGATCGCAGCGGAAGCCGATGCGGTCGATGCCGCCGGCGGCAGCCACGCCGCACCCACCCAGCTCGACGCGATGCTGGTCACCGGTACCCGCGCCTCCAACCGCACCCAGTTCGAAACACTGGCGCCGGTGGACGTGTTCACCAAGGAAGACATCACGTCCGTCGAATCCACCGACCTGAAGGACGTGCTGGCGCAGCTGGTGCCGTCTTTCGTGGTGCAGCGCCTGCCGATGGCCGACGGCCAGGTGTTCGTGCGTCCGGCCACCCTGCGTGGCCTGTCGCCGGACCAGACCCTGGTGCTGGTCAACGGCCGCCGCTTCCACCGCAGCGCGCTGCTCGGCAACCGTGGTGCACAGGCGGCCGACCTTGCACAGATTCCGACCAGCGCGATCAAGCGCATCGAAGTGCTGCGCGACGGCGCATCGGCGCAGTACGGCTCGGACGCCATCGCCGGTGTCATCAACATCATCCTCGAGGATGGTCCGGGCACCGAGATCACCGCCGGCTATTCGCAGTACGCGCAGGGCGACGGTGCCTCCCGCGATTTCAGTGCGCGCACCGGCTGGTCGCTGGGCGACTATGGCAGCCTGGTGCTGTTCGCTGAATCCTCCAATTCCGATGCCACCTCGCGCACCCGCCAGCGCCCCGATGCCATCGCCTTCCAGGCCGCGCATCCCGAGCTGGACGTGCCCAACCCGGTGCAGCGCTGGGGCCAGCCGGAGCTGGAAAGCCGCCGCGTCGGCTTCAACGTGAAGGCCAATGCCAGCGAGACGCTGGAGCTCTATGCCTTCGGCCTGTACAGCCACAGCGATGGCGTCAGTGATTTCAACTGGCGCAACCCGGACACCACCACCGGCGCGTACCGCACCACCTCCATCTTCCCCGGCTGGAACCTGCGCTCGCTGTATCCGGTCGGCTTCAGCCCGCAGTACGGCAACGTCCAGAACGACCTGCAGCTGGTCGGTGGCCTGCGCGGCGAGATCACGCCGAAGCTGCGCTGGGATATCAGCGCCTCGTATGGCCGCAACGCCATCGACTACAGCTTGAAGAACTCGATCAATGCCTCGCTCGGCCCGGCCAGCCCGACCGACTTCGATCTCGGCCGCCTGACCCAGACCGAGAAGAACGCCAACGCCGACTTCAACTACGAGTGGGAGGTGGGCGCGCTGTCCAAGCCGATCAACGTCGCCTTCGGTGGCGAGTTCCGCCAGGAGACCTACCAGGTGCGCGCCGGTGACCCGGCGTCGTACGCGGTGGGTCCGGGCGCGGCCGCGGGCCTGGAAGCCAATTCCAATGGCGCGCCGGGCTTCTCGGCCAGCCAGGCCGGGCAGTGGAGCCAGCGCAGCAAGGCCGCCTACGTGGACATGGAAGTGCCGCTGGGCGAGCGCTGGAGCATCGGCGCGGCCAGCCGTTACGAGGACTTCTCCAGCTTCGGCAGCACACTGGATGGCAAGCTGTCGGCGCGCTTTGCGATCACCCCGGACGTGGCCCTGCGCGGCACCGTGTCCAGCGGCTTCCGCGCACCGACGCCGGCGCAGCTCAACACCACCAGCACCACCCAGGGCCTGGACACGCGCACGCTGCAGATCTTCACCAGTGGCCGCCTGTCGCCGAACGATCCGCTGGCGCAGCTGCTTGGAGCCAAGCCGTTGAAGCCGGAGGAATCGCGCACCGCCTCGCTGGGCCTGACCTGGCGCACGGACCTGGGTCTGTCCGGCTCGGTGGATGTCTACCAGATCAAGCTCACCGACCGCTTCAGCCAGTCGGCCAGTTTCGCCATTCCGGCCGGTACGCCCAATCCGCTGGGCTACACCTCGGTGAACTACTTCACCAACGACTTCGACACCACCACCACCGGCGTGGACGTGGTTGGCAACTACCTGCGCGACCTCGGCGCCGGCCGCATGACGCTGACCCTGGCCTACAACTACAACCGTACACGCGTGGACAACGGCAGCACCTCGGTGGCCACCAATGAGACCCAGCGCGTGCTGTTCGAAGATCGCCTGCCCGAGCACAAGGGAAGTCTGACCAGCAGCTGGGACATCGGTGCCTGGTCGCTGATGGCGCGCATGCGCTACTACGGCGCCTGGACCGATTCCAGCGGCAACGCGGTGGGCGACATCTACCAGCGCTTCGGTGAGATGAGCTTCCTCGACCTGGCCGTGGGCTATCGCATCAACGAGCACCACAGCCTGCGCGTGGGCGCCGACAATGTGTTCGATCGCTACCCGGATGAGGCCACGTTCCAGGCCAGCCGTGGCCTGGTCTACTCGCGCAACGCGCCGTACGACACCGACGGTGCCAACCTGTACGCGCAGTACCGGCTGACCTTCTGATGGACGCTCGTCGTCGTTCCCTGCTGCGCGCCGGCACACTGCTGCCGGCCGCAGCTGCACTGTCTTCACTGCCTGCCAGCGCCGCTGCGCGTTACGCTTCGCCGATGGAGATTCCCTCGACGACCGTGGCGCCGGACGTGCTGGCCCGCGATGAAGGCTACTGGGCCGCCGTGGCCAGCCACTTCGACATCACCGATGAAGTGAACCACCTGGAGAACGGCTACTGGGGCGCGATGGGTCACGAGACGCTCGCCAGCTACCAGCGCCACACCACTGAAGTGAATCGTGGCAACGCCTGGTATGGGCGCCGCGCGTTTCCGGCGCAATACATGGCGGTGCAGCGAGAGGTAGCCGAACTGCTGGGTGTGGGTGCTGATGAGATCGCACTGACGCGGGGGGCCACCGAGGCGATGCTGGCGCTGATCGGTGGCTACAACCGCCTGCAGCCCGGCGACCAGGTGCTGTATGCCGACATCGACTACGACAGCATGATCGGCGCGATGCGCTGGCTGCAGCAGCGTCGCGGCGTGCAGGTCGAGCGTATCGCGCTACCGGCCGTGCCCGACCACGCGCAGATTCTGCAGGCCTACGAGGCCGCGTTCGCGCGGTTGCCGCGCCTGAAACTGGTGCTGCTGACCCAGGTCAGCCATCGCCATGGGCTGGTGCTGCCGGTGGCCGAGATCGTCGAGCGTGCGCGCGCACGCGGTATCGATGTGATCGTTGATGCTGCCCATGGGTTTGGCCAGATCGACTACGCGGTGCCGGATCTGAAGGCTGACTTCGTGGGCATCAATCTGCACAAATGGATCAGCGCGCCGGTTGGCGTCGGCGCGATGTACGTGCGCAAGGGGCGCGTGGCGGACCTGGATCCCTACATGGGTGAAACCGACGATGGCCGCGTGGGCAGCCGCGTGCACACCGGTACGGTCAACTTCGCCGCCTACCTGGCACTGCCGGAGGCGATTGCCCTGCATCAGCGCGTCGGCGTGGCCAACAAGCAGGCGCGGCTGCGCTACCTGCGCGAGCGCTGGACGCTGCCAGCGCGGCAGATGGCGCACATCGAGGTGCTGTCCTCGCCGAACCCGGCGCTGGCCAGTGCGCTGGCCAGCTTCCGCCTGCGCGGGCGCACCAGCGTGGCTGACAACATGGCTCTGCAGAAGCGACTTCTGGATGAGCATCGGATTTTCACCACGTATCGCGATGGCCTGGAATCGGGTGCCTGTGTACGCGTGACGCCGTCGGTGTTCACCCGGCCGGAGCAGATGGATGCGCTGGTGAAGGCCCTCTCCGCCTTGGCCTGACCCTGCTTTGGTGGGTGCCAACCTTGGTTGGCACATTCCAACCGTGCCGGGGAATCTTCCGCCGGCCAGCGGCCGGCACTACCGGTCGGGTGGGTGCCGACCGTTGGTCGGCACATCCCATTCCAGGGCTACCGCTCGATCGCCGGCAACGCATCGGACAACAACAACCGATCAATCCGTCGCAGCGCACTCTCCAGCTGTCGGCGGTCCGCCGCCAGCCCGAGCGACAACCTTACGCCGCTCTGGTGCGAGACCCCTGGCGGGCAGAACGCCGAAGATGGCGCAATCGCCAGCCCCTGCAGCTGTGCGGTACGCACCAGCGTCGCATCGGTCCACGGCGCCGGCACCCGGCACCAGGCATGCAGGCCTTCCGCGCGCTGCAGCAGCGATGGCGCCAGCAGGTAGCGCGCCATGCGCATGCGCTCGCGTGCCTCGGTGCACACCTGGGCCAGCAGTGACTGCGCCGAACCATCCAGCAGCAGCTGGCTGGCCAACGCCGAGACCAGCGGATGACCCATCAGCCGCGTCGCCCGCAATGCAGCCGTCATCGCCTCGGCGTGCGCAGCGCTTGGGCACTGCACGAACGCAGTGCGCAGGCCGGGGCTGATCACCTTCGACAGCGTCGCCACGTAGAACACATGACGCGGTGCCAGTGCCGCCAGCGGTGTAGGTGCATCCTCGGCGAGGTGCCAGTAAGGATCGTCTTCGATCGCCAGCAGGCCCTCGCGCTCCAGCACGCGTGCCAGCGCTTCGCGCCGCTGCAGCGGCAGGGTCAGCGCGGTCGGGTTCTGGCAGGTGGGATTGAGATAGACCAACCGCGCGCCGCTTTCGCGTGCCAGCCGGGCCAGCGCATCGGGGCACATGCCGTGTTCGTCGCTGTCCACTGGCAGCAGCCGTCGGCCCAGTGCAGCGGCGGCCTGCAGCAGGCCCGGATAGACCAGCGCATCGCAGAGGATCGCATCATCGTCGCGGCCCTGGCTGACCAGGATCGCGGCCAGCGCCACCTGGGCGCCTTCGGTCAGCAGCAGGCAGGCGTCGTCCACTTTTCCCAGCATCGGTTGCAGCCAACGCGCCGCTGCGTGGCGGTCGGTCGGGTTGCCGCCGCCCAGGTGATAGGTCATCAGGTTGGGCGCGTTGCTGCGTGCAAGCACGGCGGCGGCACCGCGGCGCAGGGTCTCGGCCAGCGCATCGGCGTCGGGCACCGGCGGCACGTTCATGCTCAGGTCCACGACCTGGTCGAAGCCGGCCTTGGGCGGTGCGATGAAACTGCCTTGTGGCCCGCGTGCTTCGATCAGGCCGCGCTTGCGTGCTTCATCGAAGGCGCGGGTGACCGTGGTCAGGTCGATGCCGAGCTGCTGCGCCAACGCGCGCTGCGAGGGCAGGCGCTGTCCGGGTGCGAGGCCGCCACGGCGCACCGTGCGTTCCAGCGAATTGACGATGCGCAGGTAGATCGGCCCGTTGTGCGCGAGCACGTCCTGCACCCATTCGCGCGCTGCGACATCCGGTCGCGGCATGTACGGAGCATGTCGGGGCGTATCGTTGCTTCCAACGGCGGGAGCCTGTCCATAACCATCGGTCGGTTCGGACAGGTGACCGCCGTTGTTGTTTGCGGCGGCCGCACCGGCCAGCGTCAGTGATGTCATTGCGCGTCCTCAGCGCTTGGCCTGCCAGGGGCAGTAGCAGCCCACGGCAAGCAGTCCTTTCGGGCGCACGGTTTCGCCGCGCACCAGTCTGTCCAGCAGCGGTTCGACAAAGCTGTTGGCCGAGTTGCAGACCATGCCGATGCTGTACGGCCCCGCATAGGCGAGGTGGCCCTGGCGATCCCAGATGGCTACGGCGGGGCTGGCCGGGATGTGTTCGATGCCATCAATGGTCGGCAGGTTGATCACCTTGTTGCGCAGCGGCTCGGGCAGCTCGCCCTGCGTGCCCGGGCGGCGGATCGCATAGAAGTCGATGCCGGCGCGGCGGTACATGCTGATCAGGTAGCTCAGGTGCGCACCGGTCTCGCGGTTGCAGACCGCACATGCCGGGTCCCAGAAATGCACCACGCGGATGCGGCCGGTATCACCGGCCAGATCGGCTGGCAGGCGCAGTTGCGAGTCGTCGAAGACGATGGCCTGTTCGGTGAACGTGGATTGCGCGCTGTAGCCGAAGTACTGCCACAGTGCAGCCGCCACGCCAGCCATGAACAGGCAGGCGAGGGCGATCATCGTCGGCAGCAGCCAGCGGCGACGCGGCGCGGCTGCGCCCATCAGGAGTCTTCCCGGCCGAACTTGTGCACGTACTGCTTGCGCATCTCGCGGCAGGAATCGGCCTGCGCGCGGCGCTGGATCTCGCTACGCGACGGATCCTCGCTGCGCTGCACGCACTGCTCGATGGCGTGGCGTTCGGCGGCCTGCACGTCCACGGTCTGCGGCTGCAGGCAGACCCAGGCCAGCGCGGCCAGCATCAACACCACAAAGCCACCGCAGCCGGCCATCACCAGGTGGAACTTCAGTTTCTCGGCGCGCATCGATGCACGTCCCTTCATCCATACATTGCATACAAAATATCATCTTGTATGGATGAAGCGCCATGCACCCGGTTCAGACGATGGCGTTGTGCCGGGCCTCGGGGGCTTCGGACAGGATCTCGTTCAGCTTGGCCAGCGCCCCGGCCAGCGCGCCCTGGTCGACCGCGCCGCCCAGCGACAGGCGGATCGCGTTGCCCGGCGGCGGCTCTTCCACGCTGAAGGCATCCGAGCTGGCGATGCCCAGGCCCTGTTCCTGTGCGGCCTGGATCAACCGGTACTGGTCCAGCCGTGGCGGCAGCGGCAGCCACACATGCAGGCCGGCCGGATGCGCCTGGGCGCGGGGCGGCAGGAACTGCGCGGCAATCGCCTGGCGCTCGCGCAGTTCCTGCTGGAAGCGCTGCACCATGTCCCGGGCCTGGCCGCTGCGGATCCACTGCGACGCCACCGCCACCATCGACTGGGTCGGCATCAGTGCGATCGCACGCAGGGCGTCCAGCACCGGTTCCATCGGCTCGCCGGCCGGCACCACCAGATAGGCGGTGCGCAGGCCCGGGGCCAGGCACTTGGACAGGGTGGAGATGTAATACACCGGGCAGCCGGCGTCGCGGTGGGCGGCCAGCGGTGGCGCGGCGTCACCGGCCAGCAACCAGTAGGGATCGTCTTCGATCACGGTCAGATCGTGGCGCTCCGCCACCGCCAGCAGGGCCTGCCGGCGCTGCGCCGACATCGTTGCCGTGGTCGGGTTCTGGATGGTCGGCACCAGGTACAGCAGGCGCGGGCGGCGTAGCTGGCAGGCCTCCTCCAGCGCGTCCGGCAGCATGCCCTCGGCGTCCATCGCCACCGGCACCACGCCCCGCTGCAGCACGCGCGCGGCGGCCAGCAGGCCCGGGTAGGTCAGCTGCTCGGCGGCGATCAGCTCGCCCGGCTGGGTGCGGGCCAGGATCAGCGCGCACAGCGCGGTCTGCGCGCCGGGACAGATCACCACCTGGTCGGCACCGACCGTGCCCAGCATTGGCGCCAGCCACTGCACCGCGGCGGCGCGGTCCTCACGGGTGCCGGCGCCGACGTGATAGCTCATCAGTTCGCCCTGGCCCAGCTGCTGGCCCACGTGCTGGAAGCCGGCCTCCATGCCCTGTGCGAACGGCGCGCTGCCCAGCAGCGGCGGGATGTTCATGCTCAGGTCCACCGAGGTGCTGCGGTTGCCGGCCGACAGCGCGATGAAGGTGCCGCCGGCGCCCTGCGCGTCGAGCAGGCCGGCCTGGCGCAGCTCGGCGAAGGCGCGGGTGACCGTGGTCAGGTCCACGCCCACCTGCTGGGCCAGGTCGCGCTGCGGCGGCAGGCGGTCGCCCGGGCGCAGCACGCCGTCATCCACCGCCTCGCGCACCTGCTGGGCAATCTGCAGGTACAGCGGGCCGGCGCCCTCGCGGAAGGGGCGAACCCAGGTGCGATTGGGGTGTTTCAGGCGGCGGCCGGCGGCAGGTGGCGTCATCGATCAGTTTTTTCCATACGTGCAGATGCACAAGTCCATACAATGATGTATCTTGTATGGGCTTGATTGGAGTGGTTCGCCTGCTTGTAGGCGACCTCGTACCCACAGTGTAGCCGCTCCACGCCCGGGCGCTGCGCGCAGGCGAGCCGGTCAAGCACGCTTCTTCAACAGGGTTGACCTCCAATGAATATCTGCTGGAACCGCATCCGCCTGGCGCTGGTCGCCCTGGCCTGCGTCGGCCTGTCGGGCTGTGACTGGGTGCTGCTGGATTCGAAGGGCATGGTCGGGCTCGCCCAGCGCGACCTGATCCTGATCTGCATCGGCCTGATGCTGATCGTGGTGATACCGGCCATCGTGCTGACCTTCGTATTCGCCTGGCGCTTCCGCGCTGGCAACACCAAGGCGAAATACACGCCGGACTGGTCGCACTCCACCAAGGTGGAGATCGTGGTCTGGGGCGTGCCGCTGATCATCATCGCGGTGCTGGCGGTGATCGTGTGGAAGTCGACCCACGAGCTGGACCCGTACAAGCCGCTGGACGTGGCCGGTGAGCCGCTGCACGTGGACGTGATCGCCACCGACTGGAAGTGGGTGTTCGTGTACCCGGACCTGGGCATCGCCACGGTCAACCAGCTCAACTTCCCGGCCAACCGCCCGCTGGCGTTCAACATCACCTCCAACTCGACGATGAATACCTTTTTCATCCCGCAGCTGGGAGGGCAGATCTACGCGATGGCCGGCATGCGCACGCAGCTGCACCTGATCGCCAACGAGCCCGGCCAGTTCCGTGGCATGTCCGGCAACTACAGCGGGCATGGCTTCTCGAACATGAAGTTCATCGCCACTTCCAGCAGCAACGAAGACTTCGATCGCTGGGTGGCCGAGGTGCGCAACGCGCCGGACGCGCTCAGCTTCACGCAGTTCAAGGCGCTGGCCGCGCCGTCGAAGAACGCACCGGTGCAGCACTTCTCCAGTGTTGAACCGCTGCTGTTCAAGAAGGTCATCGACCAGTTCATCGGCGTCGGTGAGAACACCGCTGCTGCTACCCCGGCGGGCGCTGCCGGCGGTGCCCAGGTTTCCCAGGAGTAACGAACATGTTGGGTAAATTGACGTGGGAGGCCGTGCCACTGCACGAGCCGATCGTCGTGGTCACATTGGCGGCCATGGTGCTGGGCGGCCTCGCGCTGCTCGGCGCGGTGACGTACTTCAAGCTGTGGGGTCCGCTCTGGCGTGACTGGTTCACCACCGTGGACCACAAGAAGATCGGCATCATGTACGTGGTGGTGGCGCTGGTCATGCTGGTGCGTGGCTTTGCCGATGCGCTGATGATGCGCGCGCAGCTGGCGGCGGCCGGGCCGGGCAGTGACGGCTTCCTGCCACCGGAGCACTACGACCAGATCTTCACCGCGCACGGCGTGATCATGATCTTCTTCGTGGCCACCCCGTTCGTGGTCGGCCTGATGAACATCATCGTGCCGCTGCAGATCGGTGCGCGCGACATGGCGTTCCCGTTCCTCAACGCCTTCAGCTTCTGGATCTTCGTGGTCGGCGCGGCGTTGATGATGATCTCGCTGGGCGTTGGCGAATTCGCCATGACCGGTTGGGTCGCCTACCCGCCGCTGTCGGGCATCGAGTTCAGTCCAGGCGTGGGTGTCGACTACTACATCTGGGCGTTGCAGGCTTCGGGCATCGGCACATTGCTGACCGGCGTCAACCTGTTCATCACCATCCTGCGCATGCGTGCGCCGGGCATGACCCTGATGAAGATGCCGGTGTTCACCTGGACCGTGCTGGTCACCAGCGTGATCATCATCGCCGCCTTCCCGATCCTGACCGTGGCGCTGGGTGCGCTCACCCTGGACCGCTACCTGGACTTCAACTTCTACACCAACACATTGGGTGGCAACCCGATGATGTACGTGAACCTGGTGTGGGCCTGGGGCCATCCGGAGGTGTACATCCTGGTGCTGCCGGCGTTCGGCATCTTCTCCGAAGTGACCGCCACGTTCGCGCGCAAGAAGCTGTTCGGCTACAAGTCGATGGTCGGTGCCACGCTGGCGATCGGCATCCTGTCGTTCATCGTCTGGCTGCACCACTTCTTCACCATGGGCTCCGGTGCCAGCGTCAATGCCTTCTTCGGCATCATGACGATGATCATCGCCATCCCCACCGGCGTGAAGATCTTCACCTGGCTGTTCACCATGTACGGTGGCCGCGTCGAATTCAGCGTGCCGATGCTGTGGACCATCGCGTTCCTGGTCACCTTCACCATCGGTGGCATGACCGGCGTGCTGCTGGCCATCCCGGGCGCCGACTTCCTGCTGCACAACAGCCTGTTCCTGGTCGCGCACTTCCACAACACCATCATCGGCGGCGCGCTGTTCGGCTACCTGGCCGGCTTCGCCTACTGGTTCCCGAAGGTGTTCGGCTTCACCCTCAACGAGCGCCTGGGCAAGTGGTCGTTCGCCTGCTGGGTGATCGGCTTCTACCTGGCCTTCATGCCGCTGTACATGCTGGGTTTCATGGGCATGACCCGCCGCATGAACCAGTACGACAACCCGGCGTGGACGCCGTACCTGATCGCCGCCTTCATCGGCGCGCTGTTCGTGTTCGCGGGCATCGTCCTGATGCTGGTGCAGATCTACGTGAGCGTGCGCGACCGCAAGCGCAACCTGGACCTGACCGGCGACCCGTGGAACGCACGCACGCTGGAATGGGCCACGCCGTCGCCGCCGCCGTTCTACAACTTCGCCGTGGTGCCCAAGGCCGATGAGCTGGACGCCTTCCACGAAGCGAAGAAGCGCGGCCTGCCGCCGCCGCCGAAGAAGTACGCACCGATCCACATGCCGAAGAACACCGGCGTGCCGCTGATCCTCAATATCTGGATCCTGGTGCTGTGCTTCGCCCTGGTCTGGCACATCTGGTGGATGGCCGCAGCCAGCTTCATCGCGATGATCGTCACCCTGATCGTCCGGTCCTACGACGAGGACGTGGACTACTACGTCAGTTCCGAAGAGGTGGCGCGCACCGAAGCGGCCAACCTTGCCAAGCTGAAGGAGGTACGCGCATGAACCTGTTGACCCGCCCCGAGCTGGCCAGCGACACGCAGGCGCACGAGGACCACCACGAGCACGACCACGGCCACGAACAGGGCGGCATGAAGGTGTTCGGCATGTGGGTCTACCTCATGTCCGACCTGGTGCTGTTCGGTTCGCTGTTCGCCTCGTACGCGGTGCTCAGCACCGCCTACGCCGGCGGCCCCACCGGCAAGGAGCTGTTCTCGCTGCCGTTCGTGATGGCCGAGACCTTCCTGCTGCTGGTCTCCAGCATCACCTACGGCCAGGCCGTGCTGGCGATGCATCGCCACGACACCTCGGCGGTGCTGCGCTGGCTGGGCGTGACCTTCGTGCTCGGTGCCTCGTTCATCGGCATGGAGATCTACGAGTTCTCGCACCTGATCCACGAAGGCGCAGGCCCCAGCACCAGTGCCTACCTGTCGGCGTTCTTCGCGCTGGTCGCCACCCACGGTCTGCACGTGGCCAGCGGCCTGATCTGGATGGCGGTGGTCATGCACCAGGTCTACCGCCGTGGCCTGACCCCGACCAACATCACCCGTGTGTCGTGCCTGAGCCTGTTCTGGCACTTCCTGGACCTGGTGTGGATCTGCGTCTTCACCTTCGTCTATCTGATCGGAGCCTTCTGACATGGCCCACGTCGAAACTTCGCGCGCCGGCAATGCGCACGGCTCCACCAAGTCCTACCTGATCGGCTTCGTGCTGTGCGCGCTGCTGACCGTGGTGCCGTTCGCACTGGTGATGAACCCGGTGCTGTCGCGGCCGCTCACGCTGTTCCTGCTGGTCGGCTTCGCGGTGGCGCAGATCCTGGTGCAGCTGGTCTATTTCCTGCACATGGACCGCAAGTCCGAAGGTGGCTGGAACCTGGCCAGCTTCGTGTTCACCCTGGTGATCCTGTTCATCATCGTCGCGTTGTCGGTCTGGATCATCTGGAGCATGCACTACCACATGATGATCAACTGAGCCTGCGAACCGTGAGAGGCATTGCGTTCCCCCAACGTGGCCTGCGGCTGGCCGCAGGCCTGCTGCTCGGCCTGCTGGCCGGCTGCAGTGCGCAGTCGCGCATGGACTTCTACTCCAAGGACATCGCCTGCGAAGAGCTCGGCCAGCAGTGGTCGATGCCCGACAGCCACGGCACCGTGCGTGGCCCGAAGGACCTGCAGGGGCAGGTGACCTATCTGTTCTTCGGTTTCACCAGTTGCCCGGACGTGTGCCCGACCACCATGGTCGAGCTGAGCCAGGTCAAGCACCTGATGGGCAAGGATGCCGACCAGCTGCAGGTGGTGTTCGTCAGCGTTGACCCGGCCCGCGACACGCCGGAGGTCGCGCGCACCTATGTGGAAGCGTTCGATCCCCAGGCAATCGCGCTGGTCGGCAACGAAGCGCAGCTGGCCGCGATGGCCAGCGACTTCAAGGCGTTCTACGAAAAGGAACCCGGTCAGGTACCGGATACCTACACGATGAGCCACATTGCGGGCGGCTACGTGTTCGACCGCCAGGGACGCCTGCGCCTGTTCGCGCCCTATGGCATGCCGGTGGACAAGCTGTTTTCCGACGTGCAGCGCCTGCTGCTGGAGCCCGCTCATCCCGCCGCCGGCAACGACGCACTGGCCAGCTGCAGTCGCAAGCACAGCGACACACTCGCCGCGCGCTGACGTCACCTCCACCGCGGTGGGTGCCGACCGTTGGTCGGCACACCCCCACACCAATCCCCGGCCGGCCAGGAGAGCCAGCCGGCCGGGGGCACCACTCAACGCCTTACTTGGTCTCTTCCCACTGCACCACGTCCGGCTCGGTGGCGCGGATACCGGCGGTGGACAGCAGCCTGGTGGTCGCATCCAGTGCCGCGTTCACCGACGGATACTCCACGATGGCCTGGCCCGAAGCCTTCGACACCTTCACCACGGTGCCACCGGTGGCCGTAGCCGCGCGCTGGGCCGATGCCGCATCGGTGAAGAACACCTTGACCCGCGAGGTCGCCACCACCGGCGCTCCGTCGCGGGAGACCGCCGCCGCGAACTTGCCGGCACCGGCATCAGCAGGCGCGGCCGCTGCGCCATCCAGCGAACGCTTGGTACGCGAACTGGTGGTCGCCGCCGCCTGCGGGGTGATCGTGAACTGACCGCCGCTGGCCTGCTTCACGGTGGTCGAGGGAGACAGCTGGAAGCGCGTGCCGCCCACATCGAACGAGCGGCCGGTAGCGGACGCCTTCAGTTCCTGCGCATCCACGGTCGACAGGGTCCTGGCTGGAGGGGTCTGCCCCGAGCTCTGTGCCCAGGCAGGGGAGGTCATCGCCGCGAAGGCGAGCGTGCTCAACAGAATGGTGGTCTTCATCATCAGTGCCCCAGAACGCGGATCTTGAAGAATTCGAGGTTGCCGCGCGAAGCTGCGGTCGCGGCCTGCCCCATGTCGGTCACTTCCAGCGTCCAGGTGCCGCTGGCATTTTCATCCAGGAAGGCATTGCTGGACAGCAGGTCCCAGCTGGTGAAGTTGCTCTGCGCGCCACCCGTGCCCGAACCGATCGCGGTGAACGCCGGTTGCACCACGCTGCGGGTGCCGCTGGGCGACACCAGCACGAACTGCAGCTGGCGCGTGTTGCGGTGGTTGACCCGGAAGCCCAGCTGCACGCTTTCGATGTTGCGCGCGCCGTTGGCCAACTGGAAGGTCAGGCGTGCGGCGGCAGCCGAGGTGTTGCCGATGGCCACGGTACGCGTGGTGTTGCGCCAGCCGCTGTCGACCAGCGCACCGAGCGACTGGAAGTTCTCGGCCACCTGCACTGCACGTGCAGCGTTGACTACGCCGAAGCCATACCAGTTGCTGTAGGCACGGCCGGCAGCATTCACCGTCCAGCCCGGCACCAGCGTGCGCCCGTCGGCCAGTGTCACCGCCGGCTGGTTCGGGTGGTTGCGGGTGGCGGTGGTGGCCAGGATGTACTTCACATCGCGATAGGACAGGTTCGGATTGGCTTCCAGCACCAGTGCGGCCACGCCCGACACCATCGGTGCCGACGCGGACGTGCCGTTCATCTTGGCGGTGTAGTTGCAGGTGCTGTCGATGGCCGACAGGTTGCTGTCCAGCGTGTTCTGGCGGTTGGTGTTCTTGTTGCTGCCCTGCGCGCACCCGGTCACGTCGGTGGTGACGATGGCCGGGTCGTAGGCGCGCGCCACCAGGCCGGGCGCAAACTGTGCCTGCAGGCCGTACTCACCACCAAAGGCCGACACCCACAAGGCCGAGCCGGTGGAGGAGTAAGACGAGCGCACGCCATCGGCGCGCACCGCGCCTACCGTGATCACGTTGAACAGGTTGTTGCGCGGATCACGGCCGGCCGGCACGCAGCCGGTGTTGCGGTTCTTGGTGTCGGTGGTGCAGACATCCTGGGTCTGGCTGATGGAGGCATTGTTGAAGTTGTTGCCGGCCGACTTCACGTAGATGCCGCCGCGGCCACCGCGCGTGCCCGACAGTGCCTGCTCGTACGAACGAATCGTGTTTTCGCTGTACGCCAGCGGCAGGTTCGGATTGCCCGGGCCGGCGCCCCAGCTGTTGTTGAACACCTGCACGTCGGCCGATTCCGCGCCGTCCCACCAGGCGTACTCGATGTTGCTCTGCTGGTTGCCCAGGGCCGAGCGCGAAATCGGGTTGAAGCCCTTCAACGTCGCCGCCGGGGCCACACCGCGCACGCCCAGGTTGTTGGCGCCCACCGCGCCAGCGATGCCGCCGACCATGGTGCCGTGGTTGTCGACATCCGGGTTGGTCGGGGTGGGGTTGTTCGAGCCATTGGTGAAGTTCTTGCCGGCCACCGCGGCCACGTTGGCCGCCAGGTCCGGATGCGCGATCTGCAGGCCGTCATCGACGATGGCGATGGTGACGCCCTGGCCGCGGATGCCGTTGCGGAACAGGCCATCCACGTTCAGATCGTTGCCGGCCACCGGCAGCGTGTCAGCCGGGACCGTCTGCCCGGTGTTGAGCAGGTGCCACTGGATTGCCGCCAGTGGATCGGCCTGTTGGGCCTGGGCGGTGACGGCCAGGCTGCCCAGTACCAAAGCAGTGGCGAGGGCCAGGCGCGCGGAGCGCGGTGGCGCGGTGCGTTGCGTGTGTCGCTTCATACACGAATCCTTCTGTTGTGAATCGGCATGGCAGGACGGCGGGGCGGAACTGCCCCATCGCAACGAGCCAAACGCGACACAACGAACAACCCCCTACCTCTTCACACCCGCAATGTGCGAATGTGCCAATTGCGTCACAAACACTTAGTACGTCAAGTTATGACGGGGCACTCGAATGCCTTCACGCCATCATCGCGTGCTTGCTTCGAGGTACGGGGAACGTGGGTAATCGCATGCAGGTGAAGTCACACATGAAGAAGGCACGCCAGCGTGCCCGTGCACGCGCGGACCAGACTCCGCTCTCGGTTGCCGTCATCCGCAAGGTGGTGCTGTCCGTGCATACGCGCAGCCACGACTATGGCGACGATGCCGATATCAGCGAGTTGCTGCCCGAGCTGGCAGCCTTCGGCATCACCACGGTGAAACCGCTGCGCCTGTTGATGAAGAAGCATCGTCGCGCGCTGCTGCAGGAGGAACGGATCGTCATGCGACGCGCAGAGACGCTGCATCTGCGCACCGAGTGGCGGCCTGGTGGCATAGACGTGCACGCCAACACCAGCCGCTACGCCATCGGCGGCCTGGTCCGCACCAGCATGGAACACGAATTCGGCTTCGAGACGATGCTGCCCTTCCACGAGGTGCGCGAGGACGAATCCACTTAGCGCGGTGCCTGCGCGGAGGGTGTGGCAGCCCCGCCGGGGCATCATCGCGCGTCCTCACATCGCGCTGTGCTACTACAGCCCGTGCACCCTTCCGCACGGAGCACGATGATGGTCAATCCGCTCGCCCAGGCCCATCGCGGCCTCGGCACCACGCTGTTCAGCCTGTTGAACCCGATACCTTTCGGCTTCTTCGTCGGCGCACTGATCTTCGACGCGATCTATCTCAACAGCGCCGAGGTGATGTGGGGCAAGGCCGCTGCCTGGCTGATCACCTTCGGCCTGCTGATCGCCATCGTGCCGCGCCTGATCAACCTCTTCGCGGTCTGGCGCCGCAACGGTACCGCCACCCGCATCGACCGCATCGACTTCTTCCTCAACCTGGTCGCGGTGGTGCTGGCCATCTGGAACGCCTTCGTGCACAGCCGCGACGCGTACGCCGTTGCGGTGCCGGGCACGATCCTGTCGGCGTTGACCGTGGCCCTGATCGCCCTGGGCCTGATACTGCTGTCACTGCAGCCGCCGGTGCTGCAGGGAGGTCGTCATGGCTAAGCACATCCTGCCCACCGTGGGCGCCCTGGCGCTGGCCGTGATGCTGTCGGCCTGCGCCGGCAAGGCTGAATACCATCCCGCCGATCAGTCGGGCCCGCAGCCGCCGCTGCCCAAGCCGGCCAACTTCCTGATGCCGCCGATGCAGGTGCCCAAGGGCGTCGGCTGGGCTGATGGACAGACCCCCACGGTGGCCGAGGGCCTGAAGATCGAGCGCATCGCCGCCAACCTGCAGCATCCGCGGCGCCTGCTGACCCTGCCCAATGGCGATGTACTGGTGGTGGAAGGTAACGGCCCCGGTGAAGAACCGGTCACCACGCCCAAGCAGTGGATTGCCGGCAAGGTCAAAGCGCGCTCGGGCAAGGCCGGCAAGGGCGGGAACCGGGTCACCCTGCTGCGCCGCACGCCGGGAACGAACACGTGGACCCAGCATGTCTACATCGAGGGCCTTCATTCGCCGTTCGGCATCCAGCTGATCGGCGACACGCTGTACGTGGCCAACACCGGCAACATCATGCAGTACCACTACGTGCCCGGCGAAACCCGCATGTCGGACAAGGGCCGCGAGTTCACCGACCTGCCCAGCACCATCAACCACCACTGGACCAAGGAACTGCTGGCCAGCCGTGATGGCCGCAAGCTGTATGTGGGCGTGGGCTCCAACAGCAACATCACCGAGAACGGCCTGGCCGTCGAATACCGCCGTGCGGTGGTGCTGGAAGTGGACGTGGCCACCCGCGGCAGCCGCATCTACGCCTCGGGCATCCGCAACCCGACCGGGCTGGACTGGGAGCCGAGTACCGGCACGCTGTGGGCCGTGGCGAACGAACGCGATGAAATCGGTGCCGACCTGGTGCCTGATTACCTCACCTCGGTGAAGGAGGATGGCTTCTACGGTTGGCCCTACAGCTACTACGGCCAGCACGTGGACGAGCGCGTGCAGCCGCAGCGGCCGGACCTGGTGGCCAAAGCAATCACGCCCGACTACGCCATCGGCTCGCACGTGGCACCGCTGGGCCTGCTGTTCTACACCGGCCAGGCATTGCCGGCGCAGTACCACGGCGGCGCCTTCATCGGCGAGCACGGCAGCTGGGACCGTTCGCCGCTGAGTGGCTACGAAGTGGTCTACGTAGCGTTCAAGGACGGCAAGCCGACCGGGCGGCCGCAGACCGTGGTCAGTGGCTTCGCCTCGAAGGACGAGAAGACCCTGATGGGCGCACCGGTGGGCATGGCGATGGATGCCGAAGGCGCGCTGCTGGTGGCTGATGACGTGGGCGACGTGGTGTGGCGGGTGTCGGCCAAGTAGCTGTGTAGCGTCGAGCCATGGCCGAAGAACATCCGGTAGAGTCGACTGTCAGTCGACTCGAGCGCGCAGCGCGTGCTTCCCCGGTAAGCAGCGAAGGGCAGTCGACACTACCCTGTCGACTCCGCCCTGCCGGTTCTGCCACCGGGTTCAGCGTGCCCGGAACCCGCTGAACACCGACTCGGCGGCAAACCCCACGCCACCCAGCAACACGCCGAAATACACCACCGTGGCCACCAAGAAGCCATAACCGGCCACTACCGCCGCACCATCGCGCTGGATGAAGCCAATCGCAAAGGACATCAGCGCCAATGCCGGCAGCGTGTTGCTGAAGGGAATCGGTCCGGCCGGCGCCATCAGCAGCAGGGTCGCGAACACCAGCATCAGGTTGTTCAGGCGCATCATCTTCTTCGAGCGCACCATCACCGCCAGCCGCATCGGCCGCGACAGCCGCTCCATGCGGTGCACCCACTTCAGCGCACGGCCGAGGTTGGCCTTCAGCTTGTCGGTGGCGATCTCGCGGCGCGCCAGCTTCTGCGGCACCCACAGCGGGCGGTTGCGCACCCGGCTCAGGCCGATCAGCAGGATCGAGGCACCAAACACTGTACTCAGCCCGGGAATCGACACCGGAATGATGAAGATGGCCGAGAGCAGGATCACGATCAGCAACAGGCCTTCATCGCCCAGCGCACTGAGCAGGGTGCCGACACGCACCTGGTCGCCGGGCAGCTCGTCGATCATCTGCTCGATCTGCTGGGCCAGGGGGGCGCTGTCGTCGGTTTCGGGGGCACGGTAGGTCATGCGTCGCAAGCTTCTCCAGGGAAGGGCGGTCAATGGGCCGTCCTGCGGTGGGGAACGCACAGGCTCCTGCAGTATCCCGGCCAACGTGGGCAGAGAGGTGAACCGGGCATGAGGGGGTAAACTGGCGTGCCCCGCATGAGTTGAACGCAATGGACATGGGCCGCAGGCAATCGACCATCGAACTGGTCGCCATCGACATGGATGGCACCCTGCTGGACCCGTCGCACCAGCTCACCCCACGCGCCAGGAAGGCCGTCGCGCAGGCGCGCGCGCTGGGTGTGCACATCGTGCTGACCAGTGGCCGCCCGGTTCCGGGCCTGGCGCCGTACCTGCACGAGCTCGGCATCACCGGCAACGACGACTACTGCATCGCCTGCAACGGCGGCCTGGTGCAGCGCATCGGCATGCGCGAAACCGTGGTCGAGTATCCGCTCAGCTTCGACGATTTCCTGTTCTGCGAGCAGGTGGCCCGCCAAGTGGGCGTGCACTTCCAGGCGCTGGACAGCCAGCGCATGTACACGCCCAACCAGGACATCAGCTACTACACCGTGGCCGATTCGCATCTCTCGCGGATGCCGCTGTCGTATCGCCGCGTGGAAGACATGGACCCGTCGATGTCCTTCATCAAGCTGATGATGATCGACGAACCCGACGTGCTGGATGCCGCCATCGCGCGCCTGCCCAGCGAACTGATCGAGCGCTTCGCGGTATTGAAGAGCGCGCCGTACTTCCTGGAAGTGTTCGACCACCGCGCAGGCAAGGGCCCGAGCCTGCAGAAGCTTGCCGAGCATCTGGGCATCGACCGCGCCAACGTGATGGCCATCGGCGACCAGGAAAACGATCTGACCATGCTGCAGTACGCTGGCACCAGCGTCGCGATGGGCAATGCCATTGATGCAGTGAAGGCGGTGGCGCGGTTTGAGACCAGCAGCAATGCTGATGACGGCGTGGCGCACGCGATCGAGCGTTTCGTCCTGCAGTAGCCGCGCGTCCCTCTGCTCTGGTAGCTGCCAACCTCAGCTGCCCCGGTAGGTGCCAACCTTGGTTGGCACACACAAACGGCAAGCGCCGACCCAGGGGCTATACCCACGTATAGCCCACCCATCCCTTCCGCCATCGGCGCTGTACCACCGCGCAATGGCGAATGCGGCAGTGCGATGCAAGAATTCAGCACGTCGAAATCACCCCACCGAATCCCACGGCAGATGATCGTCTTCCTCTGCCACTGACCGGCACGCACCGCGCCGTCGCTCCCTCAACGCAATCGCACCGCCAGCCAGGGCGCCGACACCGGTGCTGCAACGCGCTGGGCGTGCGCCTGCGCCGCTCTCTCCCTGCACCCTGGATCTACTGCCATGAACACCCCACCCACGACGCGCCTCGCCCTGGCCATCATCGCTGCCATCACCGCACCTGCGTACGCTGCAGAAACGCACGATGCCGCGCACGACACGCCCACCACGCTCAACGCCCTGCAGGTGATCGCCACACCGCGCGGCGCTGCCGTGGCACCGACCCAGGTGGTCGGCCCCAACCGTTACATCATCAAGGCCGAAGACCTTGATGCGATGGTCACCGGCAACAACGGCCTGGCCATGCTCAAGCAGGTGCCCGGTGCCAGCTACACCGCCACCGACGGGCTGGGCCTGGATATCTCGGCCACCAGCCTGTTCGTGCGCGGCTTCCGCATAATGAAATGGGCATCACCTTCGAAGGCGTGCCGCTGAACGACAACGGCTTCCTCTCGCTCACCGGCACCAGCGTGGTGAACGTGGGCGTGCCCGATGGCATCGGCGCGATCACGGTCAGCCCCGGTGGCGCACCGGTCAGCGTGTTCTCCAGCAGCGTCAACGGCGGCAGCCTGGAATACCGCCTGCGCGAGCTGCAGGACACGCCCAGCCTGCGCGTGAAGCAGGGCGTGGGCAGCAACAACACGCTGGTCACCACCGTATCCGGGCAGAGCGGCCAGCTCGGCGAGCATGGCCCGAAAGTGCTGGTCGACCTGCAGCGCGTGTCCGCCGACAAGTACCAGGGTGGCGGCACCCAACACTTTCTGCGCGGCGATCTGAAGTTGCAGCAGGATGTGGCCTGGGGCGATTTCACTGTGTTTCTCTCTGACAGCAAGGCCAAGGTCTGGGGCTACAACAACATCTCCTTCGACATGATCCGCAAGCTGGGCTGGAAGGCCGACATCTTCTATCCAGACTATGCGTGGGCCTGGTACGTGGCCTCGCCTGAGAATGCGGACAAGGCCTGCGGCGCCTACACCTGCGGTGAGTTGTCCGAACTGATTCCCTACGACACCGGCCAGACCACCCGCGACCGCGTGTCCTCGATCAACCATCGTTTCCAGATCAGTCCGGCGCTGAACGGCAACGTGCAGCTGTACAACGCCAACAGCCATACGCAGGCCACGCTGACCGACCCGACCGTACCGTCGCCCAGCGGCGCGCCATTCTCCGAACAGGTGCAGACGCCGCGCCTCAACCGGCTGGGCGGCATGCTCAACCTGCAGTTCGAGGCGGGCGCACACACCTTCACCGCCGGCTTCTGGCAGGAGAAAAGCAAGGCCGCAGCCAAGACCGAGTGGTACCAGCAGCCGCTGCTGGGCGAGGGCCCGCCGCTGAAGGCCACCGGTCCGTTCGATGTGTATGGTCCGGCGTTCAAGACCGACAACGCGTCGAGCTGGGTGACCCGCTCGCGCCAGTTCTACCTGCAGGACGACATCGTGCTGAACGACACGCTGAAGCTGGGCGTTGGTTTCAAGGCTGTGGACTTCCGCACCAGCGGCGGTGGCCTCGGTGATGCCAAGGACCGGCCGGTGAACGGCACGCTGCGCGCGAAAAGCAACTTCCTGCCGCATGTCTCGCTGTTCTGGAGCCCGACTGAATCCACCGATGCCTTCATCGACCTGGCCAACACCATGAACGGCTATCGCGTTGCCCAGCGCGGCAACATCGGCTACACCGCCTCGGCATGGACCATCACCGACCAGGAAGAGTTCGACCGCGTGGCGGGCACGCTGCGCCCGGAGAAGAACTGGAACCTCACCGTGGGCGCGTCGCATCGCTTCGATCGGCTGACGATCACCGGCGATGTGTTCTACAACGACATCCGCAACCGACTGCTGTCGGCTGCCATCGGCACCCAGTTCGCACAGATCAATACCGTGCGGTTGATGCCGAAGATGCACGTGATCGGTGCCGACCTCGGCATCACCGCCGACCTGAGCGACCACCTGCAGTTCTACCAGGGCGTGGCCGTGGCCCGTTCGTACTACGACAGCGATTTCGTGGTGGGCGACACGGTCTACCCGATCAAGGGCAACGCCCAGCCGGGCTACCCGCAGATCTCGCTGGTCAGCGACCTGTCCGCGCACTTTGGTGACTGGCGCTTTGGTGCCACCAGCACCTCGTACCTGCGCCAGCCCTTCACCTACGAGAACGACATCCGCGTGCCGACCTTCTGGCAGGTCAACACCTATGCCGCCTACCGCTTCGGTGCGGACAGCGCCGTGCCCGGCCTGGAGCTGCGGCTGGACGTGAGCAACCTGCTCAACCGCCACAACATCGGCACCGCCACCATCGCCGGCTCGTCGTTCTCGGGGGATTACCAGACCCTGCAGCGCAGCGCGCCACGGCAACTGATGTTCAGTACCTTGATGACGTTCTGAGGCAACGAAGGCCGGGGTCAGAGCCCTTTGCTGCGCAAAGGGATCCGACCCCGCAGCCATCCCGTGATCGGGGTCAGATCCCTTTGCGCAGCAAAGGGCTCTGACCCCAGACCCAGCTTTGCGCGGCCGGCAGCGATTTTCCGGCAACGACGCAAGGTTCCCACAATGTTGCTGGGTCATGCTGTCGGCATGGCTCAGTACAACCCGCGAACCCCGTTGTTCGGCATCCGGGGCCCAGGACGGCTCCGGCAGGCGCCGTCCATGACGCCTGTGATCGACCTGGAGGCCGAGTACCAGTTCTGGCACGTCTACGAGCGCGTGGTCCGTCCGTTGCCCGGTGGGGGGCTGCGGCTGGCCTGGCTGGTGTGCCAGAAGGTGTACCGGGACCGGTGGCAGCACCCGGACGACAGCGACGAGGCGGCGTTGTCGCGGGTGCTGTTTGGCGGGAACATGACGGCTGACCGGGCGTCGGAGCTGGCGGAGCTCCATGCGCTGGTCAGCCGTCGGGTGGCGCTGCTGGCGAAGCGTGGGCGGGTGGATTCCGCGGCGTGATGCGTGGGGGCGGCATTAGCGCCGCCAGGCGGCCATGACCCGCTCCGGCATCATCGCACCATCCGTCGCCATGACCCGCTCCTGGTAGAGTCGACTGTTAGTCGACTGCTCTTCGCGTCGGCCCACCAAGATACCGCGCTTCGCGCGCGAGTCGACTAACAGTCGACTCTACCAACGACCACTCGGGACGGTGCTTCTAGGGCTTTCCCCGGTCCAGCTGCCGGTAGCCAATGGCCTCAGCCAGATGGGCCGTCTGGATCGTTTCGCAATCAGCCAGATCGGCAATCGTGCGCGCCACCCGCAGAATCCGGTGCATCGCACGTGCCGAAAGCTGCAGACGCTCGATGGCCTGCTCCAACAGATCCTGATCGGCCTCGCTCAGCTTCGTGCACGCCCGCAGCGCCGCTGGCGGCAGATGCGCATTGAGCGCGCCACGCGCCTGCTGCCGGGCGTGGGCGGCTTCCACCCGTGCGCGTACCGCAGCACTGGGCTCACCCAGCGGCGTGCTCTCCCGCAGCTCCACCGCGTCCATCCGCGTCACGCCGATATGCAGATCAATGCGGTCCAGCAACGGACCGGACACCCGTGCGCGATAGCGGTTGATCCGTTCATCGCTGCACAGGCAGCGGTTGCTGCGATCACCGGCCCAGCCGCACGGGCAGGGATTCATCGCGGCCACCAGTTGGAACCGCGCGGGGTACTGTACGCTGCGTGCCGCGCGGGCGATGCGGATGTGGCCGGACTCGAGTGGCTCGCGCAGGGTTTCCAGTGCGCTGCGGTTCCACTCTGGAAGCTCATCAAGGAAGAGGACTCCATGGTGGGCCAGTGATATCTCACCGGGGCAGGGCGGGTTGCCCCCACCCACCAGCGCCGCCGCACTGGCACTGTGATGCGGTGCCCGAAAGGGCCGCTGCCGCCATCGTCGCGGGTCCAGCCCTTCGCCACTCACCGATGCAATCGCGGCCAGCTGCAGCGCCTCAGTCTCTTCGGTATCCGGCAACAGGCTGGGCAGGCGCGAGGCCAACAGCGTCTTGCCACAGCCAGGGCTGCCGATCAACAACAGATGGTGCCCACCGGCGGCAGCCACTTCCAATGCGCGTCGTGCATGCGCCTGCCCGCGCACGTCGGCCAGATCGGGTAGTGGCAACGGTGTCGTGTCCACGCGTTCCACGGGCGGCAACAGGCGCGGATTGCCCAACCCGGCGCAGCACTCCAGCAGCGTACGCGCTACACGCACATCGGCATGCTCGGCCAAAGCTGCCTCTGCGGCATTCCCCGGCGGTACCACCAGGATGCGACCGGCTTCAGCGGCGGCAATCGCGGCCGGCAGTGCACCGGCCACCGGCCGCAGCTCACCGGTCAGGCCAAGCTCGCCCAGGAATTCGTACTGCAGCAGCGACTGTGGATCGACCTGGCCGCTGGCCGCAAGAATGCCCAAGGCAATCGCCAGGTCGTAGCGACCACCTTCCTTGGGCAGGTCGGCGGGCGCCAGATTCAACGTGATGCGCCGCTGTGGAAAGTCGAAGCGAGCGCAGAGCAGGGCGGCCCGCACACGCTCGCGGGATTCGCGCACGCTGGTTTCGGCCAGGCCAACGATCTGGGTGACAGGCAGGCCGCCAGAGAGATGCACTTCCACTCGCACCAGCGGGGCATCGACCCCGGCGCGGGCACGGCTGTGGACCAGCGCCAGGCTCATGATTGGGTTCCTGCAGAGAGACGCTTGATGGTGCGGTAGGTGCGCTGCGGGGAGCTATCGGGAATTGCTGGTGAAGTGGCTAGGAGGATTCTGGCCGGTGTTCGCCGGGTGCACACTCGCCAGAGCACCCAGAGCACGCCTCGACCAACAGTGGCTCTGCGTCTTCCTAGAGCAACCGTCCCAGTTTCCGCTGAGAGTTCATCCAACGCTCGAAGCTGATGCGCGCGCGTTCGCTATCCGGCACTCGCCAGACTGCATCGATCATGCTGGCTACCCAACAGGGCGACTGCTGATTGAACTGAGGAAGTCCGAACATCAAGATCAGGTCTTGACAAGGGTGCTTCAGTTGGAGTAATCATCCGCATGAACGGAAGCTGAGTCGTTTGTCGCCCTTCATCCAAGGATGTAACGGACATGATTTCTGCCAAGGACCGGCGGGGGGAAAATGCTCCCTGCAATGTTTATCCGGGCTCGCCGCTTTGCTCGCTCATCGTCGGCTTGGCACTTGCGCTGGGAGTCGGGTTCCACGTCTCAGCCCAGGATGGGCTCTTCAACTATCAAGAGTATGAGAAGAGGGTAAAAAGCGCGCAGTCGCTTGCCGCCATATCCGCAGATGAGGTATTCGGGGATCGAACTTCCGGCTTCGACGGCAGCACCGAGTTCCTTGTTGAAGACGTGTCCATACCTGGCAATTTCGACCTTCCGGTCAGCATCGCCCGCCGCTTTGGAGTTGAGGCCGTCAACCGAGGATCTCGCTATAGCGAGGCCAAAGGGCTGACGCTGTTTGACGATTGGGAAATCGTCGTTCCCCACATGTCGGGCGTATGGACCAAGGGGGCTGGATGGATTACGGGCGATCCAGGGGCGCAGACCACACAGCGTTGTTCGGTCAATAAGGCGCCCTACCTATTGGAGACCTGGGGCTATACCAATATCGGCTTCGGCATTGACGTGAAGTGGCATGGCGGAAATGGCGAGGAGCTTCTGATTGCCGACGATCCGTCCCATGCCACGGCACCAGGCTTGGAGGCGCCCAAGTGGATGACGGCTTCGAGAGCACGGTTCACCTGTTTGGCTGCAACACGAAATGGATATCCGGGCGAGGCGTTTATTGGGCACACCCCGGATGGGAAGAAGTACTTCTTCGACTGGGGTGTGGAAAGACCCTATGCAACAGCTCAGTTCAGTGATGGCGCTGCCAATCGTTCGGTGGGGCGTAAGCGGGTCTATCTTCTGGCGTCGCGTGTGGAGGACCGCTATGGGAATTGGGTATCCTATAGTTACAACGGAGACAAACTCACTAACATTGAGTCCAGCGACGGTCGCCGGATTGACCTGAGTTATGACGGCGACGGTCGGGTGACCAGCGTGCAAGCCAATGGGCGCATATGGCGGTATTCGTATGTTGGCGACACGGACGGGAACGACGGCGGCTTGTCCCAGGTCACGCTTCCGGATGGCTCGGCGTGGGCTTACAGTCATCGCGGACGCCTCCAGTCCAGTTTCCCTATCCGTAAAGCCGACGATGAGGGCGGGTGCGAAATACGGGCCGGTAGTGAGCCCCCTCCTACGCAGATGACGGTGGTCGCCCCCTCGGGTGCCCGAGGCATATTCGACTTTGAAATGGAGTTGTTCATTCGCTCCGATCCTTGCAATGGACTGACACCCTCGCACTACCAAGCCTGGTCTTTGAAGAAGCGCACCATCACCGGGCCCGGACTGTCTCCGATGGTCACTACGCGAAGCTACAACCTGCAGTTGCCGGGAAGCGGCCGCTGGTCCAGCCTGACCAAGCCGGATGGAACGCAGATTCGCGAGCGCTACGGTGCCAATCCAGCTCTGAACGAGCGAAAGCTCATGCAAAAGCAGGTTCTGGACGCAGCTGGCCAAGTGCAGCGTGACGAGCTCTACACCTATACGTTCGGTTCCGAGACCGGTCCGTTCAGGACGCGGGTCGGGCATTCTATCGGGGTCCAAGCGGGTCAGTTCTTGGCGGGCATGCTGAGCGCTCTCAGTGAAAGCGCATTCTCTCAAGATGGCGATACCTACCGCGTGGTCTACAGCGATTTCGATCGCAAGGCCCGTCCGGCACGCGTGAGCTATACCGGTCCTTCTGGTACCAAGGCTGAGATACGAGAGCATCTGGATACGGCCAGCCCTTGGGTCTTGGATCAGGTGCTGAGTGTCAAGGAGGCTGCGTCGGGAAAGATCACCACACAGTATGCCTATGACGGTATGGCCAAGCCGAATGCCGTCTATCGGGCCGGGGCTTTGCTGCAGAGTGTTACTTATGCGGCGGATGGCACGATCAGTGCAGTGCGCGATGGAAAGGGGAACGAAACGCAGATCCAGGACTGGTATCGCGGCGTGCCGCGATTGGTCATCAATCCCGATGGCACCACCAATCGCATGTCGGCAGATGGAAACGGGTGGATCACTTCCACCACGGACGCGCTACAAAGGACTACTTCCTATCTGCACGATCCGATGGGTCGCGTGCGCGAAGTCCAACCGCCGGTCGATGAGAACCAGTGGGCCAAGACTACCATCTCATTCCGTCAGGTCGCGGCCGATGAGTACGGCCTTTCGCCGGGGCACTGGCGAGTCGATAACGCCCAAGGGGCACGGCGTCAGGAAACCTATCTCGACGCACTCTGGCAGCCGCTCCTGGTGCGCGAATACGATGCAAACAACGTCGCCGGCACGCAGCGGTGGGTCAGGAACGCATACGACAGCGAAGGTCGCCTGACGTTCACCTCTTATCCTTCACGCGATAGCACGGTGGCGACCGGTACCTGGACCGAGTACGACGCGCTGGGGCGGAAGATCTCTTCGTCCCAGGACAGCGAGCAGGGCCTGCTGATTACAACCATTGGCTACAGCAGCAATGCCACCACCACAGTCGTGGATCCACTCGGCCATCAGACCATCACCCGATTCGATGCGTTTGAAGGCCCGGACTACGGGAAGCCTGCGCAGATCATTCGTGCCGATGGCAGCAAGGTCAGCATCAAACGAAATGCTTTTGGCCTTACCACCGAAGTAGCCCAGTCCGCCAACTAAAGGCATGTCAAGGATGGCAAGCATGTACGCTGAAAAACTGCGCATGGCCGCGGCGGTGCTGCTGGGCTTCGTGCTCATCCTCATCTGCCAGGTGGCCCATGCCCAAGCATGGATTGAACTCACCGGGCCGGCCCAGACATCCTACAGCGCGCCTGCAACCTATCAGTTGCAGCTCAAGAGTGGCGTCAGAGGCACCGGCCCCAAGGCCGAGTACCTGTCGGGCATACAGCTCTTGCGTAACGGCCAGGTGATCTCGCGGCTTCCGAACGGGACGTACACCGAAAACGGGATCTCGCCTGGAAGCTATCAGTATGTCTACAGGGCTCTTGCCGTACGCAATGTCAATGGTGATGAGTTCACGCGAGAGCTGACGTCGCCTGTCATCACGATCACGGTGGCCGCGCCACCGGCCCCCTTCGACGGTGCGGAGTATGTTTCCGCGAGCTGGCCGAGGTCAGCCGACAGGGGCACGCCGTTCAGCGGTGCTGTCACGTTCCGGAACACCGGAAACACGACGTGGAGAGCGGGAGATGGCTACCGCTTGGGTCAAGCCGAACGCTATGTTTCCAGTGCTGTGAGACTAGGGATCGCCGACGTCGCCGTTCCCCACGACGTGGGCCCCGGTGGGACGGTTACCTTTGCCTTCAACGGCGCGGCGGCCAATGAGAATGGACCGAGCACCCTCCAATGGCAGATGAACCGCAATGGTGTTCGCTTTGGTAGCACCAGCAGCGAGCAGACCTTTGAGACGACCGGAAGGCTCAATCGCGGCGTCATGTATGAGCAAGAAGTCCCGACCAGCATGGAGGCAGGGCGGACCTATCGCGTCAAGCTGAAGTTCGTCAATACGGGCAACACCACGTGGTCGGCGTCTGCGGGCTATGCATTGGGCTCCTGGAATCCCAATGACAATGTCCGGTGGGGCACGGCGCGGGTCCCAATGCCGAATGACGTCAGTCCACAGCTGCCTGCGTTCTTTGAATTCGATGTGGTAGCTCCTTCATTGCCGGGCGTCTACAGCTTCCAATGGCGATTGCTGGAAGAGGGCAAAGAGTGGTTTGGTCGGGAAAGTGACAATGTCCAGGTCACCGTCAACGGGCCGCCGTCCAAGGTAATCGGCAATATCGATGGCGTCACCAGCGACGGTCAGATCCGAGGGTGGGCGTGTTCGACGGGCATTGATTCGTCGATCGACATTCATGTCTACACCGGTGGAGCCGCCGGCAGTGGCGGGACGATCTTCCTGACCGGTAAGGCCGATTCGGCGAGTGAGCCGGCCGTGGCTACGTCCTGCAAGGCCGGAGGCAATCATCGCTTCTCGCTTCCAATGAGCAATGAGCAGCGCCGCCAGCGGGCTGGGCAACCGATCTATGTCCATGGAATTTCCCCCGTTGGACAACCCAACAACACCATTGGCGGTTCCGGTGCGTTCGTCGTTCCCGCAGCGCCCAGTGGCACTCTGTCTGTGTCCCCTGCGATGTGCCAGATTGCAGCTGGTGCGCAGACCTGCAACGTCACCCTGACCTGGTCGGCCACGGACTCCCGTGCAGAACTCAAGCGTGATGGCGGTTCTGTGGTCGGCAGCGGAGCGAGCGGTTCCATCGTGGTGCCGATTGGCGCCGGCACGAATCGATTCACGCTTTCGGTTGCGGGTGATGCGATTGCCCAGGCGGCGGCCACCGCCAAAGCCGCTCCTACCTTGCCAGTCAATCCAGACAATCCGGCCCCGACCGTGGCCCGGCGATACATCTACGACGACAACCTTCGGTTGTGCAAGGTCATCGAGCCAGAAACCGGGGCGACCGTGTTTGGCTACGATGCGGCCGGCAATCTTGCCTGGAGTGCGAGCGGGCTGGAGTTGCCCAGCTTGACCGAATGCAACCGTGAGGCGCCGCAGATTGCAGCGCGCCGCGTTTCACGCAACTACGATGCCAGCAATCGCCTGCAGACGGTGGTCTATCCCGATGGTCTGGGTGATCAGCAGCTTGAGTACACACCTACGGGCCAGCTGAAGACTGAGAGGGTCTTCAATCAGGACCGTGTGCCAGTGGTGACCACCCGTACCTACAACTCTCTCGGGTCGGTGGTCAGTCAGAGCCGTGTCATAGGCAGCGCGAGCGCCCGAACGCTGGCATTTGGCTATGACCACATGGGTCAGCATGTTCGTACGGACTACCCTGATGGCTACTCCGTCCAGCAATCCTTGGATGCTCTGGGCCAGCCCGTGCGGCTACAGGATGGCACTGGCGCCGTACTCGCCAGCAACATCTCCTATTTCCCCAGTGGTGAAACCGCCGCGCTGACCTACGGCAATGGCATCGTACGTGGCGTAACCGAGAATGCGCGACAGTTGACCAGCCGCATCGTTGACAGTGGCATGGTCGATCTGAACTACAGCTATGACGCGACGGGAAACATCAGCCAGATCAGCGATGCCGTACGCGGCGACTCCTGGAAGATCAGCTTGGGCTACGATCGCCTCGATCGATTGATTCAGGCCCGCGCGCCGGCATTTGGTGGGAATGGGCAGTACACGTTCGGCTATGACACGTTGGACAACATCGTCTCGATGCGATTGCCAGGGAAGCGGGAGCGCACGTTCCATTACGACACCCGCAATCGCCTGGAACTGCTGCGGGACCCAAGCGGTAACGGCGTCTCTGGCTTCTCCTACGACGTGGCAGGCAATCTGGCGGTACGTAACGGCCAGACGTTCACCTACGACATGGGTGGCCAGCTCCGTTCCGCCGGAGATGTGCAGAAATACTTCTACGACGGAGCCGGACTGCGTGCTTACGCAACAGCATCAGCGTCGGCACCGACATCAGAAGCTTCACCCATGTTGGGCAAGACGCCCATCACGGCTAGCCACAACTGGGAGGTATCCATTCCAGAGCGCGGTGGCGGTGAACTTGGCTTCTTGGCGATTGATCTGGATCGCTCCTGGCAGTACCTCGTGGGTGGGGAGCTGATCGAGTCCACCCAAGGTGGGGAAACGTCCGACTACATCTACCTCGGCAAGAGACTGCTGGCTATTCGCACCAGCTCTGCCACGGGCGCAACGCTCACCTATCTTCATCACGATGCACTCAATACGCTGGTGGCAACGAGCAGGGCTAATGGAGAGGTGCTGACGCGTCACTTCTGGTCACCGTATGGCGAGGCAGACGCGGCGCCTGCTGCGAAGATTCCAGGCTACTCAGGCCATCTTGCAGACCCCGAAACGGGACTGGTCTACATGGGGCGGCGCTACTACGACCCACAACTGGCGAGGTTCATTTCTCCCGATCCGTTAGCTGCTAGCACCTCCGGAGGGCCAAATTTCAATCGCTATCGGTACGCCAGCAACAACCCATTCCGATTCTCTGATCCCACGGGCGCGTGTGACCAGGCAACCGGGTCACATATGTGCAATGGCAGCTGGTTCGCCGGGGCAAACCTGACCGGTGCGCCGTCGCCGACACCTGGCGGAGTGCCACAGCACGATCCCAACGCCCCCGCGCCTGCGGAGACCGTCAAGGCTACAGGCCTGGGCGCCATTGAGGAGTATTTTTCTGAACGGAATTTCTTCATCGGACAGGGGAGCTTGACCGATTTCGATGCCGTGTCGGAGGCGATCGTCGTTCCGTTGATGAACTCTCCAACGGGATCAACGGCTGCTGGTGGCCTCAAGCTCGCCTCCATCATGGTAGTGCTGCGTGGGGGCAATGCAGCGAGAGGCTTTGGGAATCTCTCGCGTGCGGGTGAGTTTGGCATTGCATCCTACAACTCTCTGAAGAGAATGGTGGGTACAGGGTCTGGGTTACAAGTTCACCATCTTATTGAGAAGCGGTTTGCAGGTGTTATGCAAGTGAAGGAGGGTGAAATGCTTTCCGTTGTGGTGACTAGAACGGAGCATCAGGTCTTTACCAACCAGTGGCGATCGATGTTTCCGTATGGCAGGCCGCCACCGAGCCAAGCCCAGATAATGGACGCCGCAAGGTCAATTTATGCCAATCATCCCGCCATCCTTAAATCTTTGGGACTCTGATAGCATCGTGACATGAAGATCAAGTATCGATTTGCTTTCACTTGGAGTGAGGCACGTGCTTTGCAGCTCCGTGCTCTAGGCTTGAAGGTTCAGCCCCCGGCTGATCCTCGTCCTGAAGTCGGTGGCATTGCTGTGAGCTTTGCTTTGGAAGGTGCGCCAGGGTGGAGTGAAGCTTGTAGCTTGATTCGCTCGTGGAATGGTGCAACTTCTGTGACTACGGAGTTTACTGCTGCGGAGATTTCGGAAGCCGCACACTGCGCGCTTCAGGTTGTCCACGCCAGCGGCTACCCGCAGCCAGAAAGAGATTTTCTGTATCTTGAGCAGGTATACGACCTGAGCGCGCGATGCCCAAAATGTGGCGAAGGCGCAGTTCAGGTGGCGCCGTTCCGGATCAAGAAGACGTTGAAATGGGGGCGGAATGCCTTTCTGAAGCTGAATTGGGTAGAGGAAGCTTGCTTCATGCAGACTTCCGTTTGGTCAGAACATCTTCGCCCCCTGGGTATCGGAGTGCTTCCGGTTGAGGACACCAGAGGAAGCCTCTTGGATGAGGTTGTTCAACTCGATCTTGGGCCTGTGGTTCCGCTGTGTATGGGTGAGCTGGAGGGAGTTCGTTGCGAGAAATGCGGCAGAGAACGCTACCAATGGCATGACCGCGGCTTTTTCCCGTCAATCAAGAACCCTCCAGATGTGCCGATCTTCCGTAGTTCGCAGCGTTTCGGGGTCGAGCATCAGTCGGCGAACGCAATGATTGTGAGTGCGACAGTAGCGAACGCCATCAGAGCTGCAGGATTGAGAGGTGTCGAGCTCTGGCCTTGTGCGCCGGCAGGATAGACTTTACAGAGCAGTTAGGCGGTGTTTCAGAGCATGGTCATATTGAGGAATGTGACAAGCGCGTCTGCATGGTGGATTTCCACTTGCCACTTGCCACTTGCCACCAGCGCCGCCGCACTGGCGCTGTAGTGCCCGGAGTGGGGGCTGCCGCCATCGTCTTGGGTCCAATCCATCAGGTTGCGCCGGCCTCGGCCGCCACAATCGCGGCCGGCAGCGCGCCCACCACCGGCCGCAGCTCGCCGGTCAGCCCCAGCTCGCCTAGAAACTCGTATTGAAGCAGCGACTGCGGATCGACCTGGCCGCTGGCCGCAAGAATGCCCAGCGCAATGGCCAGGTCGTATCGCCCGCCTTCCTTTGGCAGGTCGGCGGGCGCCAGATTCAACGTGATGCGCCGCTGTGGAAAGTCGAAGCGTGCGCAGAGCAGGGCGGCACGCACGCGCTCGCGGGATTCGCGCACGCTGGTTTCGGCCAGGCCCACGATCTGCGTGACAGGCAGACCGCCAGAGAGATGCACCTCCACCCGCACCAGCGGGGCATCGACCCCGGCGCGGGCACAGCTGTAGACCAGCGCCGGGCTCATGTGTGGTTTCCTGCGGATGGGGGTTTAATGGTGTGGCAGGTGCTGTGCGCAGGGATATAGGGAATTGTTGGTGACGCAGCTAGGAGGATTCCGGCAGGTGCCTGGAGCGTGCCTTGTTCCTATGCGGCGACCAGTCTCTGCAATGTGAGCGCCGGAACTCGCCCGGTATCAAGTGGATCGGCGTTGATCAGCAGAACGGTTGCCATCAACCCAACCGCGGCCCCTGCCGGCTCTCTTCCTGCTGCCGTTCCTGCGCTTGCGCCAGCTGCTGCGACTGCTCCCGATCCTGAGCGCCGAGGCTCCGGTTGGCCGCTGCATACTGCTGCTCCGGCGCGACCGCCAGGGCGTCCTGTGTTGGCATCTGCACCCGGTTGGCGGCGGGGTCCGATGACGCGCCCGGTCCTGAGCGCGTCACGAACAGCGTGGCGCCCGCAGCACGGGTTTCGGTGGCTTCACTCAGTGCCATGTCTACCTGGTCGCCGGGCTTGAACCCGGCTTCTGCTGCAAGCCGGTAGGCGCTGGCCAGCAGGCGGTCGCTGCTCTGGTCCCACAGCTTGTTGTTCTTCTCATCCAGCATGGCTACCGACGAGCGCAGCTGTTCCAGCAGCCCGCTGCCATCTGGGCGAAGGGCCGTGCCGGGGTGCCGGTCTACGTCAGCGTCGTGCTGCGTGGCAGGCCTGGAGGTGTGTGGCGGCGATGCACTCGGTGCGGGCTCAGGTGAAGTTGGCGCGCGCGGCAGGGCATCCGCGGGCTGCTGCTCCGCAGTCGAGCGCTGCACGTGTGCCTGGGCAATCTCCTGTGGCGTGGTGACGCAGACGATCTGCATGCGCTCGTCATCTTTCCCGGCCAGTGTGGCCAGCGAGCCATCCTTTTGCACCTGCAGCATGAACGTACCGAAGTCGGGCACGGCGCGTGCATGATCCTGGGCAACGGCGGCTACGGCGTCATCAATCTCTTCTGCACTGCGCACAATGCCGGCACTACGGTAGGCGTCCACCACCTGGCTGCGCAGGCCGTATTCGGTTGGCGTGGGGTTGGCCCGGGCGATGTCGGCCATGGACGTCAGCTCCTGTACGCCGGCCTGCTGGCTCTGGCGCGTACGATTGAGCTCCTCGACGATGCTGCCCTCGGCCGGGTTGGTGCCATACAGCCAACCCGGCGTTTGCCACTGCCCGTTGGGGTCCTGCGTGTACTTCTCGCCGTTGGAAGCGCGCAGGGGCTGCGTCTGGGTCAGCGCGTTGGTGATCACCTCCGGTACCGGCTCAATGG
This sequence comes from Stenotrophomonas sp. YJH_SMC_120, assembly GCF_059368675.1. Lineage (NCBI taxonomy): Bacteria > Pseudomonadati > Pseudomonadota > Gammaproteobacteria > Lysobacterales > Lysobacteraceae > Stenotrophomonas > Stenotrophomonas sp. YJH_SMC_120. The sequence goes on from NZ_JCAFRY010000003.1 coordinate 274,201, forward strand.
TGGCGAACTCGTGCCAGTTGTACTGGTTGAACGCCACCTGGTAACGGGCGGCAAGCGCCTCCGGCGTGTTCAAGGCGTTCTGGGCAATGATGCGCTGCGATTCCCGTTCCAGTTGGCCCGACTTTTCCGGGCTGACAGGCACGCTGTAGTCAAAAGGGACGCGTCCATCAATCATCGAGTGGATGGAGAGGTTCCATTCGCCGTTGTGCGGATTGCGCACGTAGTGGCGGTTGGTTTCAAACGGCTCGCGCGGCGGCGTGCTCTCGCCGCCTGCATCAAGCTTGAAGGGGTTCTGCGGCTTGGGCAGGTTGGCCATGCCCAGTGAATATGAGTCGTTGGCGGCCTTGTAGTTCAGCTCATCCAGCAGCCGGCCACCGGCGACCATCGTGATCTCGCGGTAGCTTCCGTCGGGCTGCGGTGTGCGCACGCTGCGGCTCCAGGTGCCCTTGGCATCGTCCGGATCGCGGCTCCATTCGTTGCCGCTGCGGTCCACCTGGGTGTAAACCGCCTTCTTGTCCTGGTACTGAGCCCAGTACTCACCGCCGAAGCCACCGGCCACGCCGCCCAGCAGCCCGGTAGCCAGCGCACCTGGCCCGGTCCACGATCCGGTGAACAATCCGTACCCCGCGCCCAGCAGGAAGCCGCCACCGAAGCCGCCTGCAGTGCGCCCCACGAAGTGGGTGGCCGCGGATTTTGCGCCGGCGTTGTTGCCCTCGCTGTGCAACTCGGCCACGCGGTGGCCGGTGATGGCGAGGTCCACGGCCAGTGCGGCAACACCCGCGGCCCCGAGTACGCGCGCGCCGGTGATCTGTCCGCGCGCGGCGGCAGCTTCGGCGGCGCCTTCCGCAACGCCAGCGCGCCCAGCAGAGCCGGCCAGTTCCGGAGCGGTGGTTGCCGGGCCAGGGCGCACGATGGTCAGTGGCATCTCCGGGTTGAACGCCGTACGCACGCGGGCCGCGGTGTGCTCGCTCAGCGGCAGGCGGCCGCCCTGGTTGGCCTCCTGGATTGCGGTGCCCAACGATGCGCGGCCCCCCCAGCGCTCGCTCAGGGTGGAGTTGCCGGATTGGTCGATGGCATCCAGCGCCGCCGTCACGTTGGCTTCGGAGTGGGTGACGCCGCGCCAGCGCAACTCGGTCGGGTTGAGGGTCTTCAGTTCCGCAATCTGCGCGGCGTGGGTGCGCTGGTAGCCGTCCAGATCGGCGAAGAAGGTGCGGATCCTGGCGTTGGCTTCGGCCGGGGTCATGTTCTCCGGCGTGTTGGTGACCAGGTCGCCGTTGAGGATGCCGGCGCGAAGCGTGAACTCCAGGTTCTGGATGCGGGCAGCCATACGCTCGGCGGCGGCAGCGCGCACATCCGGCGCAGAATCCTTCGCCAACAGCGCTCGGCCATCGTAGGTTTCTGCGAGGTCGTCGAGAACGAACTTCAGTTGATCCGAGTACGCACTCAACGGGCCGCCCGAGTGCGGCGATATACCCAACCGGGTTGCCAGCGCGGGGTTCGCGGGCAGGTTGAGGATGTTGTCGGAACCGTGGAGCGTGAAATGACCACTCCTGGCAAGCGACTTCAGCAGCTGGCTTTGTTCGAACGCATTCTGTTCGATCAGATGGTGTCCCTGGAAAACCGGTGTGTCGGCCATGCGCACCACCTCATTCAAGAATCCGTTTGAAGGAGCTCGTCCTAGAGATCGGCTACATCGCGCAGCCGTACGCCGGAGAAGTTGGCGGCATTCAATGCATCAAACATCGCGCGGTCGCAGATGGGCGGTGCGCCCATGCGATCCTGGCGGAAGATATGGGCATCACCCACAACGTCCTGTTTGAACACCAGGCTGGCGCCGCCGACGAGGCTGTAAAGCATCTCGTCCTCGCCGGTCTGATAATTGTGGTCGAGCTTGATTCTCACGCGGGACGAGGCTTCATCCAGGGCGTCGAGCCTGCGCAGCACATTGCCCAGGTAGTACTGGGGCCCGGGGCTGCCGTCGGCAAGGCTGAAGTCGCAGGCCACAAAGGCAAACGCCTGGGGGTCCATCTGCTCAAACAGCTGCTTCAACGGTTCCGACACAATCCAGATGCCAGCGAGCTCTTCCAGATCGCGTGGCATTGCGCCCTTCTCGGGCACATGAACCAGGTGGGGGCGCTCCGGATACTGGCCTGGCGTTCCATCAGGACGCGAGATGACATTCATCCCCGGATCGATCAGCTTGTCTTCGTTGGCGATCTCTATACCGGGTACCCCGCCGTTGCTCAGCAAGCCTGCGTCGATCAGGAAGAATTCGCCCTTGTGAGATGCGGCTTCGGCTGAAACTTCAGTGGCGGTCGATTCGGTCACGGGGGCTTCCATCATGGATGCGTGGGCAGAACGGGAAAAACCGTTGAGCCGATGCTAGCGGGGCTTCTGCGCAGCCACAAGTTGCGCCGAAACGGTGCCGAGGGCACGTGGTTCACGCGGCTCTTTTGGAATTTCGGAGCAATGCCGAGGATGATGCTGCCATTCCTTTCACTGCCTGCAATGGTCTGCTGGATAGGCGGAATGACGAGGGAGATTCCAGCCGAGGGTGGCCTGGGTCCCTGAACACGCAGCGCTGGTCATCAGGCACCGACCTGTCAAGGCGCCCAAGCCGTGCCTCAACCCACGAAGGCCCCGCACTTTCCACCAGCAACCGCCCCTGGCTCTGGTGCAGATCCAGCCAACGCTCGAAGCTGGTGCGCAGACGCTCGATGTCTGGCGCCCGCCACCGTGCATCGGCAGGCATGCGGATCAGCACGTGCGAGGGCGCGTTCTCCACGTCCATCACCAGCACGCCCTTGCACCGGATCTCGAAGGACGTCGCCCCGGCATGGCGCGCGTGCAGTTCAAAGCCCTCGTGGGCCTTCGCGGTCACGAAGCCAAGTGCATCACTGTGCAGCAGGCGGTAATCGGCCGGCCGCAGCTTCTGGTAGGCCCACACCTGATCGCCCGCAGGCTCGGGCCACCCCATCTACACCGCCGCCATGATCGAGGCGCACACTGCCGCAGCGGCAAGGCCGTGGTTCTTCATTTGTCACCCCAGACACAGGCAGAAACGTACGCGCCACAAGCGCGCTCAGTCCTTGGGCCGTACCCGTTCGTGGATGAACGCAGTAAGCGCCAGATCGGCCATCACCAGCCCCTCCATCACCCGGTCGCCCACGTACTGCTCAGGCTCACCGTTCTGGCGCGTGCGTTCGGCCGCCAGCAGGATCTCCTGCACGATGCGCTGGCCAGTGAGTGCGCAGTCGGCGTCGGACAACGCCATCTGCCGGCTGCGCAGGTGATGCCGCTCGGGCCAGGGCTGGCCGTCGGCCGCAGCACCCGCGCCGATGGCGTGCAGGATGGCGATGAGGCTGTTGGGATCCAGGGCCGGGGCGGCCGAGGGGGCTTCCTGGATCGGGCGCGGGGGAGGGGAGTGCGGCGTGGTCATGGCGGGCTCCTTGCAAGCAGGCAGAAGCCGCCACCGATAAAGGTGGCGGGCAGAGCGTGGCTCGAAAACCGGTTGCTAGACAAAGCCGGCGGGCACGAGGCCCCCACGCCCCGCCCGCCATAGCCGGCAGACGGATTGCCAGCCGGCACCACGTGCGGTGGTGCCGGCTGGCAAGCGCAAACTTACGTCTAGCAATCCGGGTTTTCGAGTCCCGACCACCGATGCACGGTGGCGCAGTAACGATTACCTGCTGTTGTGCGGAATGCCAACGGGTAGGGGTCAATGCCGCCAAAACCCGAGACGCTTTTGGCATTGTCGCATAGCCCCGGATGCGGCGAGAGCCTTGGCGTGCTTGGCGCAGCGGCACTTCTGGAACGGAGTCGTCAGAACCTTCCGTCAGAGATGTAGGGCGCGGCAAATGCGACAGCATTGGTCTGACGGTCGCTGATGGATGCCGCGTAATTCGCCTCCATGCGTGAGTGACTTTCTGCCTATTGACCCCGTGGGGCGTCACGCAGAATCTGACTACCGTTGTAGTCACCAGGAACTGTCCTGCCCGCAGCAGGAAGGTTCTGCGGCGTTTGAACGGACTCCACCCACCGGCGCAGGCCGCTACAAGGATCACTGGACGTGTTACGCCGCAATCGACTTCTTCTGTCTGCGGGTCTGCTCCCGCTTCCGTGGTTCCTGTTCTGGACCAGCGTCGCTGCCCTGTTCGCGCCGGGTTACAACCCGCTTGCCCAGCACGCCAGCGAGCTGCTGCAGGCGCCAATGCTTGCAAGCATTTGCGCCAGGATCGCCGCCATCGGCTCTGGCGTGGGATTCGTGGCGTTTTCAGTTGGGGTATGGCGGGAATCCGGTCGCCGGATTGCCGTAGGTGCGATCTGCTGGATGATCTTTGGCATTTCCATGCTGACCAACGGGCTCTGGCCCATGGGCCATCCGATGCACGGCTTCTACACCATCGGTATCGCAAACATCATTGCACCGGCGATGTCGCACATCGAGATGAGCGCGTGGTCTGCCAACCGCAGGGCGTACGCCGTGACTGCTATGGTGAGCATCGTGGGCATCGTCTATCTCTGGTTGAACGTGGTGGGAGCGGATCCGGAGGGGTTCAGGGGGCTGACACAGCGCCTGTTCTCGTCGATCAACTCGCTGTGGCCATTCCTGGTTGCGTTGTACCTGCTGCGAAGGGGTTCAAGCGTGCCGTGGACGCAGGCGACGCATTGATGGAGAGGCATGCTGGCACATGGATGGCGATTGGGCGCGTGGAGTTGAGAAGGGGACGGGGATTCTTCGCCGTCAGCTGATCTATGTTCAAGTGCATCAGGACCATTTCGTTGCCTGCGTGGTCGCTGGTGACAAGTCCATTCGCCGTGAGTGCAACGCACTTGGCAATCGTGCCGGGCCGGTCAGGAACTTCTCGATTCTCCAGGGCCATATCGAGGCGATGATCTGGTGGAGATGTTCAAGTAGGGGCCGGCCAACTGTTCATTCGAACTCAAGCAGATTCGCCGCTCGACCGCATTCTTGCAGCGTGAGCGTCGGGTCCCTGCTGAGAGCAGACACGCTGGTGATCGAAGCGAGATTCATGTCCAGCCTCCGTCCCGTGGGGACCTGAAACCCGAACAGCTGGGCACGCTCATCTCAAGCGTGGCTGCTCTCCTCAGCCACGAGTAGTACCCACTCGATAGGTGCACCTGGGATATCCCGCGTCCGTACAGTTCAGGGCTGGACGGCGCTCGATTCAGTGATGCTTGTGGGGCGCGCCATGGTGTCGAAGGCATTCACCCTCCAACTGCTTTTCACCCCATCCTGAAGTGTCGAACGCTCGCGCAGGGGATTGATCCTGGACAGATACCAGCCCCTGCCTGCTGCTGGCATGATGCTGATTCCAGCATACAACGGGAACTGGCCTGGATCGCCGAACTCGTAGCTGGTGGTCTGCACACTGCCGGGGCGTTCGACGCGCAGGGGATACCCTTCCGAATGATCTGCCTTGTTGCTGAAAACGTGTCGCACCGTTGCGCCAGAGGGCTCCACAACCACGACCTGCTTCTCCATTGGCGAATTCGGTTTGCAGGTCATCGGGTCGTTGGCAGCCAGACCACTTACGTAACAACCATTGTCTGGACCATAGTTGTAGGTCCATTCGTAGGGTGCTGGCAGTCCTGGGCCGCTGACCACTTTCTTGGTGAGGGACCAGGCGTAGTAGCGGGCTGGGAAGGTCTCCATTGTCTCCCGTATCAACGCCGTATTGGGCTGGGCGCTGCAACTGTAGTATCCATACGAGCGCCCATGCAGCGTTGGCGTGATCGTGAAGGTGGCAACCGCTCCACTGGGGTGCTGCATTGAAGCGACTGAGCTGTAAGTTGGAACGCCCGGATTGTTGCAGAATGCACGCAACGCCGGCACGTTTCCTGCTGCCTCGAACGACATGGTCAAGCCAGGTGTGAAGGACCAATAAGAGTTGTCAGGCAGGGTTACCGTCGTCAGTACGCCTGCGGGGTAGTCATAGGTCCAGGTTCTCCCAGCAGCACGGACCTGGGAAATGCGCGTGCCGTTGTAGGAGAACTCGACAGATCTTCCGTCGGTGGAGGAAATACGGCGCAGCTGGCCGCTCGGTGCGTCCCACTCATAATTGAGGGCGTTTCCAAAACGGTCGCGGGCGGTCACCGGGAAAAGGCGATGGTCGGCGCGCTGCAGTACGTAGCGCGTTGGCGTCAAGTTGCTGTTTCCGCCAGGCTGTGGGCCGTACGTCACGATTGGAAGCTCGAACCGCTTCACCATGAAGGCAAACTGGTAGGTGATACCTGCCGGGGTTAGTACCTCGAATCCTTCCTCGGCACCGCCCTTGATCGCGATGCAGCGGATGGCCGCGCCCGACTTTGTGGTCAGCGGGTACGTACCGCCGTTGCCTGGGCGAAGCCGGGCGTTCTCCTGGACTTTCAGGATCTCCTCTTCGCCTACACCTGGCAGGTAAAGGAATGTGCCATGCCAGAAATCCTCGGGCATCACCTGGCGCTCGGGTCTCGGCCGCGATGGTGACTCCCCCTGGACGATCTCAACAGCGGGCCAGGCATACTTGGAGCAACGATTGAGGTTGCGGCCGTCAAGTCCGGAGTTCCATCCGCCCTGCTCGCTGAAAACACCGTGTACGGAGGGAATGGCCAGGTCCCAGTCTGAGAAGAAGCGCGTACCGCCCTGCGATCCCACAGTCAGCTTCCGGCTCACTTCGATGTCCAGGCCGGGGCCTCCCGGCAGTACCAGGTCTGTCTGCAGGAACTCCAGTGAGCCCGTATACAGGCCCAGCTTGTCGCCGAAAGCGTCTTCGGCGGAAAGCGATTGCACCGTTGAACTCGCGCGCAGCCGCGCGGGATAGTCATCGGCCACGGAGAGCTGGTTGCCTGCACTGGCCTCCAATGCAAGCCCCAGCGATAAGATCACCGTCAGCCACCTGGCAGTTTCCCTTGTATGTTCCATCCGTTGCTCTCCTGCCACTGTGTACGGGGGTGATTTCAACACGTGACCTGGCGTCAGCGGCTGATTGAGACCGGTTTCCCGAAAACATCCCGGGCAATGGTCGTAATGGTTCCATCCGCCTTGCGTATTTTTACGGGGGCTTCGTAGTTGGGCTCTGCAAACATCTGGTACCACGTGCGGGTCTGAAGACCTCCTGGTTGTGTCACCAGGGTGAACGCTCCAGAAGAATCGGCCCCATAGGCCGTGGTGGTGATCAGCAGGCCCTGCTCGCTGTCCTGGCTGGACGCCGTCAACCGACCAAGCGCGTCGTACTCGCTCCACACGCCCGTACTCGGGTTGGCAGCAGCTGAAGGGTAGGAGGCAAATACTTTACGGCCCTGGCTGTCATAGGCGAAGCGGGTGTACTTCTGGCTTTCGGCCACACGTGCAGCGTCGTACTGCCAAACGGTAAGCGGTCGCCACAGGGCGTCATAGTAGGTCACAGTGACCGCATTGCCGGTGGTTTCAGTCTGCCGCCAATGGCCTGCTGCAATGCCATGCTCTTCGCCGCTAACGGACTCGAAGATCCGGGTCGTCGGAGTCCAGTTGACCGTATCGCCAGCCGGAGGCGTGACCCGGTTGATCCGGCCCATGCTGTCGTAGCCGTAGGTGGTGATGCTGCCGTTCTCGTCGGTAATCTGGGTGATCCAGCCCTGGTCGCTGACTGCGGCGATCTGGGTGGTACCGTCGGGGCGTTTGATCGACTGCGGTATGCCGCGCTTCCAGCTTCCGTAGCGCGTGGTATTGCCGGCACCGTCGACGCTGCTGGCCAGCGTGCCGTCACCGTTGTAGGAAAGCCTGGTCTTGAGGATGCCAAACTCGCTGCGCGTTGCTGGAAGGGCCGTGCCGGTGTCGTAAGTGGTCGACTCGGTGACGACGCCATTGATGGTGCGCGTGGCAACCTGGCCCAGTACCCATGCACTGGTGCTGTCGTAATAGGTGATCTGCTCGGTGCGCGAGTACTGCTGAGCCACTGCCGGCCCGGTGATGCATGCCAGAAGAAGCACGAGCTTCCGGCGACGTGACGATCGATTATGCATTCCCACTTCCTCGTGAGCCCATCTTCCTGCCTGTACACACCAACCTCCGCGGCGCGCGCTGGGCCGGTTGGCATGCCCCCGTTTCTGCAAAGACTGGAGTGCGTCTCGCGACCTGCGCTGCAGGCTGCTCCTCCGTTGGCCGCAGCAGCCTACAGCAGGCAATGGCTGCGCGGAAGATGGCAACGCAATCGGCAGGGCGATGCTCTGCGCTCGTGCAGCGGGCATGACCGATGTGATATACAGCGCGTTGCGATCTTCCGTGTTCGACGACCGATGCCGCGATGTGGCTGCAGATCCTGCCTGGGGAACAAGGTCAGGGTCGACTCCGGTTCCGTCCACGCCGATACGCGCACAAGGGGGCCAACGGCGCAGCGCGCGGGAGGCAGGTGGAACTGCGATTCAAGGAATGCTTCGCATGTTGAAGTACGTTGTCGTTGCCGTGGTACGGGCTCTTCCTGCGCTCGCCCTGCTTCTTGGTGTTGCTGTAGCTTCCTCTGCCAAGGCCGCCCCCTTCTGCGAAGAGCCCCGCATGCTCAGGTCGGCGGCTGCGGCTACTTCATCATCGTTGCGGGCATTCTGCCCGGAGTTCCCGGAGCTTCCCCCCGAACCCGAGTATCACGCGTCGATCTTTGCCGGTCAGAGCGTTCCCACGACGATGGTGGTGGGCCAGCGTTACAACGTCAGCGTATCCATGCGCAACACCGGTACGCTGGTGTGGACGGCGGCGCAGAACGTCAATCTGGGCTCGCAGAACCCGGGCGACAACTGGACATGGGGCTTGCACCGTGTTCCCACCCCGGGCAGCGTCGGCGAAGGGCAGACCGCCACCTACAATTTCACGGTCACCGCACCGCGGAATGCGGGCCGCTACAACTTCCAGTGGCGCATGGTGCAGGACGGGGTGACCTGGTTTGGCCCAAGCTCCAGCAACGTGCAGGTCAACGTCGTCGGATCGACCATCCGCGGCAATATCGATGGCATCACCAACGGGCAGATCACCGGCTGGGCCTGCTCCAGCGGCATCAATGATCCGATCGACGTCCATGTGTACCTGGGCGGCGCTGCGGGTGCCGACGGTGCGGTCATGGTGGGTGGCTACCGCGCCGGCAGCGTGAGCGAACCTGGCGTCGCCACCGCCTGCGGAGCAGCGGGCGGCGCCTATCGTTTCTATATTCCGATCCAGGGGGACTGGACGGTCAGCCATGCCAACAAGCCCATCTACATCCATGGAATCTCACCGGTGGGCGCGCCCAACCTGACCATTGGTGGTTCGGGCAACTTCCGAATTCCCTACAACACGCCTCCGTCGGTCGCGTTCACCGCGCCTGCGGCCGGTGCCGTGGTGGCGGAGGGCGGGTCCACGCTGATCTCGGCCAATGCGTCCGATCCCGATGACGGCGTATCGCAGGTGACATTCCTGATCGACGGCAATGCCCGGGCAACCAGTGGTGCACCCTATCAATGGACCTACAGCGATATTCCCGAGGGACCGCACACGCTCCAGGTGCAGGCCCGCGATACCCGCGGCGCGGTGACCACCACGCCAGCCCGGACGATCTATGGTTCACGCGTGATTGGAGACACCGGCGTGGCCAACGGTGCCATCTTTGGTTGGGCATGCGCAACGCACTTCAACGGTTCGATTCCGGTTCACCTCTATCTTGGAGGTCCGTATGGAACGGGTGTGGGCTATGGCATCGCCACCGCAAACCTGGGTAGCGAGCCTGCCATCAACAATCAATGCAAGGGTGGTGGTGGCGCGTACCGTTTCAGCATTCCGATCACCGACGCAATGGTGCGCGATCACGGTGGCAAGAAGATCTATCTGCATGGCATATCGCCGGTCGGCGGCGGCAACAATGTGCTGGCAAACGGCGGTACCTTCAGCGTGCCGGTCAACAGCCCACCGACGATATCGCTGGTATCACCTGGCAACGTGCAGGTGGAAAGTCCGGGAGAGATCCGGCTGGTTGCCAACGCCAGCGATCCCGACGATGCCGTGGCGCAGGTCGCTTTCTATCGCGATGGGAATCAGGTCGCAGTGGTTGGCGCCGCACCCTACGAGTTCACGGTTTCCGGCCTGGGTGCAGGGAGCTACAGATTCCATGCGGTGGCCACTGATCGACGCGGCGCAACCGCGATATCGAACACGCATACGGTGTCGGTCGTCCGCGGGCAGTCGCCCCGTGCGGTTACGCGGACCTATGTCTACGATGGCAACCAGCGGCTGTGCAAGACCATCGAGCCGGAAACTGGCGCTACCGTGGTGGACTACGATGCCGCGGGTAACATTGCGTGGACGGCGTCCGGGCTTGATCTGACCGACACCGGTGCCTGCAACCGCGCCGAGGCCTCGGATTCGGGGCGCCGTGTGGATCGTGCCTACGACGCACTCAATCGTGTTGTGCGGATACGCTTCCCTGATCGCAACGGCGACCAGGACTTGAGCTATCGCAACAGTGGCGAAGTACAGAGCGTCACCACCTGGAACGACCAGGGCAGGCAGACCATCGTCAACTCCTTCCAGTACAACAAGCGCAACCTGTTGGTGGGCGAAAGCGCGGCCAGCACCGGACGCCCAACCTGGTCGATGGGGTACGGTTACGACGCGCAGGGCGCGCTGGCCAGCGTGGTCTATCCGGGCGGTCTGACAGTCAGCTACGCCAACAATGCCCAGGGGCAGCCGCTAAGTGTCTCCGCGGGCGGTGTCAGCTACGCCTCCGGTGTGCGTTACCACCCGACCGGGTCGGTGCAGTCCTTCAGCTATGGCAACGGTATTGTCCATGCGACGCAGTTGAACGCGCGGCAACTTCCGTATCAGCAGACCGACGCGGGCGCCATGTCCTATCGCTACAGCTACGATGCGATCGGCAACGTCACGGGGATTGCAGATCTGCAGCAAGGTGCCGGCTTCGATCGCACGTTGCAGTACGATGCTGGCCAGCGGTTGGTTGCTGCCGGTTCGGCCAGCTTCGGCGGTGATCACTGGCATCGGTACAGTTACGACGCGCGCGACAACCTGCTGTCCGCCTCACTGGGCGGCGTCAAGGACTACCGCTACTGGTACGACGAGCGCAATCGCCTTGCCAACATCCTCAATGCGGATGGCGCGACGATCATCGGGCTGTCCTATGACGCCCAGGGCAATCTGCGAAGCAAGAATGGTCGGGTCCACGAATTCGATCTCGGCAACCGCTTGCGCACCATCCAGGGCCTGGAAAGTTACCAGTACGATGCCGCCGGCCGTCGGACGGTGACCTCCGATGGTAGCGGTGATCGGCTGCGCTCGTTCTATGGACAGGGTGGACAGCTGTTGTATGAGCAGCGACGTGACGGCGGGGCGGCGGAGTTCATCATGCTGGGCAGCCGCCTGTTGGCCAAGCGCCAGGGTGGCGTGGTCACTTATCAGCACGTGGATTCGCTCGGAAGCCCGGTGGCAACCAGCAATGCGGCAGGGCAGGTGACCGAGCGGACACAGTACGAGCCCTACGGCCAGTCCATCGGCAAGGCCATCGATGGCGTGGGATACACCGGCCATGTCTCCGATGCCGCGTCCGGGCTCGTATACATGCAGCAGCGCTACTACGATCCGCAGATCGGGCGGTTCCTGTCGGTTGATCCGGTCACGGTCTATAGCAGCCCCGTGGGTGCGTTCAACCGCTATCGGTATGCCGACAACAGCCCCTACAATTTTATCGATCCCGATGGCCGGCAGGCCTTCGGGCATCAGCGAAGTGAGGACATTCCCTGGTGGGATGTCACCGGACGCGTCGGTAATTGGTTCGCAGAAACAAGAGATCTCAGTGCGCAGGTTGGATTCACTGGCGACCCCATTGCCCAGGACGCGCTTGTCGACCAGTACAGGGCGGCCGGCGATGCAATTGTGGCAGTGCAGATGGCGGCATTGCCGGAGTTCTCAGGCGCCGCACGAGCTGAAGCAGTGGTCTCCAGGCATGCGGCAGTTGGGGCTGATAAGATCGCCCAGAAATTCTTTGAGCGGGCAACTACCGCCAGGCGTATTGCCCTTCAAACGGACAAGTTCCATTCCTTTCCGTCTGCGGTGGACGCGTATGCTGCCAGATTTGGGCAAGTAAAAACTGTCCAGGACTCTCGTGGCAAAGCAGTTCAAATGCTGACGGTTCGTGGTGAAATGGAAGGAAGCAAGGGCACTGTCAAGGGTACGTTTGAGTACATCAAGAACTCCAATAATGAGATCTACCACAGATTGTTCAGGCCTGATGGAAAATAACGTGAGCGGCACCACGCATCGTGACCTTCTTGCATTCCAAGAGCGACATGGGATATCGGTTGATGAGAACTTTCCCCCTCTCGCGTTGGCAAGAGGAGATGCGCTTGAGTTCATGAGACTGCTGCGCTCTTTGAACCAGCGTCCAGTCGGGATAGAGCTGTGGAGGCACACCGCGCGAGGTTACGACGTGGATGGTCTTGGCGGGTGGTACAGCGTCATTGACGACGAGAAAGAAAATTTCGATGAGGCAGTTGAATATCTCAGTAGGGGCTCGTTTGGAGACATGGATAGATTCTTCGTGCAGTACGAAGACATGAATGGCTGACTATTCTCCGATAGCACGCTCGCGGTGGATGTTGACTTTTCCGGGATGGTATTTGCATGTGACATGAATTCCGGGGGCTGGAAAAAGCATCATTTCACGGTGCATACCGGCGCGCGCGTGACGGTGCCCGTGTCTATTCCAGGCAATCGGAGAGCTCGGTGGAGATCCTTGCGAAGAGCTCGAAGGATAACCAAGAGCAGGTCATCAGGAGGTTGCAGGATGTCTACGGTAAGTAAGCTGGGCGAAGTTGAGGTGACTCTGCTCGGCGCAGTCGACGACGTTCTCGATGACAATGTTGACGTAGTCATCAGGCTTCCCCAGGGCGAGGTAAGAACATCAACGTTCTTCACCATGAAGAATATTGAGGCGATCGTTGCCAGATACAGGGCGAGTGGTGAGTGCTTGTCGGGAAGATTCTTCTGGTCCAAAGACATGGTCATCGTTGAAGATCTTCGAATGGAGACCATTCGTGAGATCGTCCATGAACTAGTCCGTAGTGGGGAGTATCGTCATGCGTTCGGTATTGCCAAGCTTGAGGATTGAGGCCCGTCCATTGAGTGACTGCTTTCGGGAGCGGGTGAGGGCTGAACATAAGTCGGCTGTTGGGCTGGCCATCAATTGATGATCTCCCCACTCCCCGAAGCAACAAACGCCTTCAACTGCTGGACGAACTCCGCGTCATACAGCTCCCACTCCGTAATCTCCCCAAGAACCCGCAACGGCTGCGCACTCCGATACGACCGCGTCGGGTTCCCGGGAAACTTCTTGTTGGTCACATTCGGATCGTCTTCAAACGGCCCGGTCGGCTCCACTACATACACGCGCGGCCGCCCCTCACCCTTGGCCATCTCCGCAGCCAGCCCGGCGCCCTTGGCAATCGTGGTGAAGTAGATGTGGTTCATCACCACACTGTCGCGATAGTTGGAGCGGAAGCCCGCGCTCAGCAGCTCGCCCACCGCCAGATCAGCGCGTGTGCCGTGATAGAACGGCCCGGCGACCTGGTCGCAGGTGCCATGCGAAACGGGTGTCCAATCGGTGTCCTGCGCCATCGCTGCTGCCCCCGCGTGTCCTGCCGGATCGACAGGCCGGCGAGTCTAGGGCGCCCGGTGGGCCTTGCTGCAAGGCCCCATCCGGGAAATAATCTGTAAACGGGAGGCGCGGTGCGCCTCCTTTTTTCATTCTGCGGCGCCGCGCCCTTCCAGCTCGCGCACGGCGGTTTCCAGCGCATCCAGCTTCTGGCGGGTCTTCAGTAGCACGGCGCGCTGCACTTCGAACTCCTCGCGGGTGACCAGGTCCAGCTTGGCCAGGCCGGCCTGCAGCGCGCTCTTGAAGGTGGCCTGCAGTTCCTCGCGCGATTCGCGCAGGCCCGGCGGCACCAGGTCGCTGAGGCGACGGGCGAGGTCATCGATTTGATTCAGGTCGATCATGGGGTGCTCCGTGGGGGTGGGCCCGTGCATCCGGCGCGGGCAGGCCATTCGGGCACAAGGATACTGCTGGCACCCACTGCCCGGACAGGCCGCAGCGGCTTCGCACGGGCCGCGTTCAGGCGCTATCCTCCACGCCGGAAGACAGGAGATAGACGATGAAGATGGTCATGGCGGTGATCAAGCCGTTCAAGCTCGACGACGTGCGCGAAGCGCTGGCCGAGCGTGGGGTCACTGGGATCACGGTGACGGAAGTGAAGGGCTTTGGTCGCCAGAAGGGCCACACCGAGCTGTACCGCGGCGCGGAGTATGTGGTCGACTTCCTGCCGAAGGTGAAGCTGGAAGTGGCGGTGACCGATGACCAGGTGGAGGCCGTGGTTGAGGCCATCGTGAAGGCCGCCGGCACCGGCAAGATTGGTGACGGCAAGGTGTTTGTGTACGACCTGGGCAGTGTGGTGCGTATTCGTACCGGTGAGTTGGACGCGGACGCGTTGTAAGGGGGGGGCTGGACCGCTGCGCAGTCTGAGCGACGGGATGCTTGCCGCCTCTGTTGTAGAGTCGAGCAAGCTCGACTCCACAACCGGGATCGGGCGGAGCGAACACCCGTGTTCGACGAAGTACCCTCCCAGTGTGATCAACCCGGCGGAATGAGGGAGGACGACCGCCACTCCGGCAGACCGAGCGCGCGGCGGGTGCGCGTCACGGTGGCGGCGATCTCTGCCTCGAAGCCGCCATCACGTTGCAGCAGCGGCATGAGTTCGGCACAGCGTTGCTTCAGCACATCGACCCATGGCGCTGGGTGGGTCTCCGTAGCGGCCAGTGCCAAGTGCCTGCGACCCTCGTCGTAAGCGCCCGCCAGCCCGGCAGTGATGCCCGCATGGATGTGTTCGCGGATGCCCGGTTTGGGGTGGAGGTTCATCAATGCACGCACATGCCCCGGGGTGGGGAAACGGTCACGCAGGGCCAGTACCTCGGCGGCGGCCTGCTCGGCCAGTGCCTGTGCGGCCGAGGCAAACTCGGCGGTTTCGGTGAAGCGTTCGAATCCGGCAACGCGGCCGCCCACGTCGAAGGACAGGTAGTCCTTTTCTTCCCAGAGCCAGCAGGCGCCGACATTGAGGTAGCTGCCCCTGTCCCATGCCGAAGGCTGGAACTCGACCACCCCGACCCACCAGCCCTGGTCGTCAAGCCAAGTGCGCGAACGGCCCTTTTGCACGCAGCCCAAGGGGCGCAGTATGGATCTTGCGGCTGCAGTCAGCAGGCGGGTGTGTTCAGGTGTCGGCATCCCCAGCATCCTTGCGAGTGGCGTGCCGACGAGTATCGCAGAGCACATCGGGCGTGTGGCCCGGGGCAAATGCGGGGCAAACAGCAGTCGCGCAAGCAATGCAGGGCGAACAGCGCTTACCGCCGCTTGGCCCACTTGTAGAACCGCTTCCAGCCCTGCCGCACGGCAGCGACCCAGCCCGGGTCGGCCACCAGTGCGGCCTGCGCGGCACTTGGCGCCTGGCCGGTCACGCGCTGGCGGATCTTCAGCAGGTTCTTCATGTCGCTGCGGCTCAGTTGCCGGCTCAGCGGGTTGCGGCGCAGCCAGCGCGGGGCGCGCCAGGCCGAGGTGAAGTCCAGCAGCACCGGCACGCCGCCGCTGATCACCACGTTGGTGCCATGCAGGTCGTTGTGGGTGATACCGGCGGCGTGCAAGCGGCTGAGCGCGTGCTGCAGCTGCTCGAACACCTCATTGCCGACGGCCTGTGCGGTGCTCAGGGTCTGGCCGGGGATGAACTCCATGCCCAGCGCCAGGCCACCGAGGGTGCCGAGCAGCGCGGGGGCGTGCTTCCAGCCGCCGAGGCGCTGCAGCATGCGGGCCTCGCGGCGCACCATCAGTCGCGCGATCAGCGAAACGGGCGTGCCGCGGTAGCGGGAATAGTCCTTGATGACTGCCTCGCGCCCGTCCAGGCAGGTGCGATAGACGTCGGGGGCCAGGAAGCGTTCGCCGCGCTTGAGCAGCAGCGGGGTGGCGGCCTCATCGCCGCAGGAGGAGGGGGGCAGAGCAGGAAGATACATGTCGGGGTCTCGGACGACCCGGTGGGTGGCGCAAAGCGTCAAGCGAACCGGTGTTACAGGGAGTTACTAAGTTTTCGTTAATTTTAGTACTCGCCAGTTCGCTATTCCACGATTTGTCGGAGAAATGTCAGGGGCGTGGCTGGAACAGTTCGTCGCGCTCAATCGGACAATTATGTCTCACTTGGCCGACGGATCTTTCCGAATCAATAGGTTGGGCGTCGCATCGGTTCGTTCATCCGCGGCCCGCTGAACGTCGCGCACGTCCGGCTTGACCCCGACGCACGGCCTGCCGACCATAAGCTGTTAATTCGCGACATCGGCGGCCGCACCCTTCGGCACGTCCCCGTTCCCTGCCGCGTTCCTTACCGATGCTGGCCACCAGGCCGTGCATCGCCCCGATTCCCGTTCCGGCCGCGGCTGGAGGAAAGTGCTTTGATCATCAAAATCGTCATTGCAGCGCTGTTCGTGGCCTGCGTGCTGTACATCCACTTCCGTGGCAATGTCCGCGCGCGCTGGTCGCGCCAGCTGCTGGATCACTCCAGTTTCATGGCCCCGATCAACGTGGTCATGTACATGTTCTCGAAGGTGCCGACCACGCCGTTCCTGGATCCGGCCAAGGAGTTCCCGCAGCTGGAGCCGCTGCGCCAGAACTGGCAGATGATCCGCGATGAGGCGCTGGCGCTGCGCGATGCGCAGAAGATCGCCGCGTCCAGCACGTTCAATGATGCCGGTTTCAATTCGTTCTTTCGCCGTGGCTGGAAGCGCTTCTACCTGAAGTGGTACGGCCCGTCGCACCCGTCGGCGAAGGCGATGTGCCCCAAGACCACGGCGTTGCTGGAGTCCCTACCGGACGTGCGTGCGGCGATGTTCGCGCAGCTGCCGTCGGGCAGCGAGCTGCGTCCGCACCGCGACCCGTTCGCTGGTTCGCTGCGCCTGCACCTGGGCCTGGCCACGCCGAACAACGACGGCTGCTACATCGAAGTGGACGGCATCAAGAAGAGCTGGCGCGATGGCGAGTGGATGATGTTCGACGAGACCTACATCCACCACGCGCACAACGAGACGCCCGATGACCGCGTGATCCTGTTCTGCGACATCGCCCGCCCGCTGCGCTTCGGCCTGCCGGGGCTGTTCAACCGCGCGGTGGCGGCCACGTTGCTGGCCGGTGGTGCCTCGCCGAACCTGCCGGGTGACCCGACCGGTGGCGTCAACAAGGCGTTCGGCAGCGTCTACAAGGTGCGCCTGAAGGCCAAGGCACTGCGCGAGCGCAGCGTGGTGGCCTACCAGCTGATCAAGTGGGGCCTGGTGGTGGCGGTGATTGCCGGTATCTGGGCGCTCTGATCGTTGCATGAGGTTGCCGGCCAGCGGCCGGCACTACCGGAACATGAAAAAACCCGCGCTGTCGCCAGCGCGGGTTTTTCTTTTGCATGGGTGGGTGCCGACCGTTGGTCGGCACGCCTTACTTCAGTGCCGCCTGCACGAACGGCGGGGTCACCAGCACGCCGGTGTGCAGCGCGGCGGTGTAGTACAGGGTGTTGAAGGTCTTGGCAGCCGAGTCGGCCTGGCGGAAATCGAAGCTGCTGTCGCCCTTGCGCGCCATGGTCACGCTCCACCAGCCGGTGGGGTAGCACGGCTGCGGGAATGGCAGGGTCTTGAACGAACCGAAGCCGGCCTTGCCCATCTCGGTGCGCATTTCGTTGATCAGCTCCAGCTGCATCAGCGGCGACTCGGACTGCTGCACCAGGATGCCGTCGTCCTTCAGGGCCTTGAAGCAGCTCTCGTAGAAGGCCTTGTTGAACAGGCCTTCACCGGGGCCGACCGGGTCGGTCGAATCCACGATCACCACGTCCACGCTGCCCGCCGGGCAGTTGGCCATGTAGGCCACGCCGTCGTCGAACAGCAGCTCGGCGCGGGCGTCGTCGTTGGAGTCGCACAGTTCCGGGAAGTGCTTGCGCGCCATCACGGTGACCTGCTCGTCGATATCGCACTGGGTCACGCTCTCCACGCCGGTGTGCTTGAGCACTTCGCGCAGGGTGCCGCAGTCGCCGCCACCGATGATCACCACGCGCTTGGGCGCGGCGTGGGTGAACAGCACCGGGTGGCTGATCATCTCGTGGTAGAAGAAGTTGTCCTTGCTGGTCAGCATGATGGCCCCGTCGATGGTCATCAGGTTGCCCCAGTCGGTGGTCTGGAAGATCTCGATCTTCTGGAACGGCGACTGCACCTCGTCCAGCTTGCCGGTGATGCGGTAGCCGATGGCCGAGCCGGTGCGCTCGAAGTGTTCGATGTACCAGTTGTTGCTGTCAGTCATTGGAAAACAGTCCTGTTCGGAGGGGTGGAGCCGGGCTGGCGGGCGGGGCCGCGTGGCACAGATGCCACATCCGGACGGATCGGCCCGTTCAGGTTGGAACCTGTCACGGGCGCGGGCGCGCATGATAACGAACCTGTGGGCATATAGGCGTTATCATGCCCCCCCTTTTATTGCCAACAAGGCCGACTGAAATGACCGATTGGTCCCTCGACCAAGCCCGCAAGACCTACTCGATCCCGCATTGGGCGGACGGTTACTTCGACGTGGATCAGGCCGGGCACATGGTGGTGAGACCGACCGGGGCGGACGGCCCGGTGGTGTCGCTGCCCAAGGTGGTCGATGCTGCGCGCGCGGCCGGTGCCAAGCTGCCGCTGCTGGTGCGCTTCCCGGACATCCTCGGCCAGCGCCTGGGCAAGCTGCAGGCGGCCTTCGCCCAGGCCCAGCAGGACTGGGAGTACAGCGGTGGCTACACCGCCGTGTACCCGATCAAGGTCAACCAGACCCGCGGCGTGGCCGGTACCCTGGCCAGCCACCACGGCGAGGGCTTCGGCCTGGAAGCGGGCAGCAAGCCCGAGCTGATGGCCGTGCTGGCGCT
The DNA here is from genome assembly GCF_059368675.1 of Stenotrophomonas sp. YJH_SMC_120. Taxonomy (NCBI): domain Bacteria; kingdom Pseudomonadati; phylum Pseudomonadota; class Gammaproteobacteria; order Lysobacterales; family Lysobacteraceae; genus Stenotrophomonas; species Stenotrophomonas sp. YJH_SMC_120. Next base: position 293,167 of record NZ_JCAFRY010000003.1, read on the forward strand.
GTCGCGCCCGGGTGGCCTGATCGTCTGCAACGGCTACAAGGACCGCGAGTACATCCGCCTGGCCCTGATCGGCCGCAAGCTGGGCCTGCAGACCTTCATCGTCATCGAGAAGCCGTCCGAGCTGAAGCTGGTGCTGGAAGAGTCCAAGGCGCTGGACGTGAAGCCGGGCCTGGGCGTGCGCATGCGCCTGGCTTCGCTGGGCGCCGGCAAGTGGCAGAACAGCGGTGGCGACAAGGCCAAGTTCGGCCTGTCGCCGCGCCAGCTGCTGGACCTGTGGAAGTCGCTGCGTGACACCGAGTACGCCGACTGCCTGAACCTGCTGCACTTCCACATGGGCTCGCAGATCTCCAACGTGCGCGACATCGCCAACGGCATGCGCGAAGCCACCCGCTACTTCGTGGAGCTGTCGCGCCTGGGCGCGAAGATCACCCACGTCGACGTGGGCGGTGGCCTGGGCGTGGACTATGAAGGCACCCGTTCGCGCAGCTTCTGCTCGATCAACTACGGCCTGCATTCCTACGCCAGCAACATCGTGCAGCCGCTGGCCAATGCGTGCGAAGAGTTCGGCCTGACCCCGCCGCGCATCGTGACCGAGTGCGGCCGCGCGATGACCGCGCACCACGCGGTGCTGATCGCCAACGTCTCGGAAGTGGAAGAGGCGCAGGAAGGCCGCGTGCCGGACCAGCACGACGACGAACCGGCGGCGATTCGCCACCTGCGCGAGATCCACGACGAGCTGGACGTGCGCCCGGCGGTGGAGCTGTTCCAGGAAGCGCAGCATTTCCATGCCGAAGGCCTGGCCAGCTACGCGCTGGGTCAGATCGACCTGCCGCAGCGTGCGCGTATCGACGACCTGTTCTACGCCATCGCCCACGGCGTGCGTGCGCGCCTGAGCTATGACGAGAAGAGCCACCGCCCGGTGCTGGACGAACTGAACGAGCGCCTGGTCGACAAGTACTTCGTCAACTTCAGCGTGTTCGAATCGGTCCCCGACGTGTGGGCAATCGACCAGGTGTTCCCGATCGTACCGATCGAGCGCCTGGACGAGACCCCGGACCGTCGCGGCATCATCGCCGACATGACCTGCGACTCGGACGGCATGGTGGAAACCTATGTCGAGAACGAGAGCCTGGACAGCTCGCTGCCGCTGCACAGGATGAAGCCGGGCGAAAGCTACCGCATCGGTTTCTTCATGGTCGGCGCCTACCAGGAGATCCTGGGCGACATTCACAACCTGTTCGGTGATACTGACGCGGTGGAAGTGCTGGCCGATGCCGATGGCTACGCCATCACCCAGCAGCGCCGTGGTGACACCACCGACGTGATGCTCGATTACGTGGGTTACCGCCTGGACGAACTGCGTGCGACCTATGCGCAGCGCGTGGCCGAGGCCCAGTTGTCGCCGGAACGTGCGCAGGAGTTGTCGGAGGCGCTGGAAGCCGGCCTGACCGGTTACACCTACCTGTCCGACGAACCGCTGGTCTGATGGACGGCGCCGGGTTTGCCCGGCGCCGCCGTTGCCGATGAGCGCGCGCGCGATCTTCCACCTGTTCCTGCATGCCGCCGTGCCAGCCCTGCTGGCATGGCTGTTCTGGCGCAAGCGCTTTGCCTCGGCATGGTTGCTGATGCTGCTGGGCTGGATCATCGATCTGGACCACCTGCTGGCCGACCCGATCTATGCACCGAACCGCTGCAGCATCGGTTTCCACGCGCTGCACACCGCACCGGCGATTGCCGTGTATGCAGGCCTGTGCGTGCCGAAGAGAACGCGGTTGTTCGGCATCGGTTTGATCATCCACATCGTGCTGGACGCGATTGATTGCTGGTGGATGCATCACCGTTGATGCTTGGTGCGTGTCGACCAAGGTCGACACCTACCGGGTGCACGGCGACCGGTAGGATTGGTGCTTGGTAGAGCCGGCCGCTGGCCGGCTTCCGCAGGGCGTTTCCGGTTACTACGTGGTTGCCGGCCAGCGGCCGGCACTACCCACCGTTAGGTTGGCCGCTTCACGCCACCGGCAACCACAACGTTGCGCGCAGGCCGGGCTGCGCATTCTCCAGCGCCAGGCGCCCGCCATAACTGGCGGCGATATCGCCCACGATCGCCAACCCCAATCCACTGCTGCCCTCGCGCTCATCCAGGCGTACACCACGCTGTGTGACCTGGGACAGCGCATCCGCCGCCAGGCCAGGGCCGTCATCACGCACTTCGATGCGTAACTGCCCGTCGTGGGCTTCCGCTTCGACAGTGACCTGCTGTTGCGCCCACCGCCCGGCGTTGTCCAACAGATTACCCAGCATCTCTTCCAGATCCGCACTGGCACCGGCGAACTGCAACGCCGGATCAATGCCTTCCGCTGTGAACGCAATGCCGCGTTCGCCATGCACGCGTGCCATCAGCCGGCACAGCGCCTGTCCGACAGTCGCCACGTCGGTGCGTTGGCGATGGTCGGCGGCCAACCCAGCGGCCAGGTAGCGGTCGACACTGGCCTGCATGCGGGCGCTCTGCTCACGAACGGTCGCCCGCCAGTCCCCGCCGTCGCCGTCGGCCTCGGTGGCCAATACGCTCAGCGGGGTTTTCAGCGCATGCGCCAGATCCTGTGCGCTGGTACGCGCGCGCGCGACCATGCGTTGCTGGTGCTCCAGCAGCGCGTTGAGTTCTTCGCCCAGTGGCGCGACCTCCGCCCCAAGTCCCTGCGTCTCGATGCGCTGCGCATCGCCGCGCCGAACCCGTTCCAGCTGTGCGCCGAGGCGGTGCAGCGGACGCAATCCGAAGTGCACCTGGCTGGCCAGCACAGCCAGCCAGGCCGCGACCAGCACGCCCAGCGCGATGGCGGTGCGCTTGCGGAACGCGGCCACATCCGCATCCAGCGCGCTGCGGTCGGTGGCAACCACGGCGACGAACGGTGCGCTGGCGCGCGGCAGGCGCACCTGCTGCACGCGTGCACGCAGGGATTGCTGTAGTGGCCCAGCCAGATTGCGCGTGGCCGCACCTGTGGCCATGGCCGGCAGGGTTTCATCCCACAGCGAGCGCGACTGCAACAGCACGCGGCCATCGGCACCGGCAATCTGCCAGTAGGCACCGGAGAACACGCGCTGGAAGCGCGCGTCATTGGGTTCCTGGCGCAGACGCAGCTGTCCTTCCGGGTCCACTTCGGCCTGCGCCAGCAGGGTCAGCATGTCCTGCTGCAGTTCGTGGTCGAGGCGGTCACGCGCGCTGCGCTTGAACAGTTCGCCCAGCAGCGCGCTGGCCAGCAGCGAAACCAGCAGCAGGCCGGCGCCACCAGCCAGCAGCAGGCGCCGCCGCAGCGAGGGTTGCCGGCTCACGGCGCGGCCAGCCGCCAGCCCTGGCCGCGCACGGTCTGAATCAGATCGATGCCGAGCTTGCGGCGCACGCGTCCGAGCAGCACGTCCAGCGCATTGGAGTCCGGGTCGTAGCCGCCGTCGAACACCTGTTCGCCCAGGCGGTCGCGGCCGATCACCTGGCCGCTGTGGTGGATGAAGTAACTGAGCAGGCGGAACTCCTGCGGGCTGAGCGACAGCGGTTGGCTGTCCAGCTCGAAACGGCCAGCGTTGACGTCCAGCTGCAGTGGTCCGCAGTGCAGGCGCGGGCTGGCGTGGCCATGGCTGCGGCGGATCAGGGCGCGCAGGCGCAGCACCAGTTCGTCGGCCTGGAACGGTTTGGTGAGGTAATCGTCGGCGCCTGCGTCGAAGCCGGCCAGCTTGTCGTGCCAGCGCCCGCGTGCGGTCAGCACCAGCACCGGGAAGCTGCGGCCGTTGCCGCGCCAGCGCTCGATCACGCTCAATCCGTCCAGCCCGGGCAGGCCCAGGTCGACGATGGCCGCCTGCAGGTCTTCGATCTGGCCGATCTCCTCGGCCTGGCGGCCGTCGGCGACCACGTGCACCACGTAGCCGGCCTGTTCCAGCAGGGGCACCAGGCGCTGTGCCAGTGCGGCATCGTCTTCGGCCAACAGGATGCGCATCAGTCGTCCAGCTCCGTCTTCAGCAGCTTTCCGCTGCGCGCATCATAGTCCAGCTCCACCACCACGCCGTCGCTGCGCAGGATCTCCACTTCGTAGACGCCGTCGTCCAGCTCCACTTCCAGCAGTTGGCCCGGAAAGCGCTTGAGCGCATCGCGCACCACGCTTTCCAATGGCACGTAGCGGCCCTGCTGCACGGCGCGGCGCGCGACCTGCTGCGCCGGGTCCTGTGCGGGCGCGGCGGCGGTCGGGGCGCTGGCCAGGGCCAGCAGCAGGGGCAGGGTGGAGAGCATCGGGGCGCGGGGAGGACTGTAGGACCAGGCGTGAGTGTGGCGGAGGTGACTAACAGCTGGTTAACAGTGCCGGCTAAGGCGCTGTTAACCACGGGGTGCATTGTGGCGTTGCCGGGATGGTCCGGCCACGAACACGAACACGAACACGAACAGGAGAACCCCCATGTTGAAGTCACTCACCCTCGCCACTGTTGCCCTGCTGGCCGTCGCGCCGGCCGTACAGGCTGCGCCGCTGGGCATGGCCCAGGTTGAACAGACCCTGCGCAAGGCCGGCTACACCCAGATCCACGAGATCGAACGCGATGATGGCCTGTGGGAGGCTGACGTGAGCCGCGCCGATGGCCGCTTCAGCGAGGTCTACGTGGACCCGAAGACCGGCGAGATCTTCGATGAGCACAGCAGCCGCGCGCTGTTGACCACCGAGCAGGTGCTGGCACGGGCACAGGCGCATGGCCTGCGCGAGATCCATTCGCTGGAACGCGATGGTGCGACCTGGTCGCTGGAAGCCCGCAATGCCCGCAACCAGAAGGTGGAGGTGCGCCTGAGCGGTTATGACGGCCGCATCCTGCACAGCGAGCGCGATGGCTGGCTGGATTGATTCGCGTGCGGGTAGGTGCCGGCCGCTGGCCGGCACGGAATGCAGAGCGTGTCGACCAAGGTCGACACCCACCGGCACATGCAAGGTCGACACCTACCAAGCGTACGCAGCGATAGTGGCCGACCTTGGTCGGCCCAGGCCCGACGCGGGGCGTTACCAGCCAAACGGCGGCGGGTAATCCCAATAGCCCGGGCCGCGGCCGTAGTAGCCGCCGTACGGGCCGAAGAAGCCCGGGCCCTTGCCTTCGCTCACGTGGATGTTGACGTTGACCCCGTGGGTCTTGCCCTCATCGGTGGTGTAGTTCTTGCTCAGGTTCAGCGTGGCGGCGTTGTAGTGGCTGTTGCCACCGTTCTTGGAATAGCCGATGCCGGTGGTGAAGCTGCCGGATACCTTGACCTTGTCGTCGGTGACGTCGGCGATCGTCGCGTCGTCGTGTACGCGCGGGCCGCTCTTGTCACCGTAGTACGTGCCCGGCGGATCCTGCTGCAGGGCCGGGTCGTTGAGGTAGCGCATCGGCGCCTGCGGCAGCGTCAGGTCCAGGCCGGCAGCCTGCGGCGCGGTGGCGCCGGCGGCGGACTGGGCCAGCACGGTTCCCGGCAGGGCCAGGCACAGCAGCAGGGTCAGGGGGCGGATCATGACGGTGCTCCAGCGGACAGATGACCGCGCAACACGCGGCGGTACAGGCCGACGCTAGCAGGGGCTGCTTGAATGATGCCTGTCGGCGCCCGCTCGCGGTAGAGCCAGGCCATGCCTGGCTGCAGGCTACAAGCGCCCGAACCCGAACAGCCCCGCCAGCGGATGCGCCCGCCGCTCGATCCCGGCCCGCAGCAGCTGCGCGCCGATCATCGAATAGGTGATGCCGTTGCCGCCGTAGGCCATGGCGAAGTGCACCCGCGGCCCCCACTGATCGTGCGGGCCGAAGAACGGCAGGCCGTCCGCCGTTTCGGCGAAGGTGCCGGCCCAGGAAAACGCCGGCACCGGGTCCAGCCGTGGGAACCAATGCAGCAGCTGCTTCATCAGCTTGTCGGCCTTGCTCTGAACGCGCCGGTCGCGGCGGGCGGGGATGTCGATGGCGTCGTCCAGCCCGCCCACCAGCAGGCGACGGTCGCCGGTGGCGCGCAGGTACAGGTAGGGGCGGGCGCTCTCCCACACCATGGTGGTGCGCAGCCGGCCGAGCACGTCCGCATCGATGGGATCGGTGATGAAGGCGTAGCTGCTGCGGTTGCGTGCAACCCGTTGCTTGAGCCAGCGCTGGCTGGCATAGCCCATGGCCAGCACCACGTGGCGTGCGCGGATGGTGGCACCGTCTTCGGTACGGGCGGTCACGCCGCGCGCAGTGGCGTCGAGGCTGTGCAGCACCGTGCGGTCATGCACGTGGCCGCCGCGCCGACGCAGGCGCTGCAGCAGTGCATAGGTCAGCCGATACGGGTCGACCCGCGCCGCCTGGCGCGTGAGCAGGGCTCCACCGGCGTCCACGTCGAAGCGTTCCTGCAGTGCCTCCGGGCCCAGCCAACGGGCATCCAGGCCGATGCTGCGCCGCGCCTCACCTTCGGCCATCAGGCGCGGAACGTCGCGACGGCGGCTGGCCAGGTACAGGCTGTCCATACGCTGGAAATCCACGTCCTTCAACCCGCGTGACACGTCGCCCAGCGCTGGGATTGCTTCCGCACACGCCCGGTAGGCAAGCGCCGCGGCGTCCTGGCCATAGCGCTGGGCCAGTTCCAGCAGGTGGGTGTCGATCTCGTACTGCAGCAGCGCGGTGCTGGCAGCGGTGCTGCCCCAGCCGATGTCACGCTGCTCGATCACCGCCACGTCGTGGCCATGCCCGGACAGCTCGTCGGCAATCAGCGCACCGGTGATGCCGCCGCCGACCACCAGCACGTCGCAGCGCAGATCCCTCTCCAGCGGTGGGAAGGCGTGGATCAGGCCGTTGCGCACCGCCCACCAGGGGTAGCCACTCTTCAGGTCCATGAGTGGGCAGTTCAGGCTGTGGGGCGACCGGTGTGCGGGGTGTGGATCAGTTCGGACAGATCGAAGCCCTGCAGGCGGGCGGTGGCCAGATAATGGTCCTGCACGGTGGCGTCCAGCTGCGGTTCGCGGGCCAGCAGCCACAGGTACTTGCGGTCCGGGCTGCCGACCAGCGCCACGCTGTAGTCCGGAGCGATCTGGATCACCCAGTAGTCGCCCTTGGCGAACGGCAACCAGCGCAGGCCCTTGGGCAGGAAGCTCACCTCCAGGCGCGCGCTGTCGTTGTCGACGGCACAGGCCTCGCCGGTGGCTTCCTCGACGTCGCCGTCCATGCGGCAGCGGTTAGTGACGCCGACGTTGCCGTTGTCGAGCAGGGTGTAGTGCGCCGACACATCGGTGCAGCCTTCCGGCTCGTGGCGCATCGGCAGGCGTGCGATTTCGTACCAGGTGCCCAGGTAGCGGGGTAGCTTGAGGTCGGCGACGGTCTTCAGCGGCGGGTGGTCGGTCATCGGCGGTCGTGGCAGGGGTGGGCCTCCACGATGCCGATGGCCTTGCCATGGGCGGGTGAAGCCGGGGCGATGGCCGTGTCCAGAACGTTCCGTCGCCGCTGCGGCGTGTCCGTTGTCACCGGCGTGGCGGTATGCTGCCGCCAGCGCCGTGTTTTCCTGATCCAACCGAGGTGGAGGTGCCGATGTACCAGGTAATCCTGTTGAAGAGTGAATCCGCGTTCGCACGCGAGCAGTGGGCGCAGGTTGATGACCTGGTCGACTACGAGGGCGTCAGCTACAGCCTGCGTGCCGGCCCGCGCCAGCCGCTGCCCACCGACCACGACTGGCACCCGGTGGTGGTGTACGCGCCCGATGAGATCACCGAGGAAGAGTTCCAGGACTGGTACGCGCTGCAGCAGCCGGCCGTGGAAGAGCTGCGCCTGAAGTACTGACTTCGCCGGCGTGGCGTGCGTGCGCGCGGAAACGTGGGCGGGGTGAACCGACGGGGTAGAGTCGACTGTTGGTCGACTGCTCTTCGCTGGACGCTTTGCAAAGCCCGCGCTGCGCGCGATAGTCGACTAACTGTGATCTCTCGGTAGGTTGTTCATCCGGGACATCTTTGGAAAATGGTGGTTACCACACCTATCCAGTCCCCAAAGAGCCCGGATGAACCACCATAAAAATGCCCGTTTGACGCCGTTTAGTCGAGAACTTCTTGTCCGCC